>JAGGXH010000018.1 GCA_021163145.1 Candidatus Aenigmatarchaeota archaeon | reverse complement strand
ATATGATATTTTTAGCTTTCTTTCTAATAATAGTCCAAATAATAAAGATGTTAGTGTTATTCCAAAAATTATAAAATATATTAGTGGTGAACACCAGAACCAATTATTTGCATATATACCAATACCATAATCTCTTAATGCTCTAGTCCATCCACCATAAACTATGAATGGGATTAATGCCCAGAAAAACTTATTATTTATTTTTATTTTTAAAAATTTCAATAGTTTGTATGAACCTAATGTAGCAATAGCAAATATTATTCCATATACAATTGTTGCTTCAAGTGTATAATAATGACATAAAGGGTTTACAAATTTTTCTAAAAACCATTGATTCATAGAAAATAATAGTAATTTGATAGTTAAAAAATAAAAGCAAAAAGAGTTTATATACATAAAGTTTATAATAATTTCAATTTACCAGTTATTTTATCTATTTTAGAATCAGGTGCAGGTCCTATTGCTACTGCTGTTTTATCTGGTTTTTTTAATTGTGTTTTTGCTGCATCTATTATTATGGTACAAGGAAGGTTTTGTTTTTTAGCTTTTCTATAAACATCTTCTAATTCTTTCTTTGTTTTAACTTTTAAAACAACTTTTTTTTCTCCTTGTTCTCTCCAAATCTTTCTAGCTCTGTAATTTGATTTTAAAAATGCAGATATAGATGCATGAGCACCCTGGCTAACCATTTTACCTTTGCCCATCTTCAAATCAGTTCTTATTATAATTGCTTGTTTCATAATCTTTAATGATATTTGGTTTTATATATATTTAATTTTAAACACATATTATGGCAAATATTGAATTACCAAGAAAAATACTTGTCTCAAGAAAAGCATTAGATGAAACAGTTAATTTTTGCAAAGAACTTCACTTAAAAGGATCATGTTTAGTTATTACAGGTGAGCATACTAAAGAAGTAGCAGGAAAAAGAGTATTTTCTGATTTTCAAAATAATGGATTCTTATCAAACATCCAGATTATTAAAGATGAAAGTGATATTCCAGAACTATTAGAGAAAATAAATGCATTTGATTTTTTAATAGGTGTTGGAGGGGGAAAAATTATTGATATAACAAAATACATTAGTAATAAAGCAAATATGCCATTTATTTCTATCCCAACCTCTCCATCTCATGATGGTTTTGCATCTCCAAGAGCAAGCTTAAATCTAAATGGTTTTAAATCATCATTTGAAGCAAAACCGCCACTGATGATAATTGCTGATTTAGATATAATTTCACAGGCACCAGCTAGATTAATTGCTTCTGGTTATGGTGATGTAATTGCAAAATTAACTTCTGTTGCTGATTGGAAACTTAGTAATATAAAAACAGGAGAACCTTATCTAAGTTATGCTGCTGATCTTGGATTATCAGCTGCACAGAAAATATTAGATGATCCAGAACATATTAAATCTGATATAAAATTTTTAGTTGATTCATTAATAAATTGTGGTATTTCTATGTGCTTTACAAAATCAAGTAGGCCTGCTTCAGGATCAGAACATATGTTTTCTCATGCTCTGGATATGTTATATCCAGAGAAAAAATCTTTACATGGTGAACAATGTGGAATAGGAACAATTATAATGTCATATCTTCATGGACAAGATTATAAGAAAATAAGAAAATGTTTAGAAATTATTGGATGCCCAACAAATGCAAAACAATTAGAAATACCTGAGGAAATAATGATAAAGGCACTTGTAAAAGCAAAAGAAATAAATCCAAGTAGATATACAATATTAAATCAAATTGAAATTAATGAATCTAAAGCAAAAAATATACTTAAAACAGTAAAAGTGATATAATGTTATCAGATTTTTCAAAAAAATATCCTAGATTGCGAAAACTAGTTACTTCAAGATTTTTATTTAAAATAAATCCAAATTATATTACCTTTTTAGCTTTTCTAATGGCATGTTTTGCAGGATATTTCTTTTATATCAGTAGTTTCATATTGGCATCATTATTTGTATTATTAAATGGATTTTTTGATATATTAGATGGTGAGATTGCTAGAAAATACAACATTAATTCTAAACTAGGAGATTTTTTAGATCATACACTTGATAGATTAGCTGATATTGCCATATTATTAGGAATAACATTGAGTTCCGCAGTTCCAGATATAATTGGGTTTTCTCTAATTATTGTTACTTTGCTTGTTTCTTATCTTGGGACACAGGCACATGCATTAACTAAAAAGAGATTTTATGGTGGTATAATAGGGAGAGCTGATAGAATTATAATAATATTTGTTGCATCTGTTGGTATGATGCTTTTTGAAAAATCTCTTTATTATGGAGTATTATTATTAATTTTGTTATCATTTGTAACATTTTTACAAAGATTTTATATAATTTATAAACAATTAAAGTAAGAGCAATCCTTGTGCAATTAAACCCATTATAGTTAATCTAATAATTGAACCAATTACAACAGCTATAACTATTTTATATTCTTTCATTGAAATCATTTTTCCAATAATTGATCCTAATATAGAACCACTTCCATATAATGGAATCAATACAAAGGTTATTAGACCAATAAATGCAAAGTTTCTTAATTTAGGATTTCTTTCTAAATATCTTTTTCCTTGTGCTTGGGATTTTTCAACAAGATTTCCTAAAAATGGAACTACTTTTAAAAGATCTAAATTCCATACAATCCACAAAGATGCCATTGCATCTGAAAAGACCATAAATAAAATTGCTTTCCATATACTTGTTTTTATTCCTATTGCAAATGGTAATCCAGCTAGCATTCCAATTGGAGTAAATAGATACACTCCTGCTATATATATAAATTTCAAATATATGTCAGTTCCAGATAACCATAATCCAAAAACAACTAGTGCTGAAATTATAAATGGTAAAGTCAGTTTTAATAAAATTTCTTTTTTACTTTCTTTTGCTCTTATTAATCTTATTTCTCTTTTTACATGCTCATATATTTTCATTTTTACCATGGCTCTTTTTTTATTTTTAATTTATAACCAATTATACAAGTTATTCTATGTAATATTAAAGTTAATATAATCATTATTATTACCATTAGTAAGGTTATATCAACAAACCAATATGAAAATAATAACATCCCAGATATAAAATCTAATTGGTCTAAAAATAATATGCTCTCCCCTCTTTTATAATTCAACCTTCTTTTAATGAAACTTCCTATAAGGTCTCCTGTTAATGCACCTGTTGATATTAAGAATACTGTGTACAAATTTAATTGTGGCAAAGAAAATCCATATACATTAGTAAATGTGTTTATCAGTGGATAAATATAAATTAGTATGAATCCAGAAAGTGTGCCTATAATTGTTCCAAATATAAATCCTTCAATGGTTTTTCCATCACCAAATAATCTATTTTTACCAAATCTCTTTTTGAAATCAATTGGATGTTTTCCTTTTATTAAAGTTGGTGATGCATTTGCAATATATGCAGGTATAAGTATAAACAAAGTTTTTATTGTTTCAACTATAATGTTCATAAAATAGAATATATATGCATTATTTATAAATCAGTACAGATAAAAAACTTTAAATACTTCATTATATAATAAAAACTTACAGTGATACAAAATGATATTGAAATGTTCAAGTTGTGGGACAAATTTAATTGGCCAAGAAAATTTTGTTAAAATAAAATGTCCTAAATGTGGTGAACAAGAAATATTTAGATGTTTTAGATGTAAAAAATTGTCAGTAAAATATACTTGCAAATGTGGATTTGAGGGACCTTAAATGATAAGACACAAAATAAGAATGTTGAACAAAGGAAAATTATATGGATTTACTAAACACATGTTCTTTTATTTAGTATTTGTATTTATAACAAGTGCATTTTTGTTTAATAGAATGATATTTGTTCAATTAGCTATGATATCATGGATTATTGTAATGGTTATGCATTTTATGGTATCAAAATATGAAAGAAGGGATACAAGAAGAATGTTATTTGGTGTGTAAATGGGAGATGTTGGAATAGAAATAAAAATAATGGCAAGTTCACCTGAAATTGATTTAGAACAAATAAAAAATAAAATTTCTGAGAAATTAAATGTTCAAGATTATAGAATAGAACCACTAGCATTTGGTTTAAAAGCTTTAATAGTTCTCATAGTTGTTCCAGATAAAAGTGGAAAAATGGATGAGATAGAAAATACAATAAAATCAATTGAAGGAGTAGAATCAGTTGAAATATTAAATACAAGTTTAATATAATGCTCATTACAAAAATGGAGGTAATACATATGGTAGAATTTATAACAAAAGGAACAAAAGAAATTATTTATGGAGCAAATAAAAATAAGTTTTTGGAAGTTGCTAGGAAAACAGCAAAAACAGAAGAAGGTGAAAGTGAGTTTGTTTCAATATCAAAGGGCTTTATAACACAAAATGGACAAAAAAGATTTAAAACAGCTTTAGGTTTTCCAGCTGAAAAAGAATTAATAGAAGGTCTTATTGAAGCTCTAAAATCAATATAATAAATTAAATTGGATGTTTTGGGATGAATTTTGTTCTTGTCATCCTTTTCTTTTTCCATGACAACATTTGCATCCTATACTTTCCAAACATTTTATACAAACAGTTGCACCACAAATAGGGCATGTTTGTGTTGCAAGACCTTTACAGTTTTGACACAATGCTACAAACATATTATCACTTTATGCTAATTTTATTTAATAGCTTCATATATCTTTCTAGTTTTTTAATCTCATTTTTTAATATTTTAAGTGCTTTTAATGATTTCTTGTTTTTAGATTTTTTGAGCTCTTTTTCGTATAATTCGAATTTTTCTAGTGTATCATGAATAGAATTTTCTATTCTTACTAAAAATGCTGTTTTTAGTCCTTTTAAAAGGGAACCTTGTAATTCAATATAAAGATTTCTATCTTTAGACTTTTTTATTTTTCTTATTATTCCAAAAACATCTAATAAATCAAGACTTAAAGAAATAGTAGATAAAGAACATCCAATTTTTTTAGATAATTCTTTTAGTGACATTGGTTCTCCTTTAACCAATAATTCTGCAATTATTTTTCCATGTATATCAGAATATCCTATTGTAGTTGCAATATTTGCAAAACTATTTACAATTTCTTTTTCAATGTTTTTATTTGCCTTCATATTTTACCACATTATCTTAAAAATCATAATAGTTATTATTATTGCAAGTATTGCTCCAACTATTAATTGTAAAAATGTATGATATTTTTCTTTATATCTGTGATATGATATTATAAAAACTAATATATAAAGTGGCAAATATTTTAAACCAAATACATAAATTATTGCTGTTATTGCAGCTGTTATCGCAAAGGAATGATTACTTATTTTCCAATATCTTGTTATAGAGCTTAATACTATTGTTTCTGCAAGATATAATACAG
>JAGGXH010000007.1 GCA_021163145.1 Candidatus Aenigmatarchaeota archaeon | reverse complement strand
ATTATATTTGAAACTATTTTATCAATATTTGAAGAAGGTTTTATTTCTTTTTCTATTAAATCTAATTGTCTTTCAGCTGTTAAACTTGAATCCCATATTATTGAAAAAGTTGCTGATATTACAAATATTATTGTAATAATTATTAAAATTATTAATAGTTTTTCAAATAATTCTTCTAATTTTTTATTGCTCCATTTATATTTTTTTAATTTAATCAAATCAATTTCACCTCATCGTCTGCAAATAAATGGCTTAAGTAAGCTATTGCTCCTATTATTGCAACATATATTCCAAGATATAATAATGGAATTGAAAATATTATCATAAAAAATATTGAATGCATATGACCTCTATGTTTCATAGTAGATATTAATAATAATACAACTGCTATCAAAATACTATATATAATATAGGTAAAATATGATAAGATTATTATAGAAATTAATCCAATGGATAATATTAAATTAAATATTTTACTTGTTTTTATGTCTAAATCAGGTAATATTGAATATATACCTACTATAATAAATAATATTATTATGTTTTGAAAACATGAAAAACTTATTTCAGGATAAAATAAATATTTATCAAACCTGGAACAAAAAATAATAGGATTAATATGAAGTATAGATAAAATTAGAGAAATTAGAACTAATATTATAACCATGCTTCCAAAACCTATTAATATATGAGTTTTATAATCTGGCATATTGTCACCATGTTTGAAATTTTTTACCACATTTTGGACAATATAAACTTCCTACTCTTCCTGTTGTTTTTGATAAATAAAATCTTGTTTTACAATAAGGACATTTATGATATTTTTTATGAGCAGTCATAATTTATTCCTCTAAAATTCTTGTTCAATTTTATATAATTTTTTTGCTATACTTAATCCTTTTTCTGTGAGATTTAATATTTTAATTCTTCCTTTTTTTCTACAAGTTATTAATCCTAATTTTCTAAGTTTCATAACATTTATATGTATTGTACCTTGAGCATGGTTTGGAAGCGCTCTATATATTAATGATATATAAATTATAGGTTTATCTTTATGTTCATATAGATATATTAAAATTTTTTCTGCAATTGATTTATCAAATATCATTTAATCACCTTCAAATATACTAAATATTAAGGGTATCAAAAACAATATTAATATTATTTTTAATATTAACTCCATTATATCATCATGCATACATATAGTATAATACTAAAACTGTTATTATAACAATTATACCCATAGTTATTATTCCTGAAAAGAAGGATATCCAATCTATATTAAACCTTCTCTTCCTTTGTTTATTAATAATGGGTTCAATTATTTTTCTAACTTCTGGCTGTTCAATAAATTTATCTACTTCTTCATATGTAGCATCTGGTATTTGTTCTATAATAGGTTCTTTAATTATTTTTGGTTCTATATTTTCTTTTTTAGGTAAAGGTTCTGGTTGTTTTATAGATTCTTTATATTCAGGTTCTTCTATTTGATATAAATTATTTGTTAATTTTTTTGGTTCTGGTTGTTTATATAAAATATTATATTGTTTTAGTTCTTGATATTCTTCTTTTGGATTAATTACTTCTTTTATATCATATATTACTTCTTTAGGATGGGTTAATGCTTTATAAACTTCTTTGATTCCTTCTTCTGCTTTTTGATATAAATCCATAATATATCCTTTATATTTTTCTCCAGTATCTTTGATATAATTAATTATATTATATTCTTTATAATCTTCCATTTAATCGCCTTATATTTTTTTATTCCATGCTCTAAATTTTTCTACATAATCATATGCACTGTCTTCATCTTCAAATTTTTTAGTTATTCTAACAATTGATTTCCCTGTAATTGTTCTTTCTACATTTATTTTAGTGTCACTCATTTTTTATCACCTATTTGTTTAATTTTTATAATAATAGTACTTGCTCTTCTTTTAACAATTTCATTATCTTTTCTTTTTATTTCATATTCTGATGTTTCAGAAGACATATTGACTACTTCAATTTCATTTTGTTCTTTAAGATATTCTACTATATTTAGTGCTTGAATAATTGCTTTTCCTGTACCTCTTATTATAATTTCTTTATTGTTTCTTAATGCAATTCTAATTTTTTCCAAGCTTTGATAGAATGGTGTTTTATCTGTTCTAATTAATTTACCATCTTGTCTTATTGGTTTGTTTGCTTTTATATAAACTATATTATTTTCCTTTTTTGAATTTTCAGGCTGTTTTGATGGTTCATTATCTTTTGGCATATTTTCACCTCCCTATTTATTCTAATGAGTCTGGGTTAATATATTCATAATTTTCACATGCTTGAGTAAGTTGCGGTAATGTTACTATTCCTTCAATTGGTAATGGTTCTATTAAACTTGAATGAATTAATATTGCATATTTTGGATATATTAAACTATTTGTTTTTTGTTCCAACATATCACATGTTATTTGATTTCCTGGTAAATCACAATTAAATAAATCAATTACTCCTGAATATTCATATCCACATTTTCTTAATTCTTCAAACATAATTTCACAATCAGGTAAATAGCTTTTTTCACTATGTCTTGTAGTATCTCTACAAACAATTAAAAGTTTAGTTTTATTTGCACATTGTTCAAATGCTAATTTATTTTCTGGAGTACATTGAAAATCAGGTTTTATCATATTAATTCCAGTTAAAAATATACATAAAATTGCTACTATGGTTATTAATATATAAATTCCTTTTCTATTATTTTTTTGGTTTTTT
>JAGGXH010000065.1 GCA_021163145.1 Candidatus Aenigmatarchaeota archaeon | reverse complement strand
GTAAAGGAGATTGGGAAAGTTGCATTCGTTATCAGATGGAAGAAAAAGGCAAGGTACACCCAGATTGGATGCTTCCTGATGGAAGCTTAGATGAAAGATTGTATAAAGAGTTGTTAAGATGAAGGTTATTCTAGTACTATATTACAAGATAGAAGAATAATTTCCTTACCAATACTTCACTTACAATACGATTTATTATAAAGGTTTAAAAAACAAATTAAGGAATAGATAAATATGAAAAACGTATTATTAATAATATTTCTAATCTTTGCTGGACAAATCTTAGGTTCTTTAGTTGGGTTAATCAAAAAACCTAAAAAAATTGTATTACATATTTCTTTAGCATTTGCCGCTTCGATGATGTTGGGTATATCTTTTTTTCAATTGATACCTGAAAGTTTAAAAATCTCATCAATTCTCTTAGTAATAATATCCTTTATTTTTGGAATAGTAATAATGCAAATTGTTGATAAAATTCTTCCTCACATAAATCCTGAGTTAATGAAAAAAGAAAAACCCTCTATTAAAAGAAGTGTTATTATGCTGGTTATTGGGATAGCTCTACACAATGTACCAGAAGGATTAGCGATTGGTATTGGGTTTGTTCTATCTCCTGTATTGGGAATCATGGTAGCTCTTGGAATTGCAATACAAGACATACCAGAAAATATCGCAACAATCGTTCCATTATATGGATTAACAAAAAAGAGGGCGAAATCTTTTAACATATTAGTGACAACAGTGTTGTTTGAATTATTTGGTTTTATTTTAGGTTATTATGTTTTAAAGGGAGCTACACTAAATCTATTAGGTGCATCACTTGCACTTGCAGCAGGTTTTATGACTTACATCTCAGTAGAGGAATTAATTCCAGCAGCACAAATAAAAAAATATCCAAAAATAGGTACTATCAGTTTTATTCTAGGAATATTATGTGTTTTGCTAATTAATCTTTTAATAGGCTAAAAATAATTTACTTAGCGGCGTTTATTTATAATTAAGACAAAATTCCAGAAAAATATCCTCATAATAGAAACATTTATAAATCTGAGTATTAATGCAAGTATTGTTAATTATTTACATTCTCTTTGGTACTTGGTTAACTTGGATGAGTTATCATTAACAAGCGTCCCTTTACCCGACTTCTTCGCTTCACTTCGTTACGCTTGAACCACGTCCTGCGGACTTTCGCCTTCGGGATTTGCCCTTACGGGTCGTTGAACAGCGATATGTACAATCATTCTGGCATATTCAGATTCAATAAATTTATAAGTTATCTAATTTTAACTTAAATTATGAAACTTTATTTAGTTAGACATGCACAAAGAGATTTTGGATTAAAATTTGACCAGTTAAATGATGTAGGTATTGAACAAGCTAAAAGATTGGGATATTATTTTAAGAACAAAAAAATTGATTTTATTTATTGTAGTATCAATAAACGGGCTAAAGAAACTCTGAAATATATATTACCGTTTTTGAAAAAACCATTCAAAATAACCTATACTTCAAGACTCAGACAACATAATGTTCCAGAAGAAGTTGGAAAAGAGGCTTTCAAAATACTAAAACTCAAGGAAAAAATAGAAACAAAAGAAGAATTAGAAAAGAGGACAAGAGATTTTTGGAAATACCTAAAGAAAAAGCATGGAAAACATACCATATTGATAGTGAGCCATAAACAAGTCATAAAGGCTCTCATATGTCAAATTCTTAATTTATCATTAGACGAAAGCGTTTATATTGATAAATTGCCTAGTGCTAGTATTTCAACTTTTGAATTTGATAAAAAATTAAAAACATTTTTAATTGGAGATTTAACCCATTTGTTAATTTCGCACACACTCGTGACTTTTCCTTCGGCTCACCCAAATTCTATCTTAATAAAAACTTAAATGCAGGATTTATTATGATTGTCTTTTTGTTAATTCTTTTACTTCCTTCTATTTTATAAGAAACTATATAACCTTTATTAATCTCAAACTTATTCATAAATACTAATAATCCTTTAATATCAATTTTTCCATATTTTATCTCAATAGGCATTATTTTTTTATTTGACAATATTATATCAACCTCATTTTTATAAACATCTCTCCAGAAAAATTCTGCCTTTAACTGGTTAACTAACAGCCATTCAAATACTTTTGATTTTGAAAAATCATCTTCTCTAAACAAAAGATCAACAGAGATTATTGTTGGATAATATTTCCTTAACTTTCTTTCTACTTTTCTCCTATTTCTCGAAAAATTATATAATTTTCTAATTAAAAATGATTCCTTGAGATATGTTAAATAATTTGAAAGTGTTTGCCTTGAAATTTTAAGCTCTTTTGCTAATTTTGAAATTTCTATAATCTGTCCAGGCTCTTCCATTAGTATATTAAGCAAAGATTCTATTATTGTTATATCTTTAATTTTGAAAATTTTTGGTATATCTCTATAAATAATTTTTTCTACTATACTTTCTTTAATATATTTTTTAATAATATTCTTATCTTTTATTCCAACCAATTCTGGAAATCCTTGTATTAAAGTAAATTCATTAAATAATTTTATTAATTCTCTTTCATAAAGCCTAATTGGTTTAAATTTAATATTTTTAAAGTATAGAAATTCTTTAAATGATAGTGGTTCAATTTTAAATTCAAAAATTCTACCAGCTAATGTTTCTTTTGCTTTTCTTTTTATAAATAATGATTCTGAACCAGATATTATAATTTTAATATTTTTGAATGTATCATAAATTCTTTTTATCTGGTCTTCCCAATTATTTAGTTTTTGTATCTCATCTAGTAAAAGCAGGTATTTTTCTTCTTTTAAATTTTTTTCCATTAACTCTTCATATTCTTTCATTATTTTTCGTATTTCTATTTCTCTAAATTCATCAAATGAAAAATAAATAATGTTTTTAGAAACAAATCCATTTTTTATTGTATCTTCTACAATTTTGAGCATCAAAGTTGTTTTTCCAACTCTTCTTAACCCAGTTAATGCTATTATTTGTGATAATTTTAAATATTTTTTTATCTCTGGATAAATATCTCTTTCTTTAAATTCAAGTTTAAATTCTTTTGCCCACCATGGATTTGAATCAATCAATGCTTCTTTTATAGTTGTCATATATATTTAACCTATAATCTATTTTATGTTAATTATATTTAACATAATATTTAAAGATTTCTTTTTTATAATTATAATAAATTCAAGATATTATTTAAAGAGGGGAATTAACAGCAATATATTCAATCTACATCAGCTAATAGAAAGAGAAAGTTTATTAAATATCTTAACATAGGTTATATAATATGGAAGAGATAAAAGAATACTTAAAAAAATTTAAAAATAAAAATGTTAGATTTATTAGACCTATTTTCGTTGATATTCTCGGAAGAATGCTTGATTTTACAGTTCCTATAAAAGAGTTCGAACATCTAATTAAAAATGGAAGAGGATTTGATGGTTCTTCTGTAGAAGGCTTTGCAAGAACTGAAGAAAGTGATTTGAGGTTTATTCCTGATATTAATACTTTAACAATTTTGCCTTGGGAATATAAAGGTACTGAAAAATCATGGAAAGAAGCAATAATTTTTGGGTATATAATTGAGTCAAGTGGAAAAGAATATAGAGGAGATACAAGAACTTTATTAAAAAGTATAATAGAAAAATACAAAAATATTGGCACATTAAAATGTGGAGCTGAGATAGAGTTTTTTATTTTTGAAAGTGATAAAGATCCGAAGCACACGGATAAAGGGGGGTATTTTAGATCAGGATTATATGGAGAAATAAGAAAAGAAGCACAGCTTGTTTTAAATGAAATGGGAATAAAAACAGAATTTGATCATCATGAAGTTGCACCAAGTCAGCATGAGGTAAATTTAACTTATGCAGATGCTTTAAAAATAGCAGATAGTATAATTTTAACAAAATATATTATAAAAAGAATTGCAAGAAAATATGGGGTATATGCTTCTTTTATGCCTAAACCAATAAATGGAATAAACGGAAATGGCATGCATTTACATCTTTCATTGTGGAAAGATGGAAAAAACTTATTTTTTGACAAAGAAAACCAAGAATTAAGTAATATTGCAAAGTCATATCTTGCAGGGTTAATAAAATATGGAAAAGATATTCAAATAGGTTTAAATCAGTGGATAAATTCATATAAAAGGCTTTATCCTGGTTATGAAGCTCCAACATATCTTGTTTGGGGAACAAAAAATAGGTCAGCCTATATAAGAGTTCCAGAATATCAAAAAGGAAAAGAATCTGCAACTAGAATTGAAATAAGAAGTCCTGATCCTGCTTGCAATCCTTATCTTGCATTAAGTTTAATTTATGCTGCAGGCATAAATGGAATTAAAGAAGAATTAAAACCACCAAAACCAATTGAAGTTGATATGTTTCACTTATCTAAGTCAGAAAAAAAGAAATTAAATATAAAAGAACTTTCTTCTTCCTTAGAAAAAGCATTGGAATTTTTTGAAAAGAGTGAATTGATAAGAAAAACATTGCCAGAACATATTTACAAAAAATTTATAGAGAATAAAAAAATAGAATGCAACAACTTTAACAGGACTGTGACAGATTATGAAATAAAAAAATATTTTGGTATATTATAATTTTTTTATAAACTCATCAATCTTGACTTTTTTTGCATTTCTTTAGAATCTTCGACCTTCATTTTATTCATAGAATATAACAGTGATTCAATGAAATTATATATAAAATAAAT
>JAGGXH010000059.1 GCA_021163145.1 Candidatus Aenigmatarchaeota archaeon | reverse complement strand
ATTATAAGAATATGAGAGGATTATTTGGTCTAATACAATTATATAAGGATCCTAAAACAGGTAAATTGAGAGAGCAAGCAATAATAGATGATTTTAATGAATATACAGATCTTATATCATTAATTTCATATTTATTTTCACCAATTATAGGTGGTATCACAGGATATTTTTCAGTTAAAGAAAAACCAAGAAATGCAGATGCAGTTATTGCAGAAATTGAGGAAAAATATAGAATAATGGACAGAACTGAGTATATGCTTACAATGAATAAGCAAGATCAAGATAAAGAAGATAAAGAAAAAAGCAAGGAAGATAATAGCCATTATAGTAATATAATTAATAACTTTGGTGATGTATATATAAGAGGTATACCAGTAATCGGAAATGGTAATGCGTTATATTTTTATGAATTAGATGATCTTGATATAGAAGAAGATAATATTCGACAACAAGATCCATATATGTTTGATTATGTTTAATAGCAATAATTATTTATATTAGTCAAAATAGTTATTATTATGGCAATTGATATTATTAGTTTTATACTTGAAACAATTTTAAAAATAGATCCATATACAATAGCAAATTATGTTAATGTACAAGACCAATTATTGTATCTAGTCCTTATTCCACATACAATATTATTCTTGTTTTTATATAGCTTTATTAATTCAATATTATCTCCACCAACACAAGCCCCAGCACATAAAGGATTGAGGCTATTATTTGGAATTGTTGCATATATATTTATTGTATGGGCAGGTTGGTATGCTATTCTTGTTCCAATATTTATAACATGGTTCAAACTACTGATAATTATAGGAGTAATATTCTATTTAGGTAGCAAATTTATACATCCATCTAGAATGGGAGAAATTTTTGCACTTTCATATGGTAAAGGTAAAAGATCTGCAGAAGCAAAAATGTATGCTAAGAAAATTGAAAAGAAAATAGATGAGATAGATAGAGAAATTAAGACTTTGAAAAAAGGTGGAGTTCAAGATGCATATACAATGTATAGAATTAAACAATTAGAAGCACAAAAAGAAGAACTAAAACATCAACTTAAAAAAGTGTGATTAAATGCCTGCATTTATATTTGAACCAACAATGGATTTTTTCATACCATTTTTATTTGTATTAGCAATTGTATTAGGTGTATTAGAATTTACATTAAAAAATTGGTCAAAACCGGTTAAAGTTGTAATATCTTTAGCAATAGCATTTTTTGCAGTTTCTTATCCACCTTTTGTAGCAACATTATGGTCATATTTACCATCTATTACTTGGTTTTTTATAATTATGTTCTTTTTAGTGTTTATAATGGAGGTTTTTGGAATTAGAAAAAATCATAGAGTAGATAAAGAAGCAATGATTATTCAAGGAGCAGTGTTATTTATATTACTTGGAACAGGATATTTTATTGTTCAAAATTTACCAATAACAACTTTACCTTTTATTGGAAATACTGAAAACCTTATATTTTTAATTGGTATTATATTTATATTATTGTTATTTTGGTCAGCTTTTAAAGTAGGGCCTGAAAAACAACAAAAGTAAATAATAAATATATGAGATAATAAATGATAATTATGTCAGGAATAGAAACAATGATATTAACATTAAGAGAAGCAGGATTTCCTCTAATATTATTATGGTTACTTACATTATCTGTAGTATATGGAATATTATCTCACATACAATTGCCAAAATCTTTATCTGCAAGAGGTGTAATATCAATAGTAGCAGCATTTATGGTATTATTTGCAGCAGCTGCACAAGAAGCAACAGTGTTTATTGAAAATATTGTCCTTTCAGGTGTAATAATAGCTTTTGCATTATTAATTGTAATGATATTTTTAGAATTAACAGGAACCAAAGCAGAAGGAAAGCATATATTTGAAAAACATCCAATGCAATTTGCTTTAGCATTGATTTTGCTTGTTATACTAATATTTATAGGTGCAGGAGGACTAGGAATACTAAATATACCATCATTTGAAATCAATGAACCTATGATAGCTATAATATTTTTCCTAATTATTATGCTAACAGCTATTTGGTTATTAGTTAAAGAGAGCAGTGATAATAAGTAGGTGTAATTATGGTATTTGATTTAAGTGTTCTTGAAAATCTAGGATTCCCACAAATATTATTATGGTTACTTACATTTGCTGTTTTATACGGTGTCCTATCTCAAGCAGGTAAAGGGGGCATACCAAAATCAAAAGGTGCAAGAACAATTATATCAATGGTAATTGCTTTCTTTGTAATGATTTCAGCTCCAGCAAACTTCTTTATAGTATTATCAGAAATGTCAGGTGGATTAATAATATTTTTAATTGCATTATTGGTTTTTATTGTATTTCTAGAAACAGCTGGAATTAAGAGTAAAATTAAAGTACCTGTTACTGATAAAGAAGGGAATGTAAAAATTAAGACAGAAACTGTATCAATTTTTGAAAAACATTCAACATTATTTTTGATAGTATTTATAATAATTGCATTGTTAATTTTTGTTTCTTCAGGGGGGTTATCTTTACTTGGTGTAGAATTTAACTTAAATATTCAAAACAACTATACTATAATATTTTTAATAGTAATAATGCTAGCAATAGTTTGGCTAGTAGCTAATCCAGAGTGATATAAATGACAATAGATTTTAGTTCATTGGAAAACTTAGGACTTGTTCAGATATTAATATGGTTATTATCATTTGCAATAGTATATGGGATATTAGATCAAATAAAAATTCCTAAAAATAAAGGACCAAGAACAATTATATCACTAGTAATTGCATTTATGGTATTATTTGCAGCGCCTACTAAATCAGTAGAAATAATATCTAAAATGTCAACTGGATTGCTTTTATTTTCATTAGCTATTATAATGTTTATGATACTTATAGAAACAGCTGGTGTTAAGAAATTAAAGAAACATAAAGAGCTTAGTAAAAAAGCGAAGACTACAATACATGAATCAAAAGAAGCACATAATATTTTTGAAGAATATTCAAAATACTTTGCAATAGCATTTTTCTTAATTGCATTGTTAATATTTATAGGTGCAGGAGGACTGGACTTAATAGGATTTAGAATTAATCTAGGATCTACAAGCATAATGAGTTTAGGATTTTTAATAGTAATTATATTAGCAATAATGTGGATGGTTGCAAATCCAGATTAATGTGTTTCAGAAAGTTTTTTCAATGTTTCACTTAATTCTGGTATAAAATCTTTAAAGATTTTTTCAATTGATCCTATTCTTGCTTCTATGTTTTCCATAGATGTGCCATAGTCTCCTACTTTATTGATTATATTTGCTTCTCTTTTATCAAGTTCTTTTTTAAGTTCTTCTATTTTTCCCCTTAAATCATTAATTTGTTCTTGTAATTGTAAATCTTTTTGTTCAAAATTAGCTAGTCTTTCTTCAAATGCTTCCCATTTTTCAGCAATTATACCTTCTATTATTTCCTCTAATGTTATCTCAGGTTCTGCAGGTGCAATTGGTTTCGAAGGTTCTTCAAATGTAAACTTAGGTTCTTCTTTTTTCTCTGTTTGAGGAGGTTTGAATTTTTGATATCCAATAGGTTCTCCCATTGGCACAGGACCTGAAACCATTTGTCGTGGTATTGGTGTTTCTCTAATAGGTAATTTTTGCTCTAGTTTTTTATTAGAAACAGGTGCGCTAACTTTATCTTTTAATGCTAATCTAAGAGCCATTGTAATTTGTTTATCATTAAATCCCTTAGATCTTAAAATAGTTTCTATCTCACTTTCAGTTTTTCCCTGTGATGCCAATGCCTGTACAATATCCACAGGAATATATACTTTTTTTACTGGTTTTGACAAAAACGGAAATGCCATATTATTTCATCTCCTCTAATAATCTTTTTACTTCTTGCTTACTTATAAATGTTGATTTTAAAGGGTTAAATAGCTCTATCATGTTCTCTAATTCCTTTAATTCTGATCTTTTAGCAGATCTTTCTACAGCTTTTTCTAATTTTGCTATACTATTATTAACCTTCATTAATTCAACATCAAATGACTTTAACTTGCTTTCAAAATTTTGTATATCTTCTCTTCTTTTTTGCGCTGCTCTTAATATAGTTTCTTGCATAGAATTAAGCCTATCTTCCATAATAGAAATCCTTTCTTCAAGATTTCTTAATCTTCGTATACTTTCATTTGATCTTCTGAATATTTCGTTTAATATTGTCTTTAAATCTTGTTCAGCCATTCAACCCACATATATTAATACATTTAATGCATATAAAATATTATATGGTATATGAAGCTGAAGTAAAAGATGGGATAATGAGAATAAATTGTCTTGGAGGTATCTATGGTGCTAGTTTAGAAGATTCTGATCATCTAATGGCAATTGTTATGGATAGGTTAATGGTTAATAGAGATGTTTCTGAAATTGTGTTGGCTGAAACAAGAGAAAATGAGTATGATTTTGAACAAACAAAAATGTTAATAGAAATTGTAAATGCAATTAATGAAATAGTAAAAGAAAAGAAAATATTATCAATCAAGAACATAGCAAAACCTGGCTCAAAATATGGCCCAGAATGGTATGGTTGGCTTCAAAACCTTATTTTAATTGAATTAAAGAGAGATCCAATTGGTGCATATCTTAAATTAAAGAGAAAAATAAGACATCTAAAAATAAAAATGTTAAGTGAAGACAAAGAAGAAATACAATATTTTCTTGAAAATGCATTACTTCCTATAAAAGAAATATTAGAGAAGTGCAAACTAATACAACTTGCAAAACCTTTTTTAACAGGATATCATGCAGGAGACAGGACATTATATAGAAAATTCTTTAGGCCAACTGTCAGACCAAATTTCATGTATACAAAATATATGACACAAAGACCAAGAGGTGAAATAGTAGCTAAATATAAGCTAGGAGATATTGATGTTGAAATATTTAAAGTTCCTGGTAAAGTAAGGCATGTTTATCATATTACACCACCAGAGTTTAGATTATCTGAAGATGAATATGTATTATTAGATGGTGCAAGAAGGATATTAGAAGAAAGAAGGCCAAAAGAATTGGAAATAAAAGAGCAAGAAAAAATAAGAGAATTATTCACATCTCTTGGTTCTGATTTGATAAGAGACCTTGCAGATCAAATGAAAATAACTCTTAAATCAGATCAATTAAATAAATTAACTGAAATATTGACAAGATATACTGCAGGATTGGGTATAATAGACTTGCTTTTAAAAGACGATAAAATACAAGATATTTATATTAACTCTCCTTTAGGCATTATGCCTGTTTATATATTACATCAAGATTTTGAGGAATGTGAAACAAATCTAGTTCCAACAAAAACAGATGGTGAAAGATGGGCTACAAGATTTAAATTATTGTCAGGAAGACCTTTAGATGAAGCAAATCCTGTTTTAGATACAGAAATTATAATTCCAGGAGGTACAGCAAGAGTAGCTGCAATTGGACCAAATCTTTCTCCAGAAGGATTAGCATTTGCACTAAGAAGACATAGATATAGTCCTTGGACATTTCCATTGTTTATAAAAGCTAAATTCTTTGATCCATTATTTGCTGGTTTAATGTGGTTTACTGCATCATATGGTAGAACATTTTTAGTTGCAGGAACAAGAGGTGCTGGAAAAACTTCATTTTTAGGATCAATGATGTTACAAATTCTTCCATATTATAGAATGATTACTGTTGAAGATAGTGTTACAGGAGATTCTAGAATTATTATTAAAAGAAATGGAAAATTTGAAAAAATTGAAATAGGAAAGCTTATAGATGAGCAAATTAATAAATATACATATAGAAATAATTTTGGTAGGCAAATTGTAGACAATTTTGAGAATATAAAGATATTTTCTTTTGATTCAGAAGGTAAGATTAGATTATCAAATGTATCTTCATTTATAAGGCATAAAGTTAATAAGGATTTATATGAATTAGAAACTTCTACAGGAAGAAAGCTAAAAGTTACTGGAGACCATTCATTATTTACAATAGGTGATGATAGTGTCTTAAAAGAAATTAAAACAAATGAATTGAAAGAAGGCGATTTTATAGCTGTTCCTAGAAAGTTAATATTTAATTCACAAGAAAAGCAAAATATAAACCTTCTTGAACATCTTGATGTATTAGAAAAATATTATGTAACATTTCCAGAAATAAAGAATTTTATAGAAACCAATTGGGTTAAAATTAAAGATATATCCAGAAAGCTCTTATATTCAAAATCAATGCCAAGTGTATGGAAGAGAAATGAAATATTGCCTGTAAAGGTCTTTAAAGAGCTCTATATCAAAGATATTAATCCAACAAATGTACAATTTAAACCAAAAAATGGTGGCAAGCCAATTAAATGTATTATTAGTTTAGATCAAGATTTTTTGAATTTTATTGGTCTTTGGTTGGCTGATGGATGTTATGATAAACATTCTATTATAATGTCAGTTTCTTCTAAAGAGGAAAAGGATCTTGTTAAGAGAGTAGCTAAAAAACTTGGTTTAAATATCAAAACACATCCATCTGATGGAATTTCTTCTATTATAAATTCAATATTGTTTAAAGATATACTTATCAATATTCTAGATCTAAAAGGAAATGCATATACAAAGGAAATACCTTCATGGATATTCGATTTATCAGAAAAGCAAAAAGCCTATGTGCTTAAAGGAATATTCTCTGGAGATGGTTGTGCTGGAAAAAAAGAAATCGCGATACCATTATCATCAGAAAAACTTCTTTATGATATACAGACACTTTTACTTTCATATGGTATAATATTCAGAAAAAGCAATAAAAGAAGAAAAGATGGCACATTTAATGCATCAATAACATGCATAGATTCATTTAGAAAGTTTCAAAAATACATAGGATTCTTACAAAAAGAAAAAAATCAAAAATTATCAAAACTTTGTTCAAAAATATCTATACATGATACATCAGATATTATTCCTATATCATTAGAAATTAAAAATGAATTAAGTCATATATGCAAAAATTTCAATAAATATGATTATATAACAAGAAGCAATAACATTGGCAGGCAATACCTTAAAAAACTTATCTCTAATATAAATATATCTAAGATACCAAATCCAGTAAAATTTTTACCATTTACAGATATACTATGGGATAAGATTAAAAGTATTAGAAAGCTTGAATCAAAAGAAGAATATGTATATGATATATCTGTTCCAGAGTTTGAAAATTTTGTATGTGAAAATATAATTGCACATAACACACTAGAATTGCCAGTTGAAGCAATGAGAAAATTAGGATATAATATTGAGAGAATGAAATCTAGATCAGTAATAACAAGAGTTGAAACAGAGCTTCCTGCAGAAGAAGCATTGAGAACAGCTTTGAGATTAGGAGATTCATGCTTGTTTATGGGTGAAGTTAGATCATCGTTGAGAGGAAATGAAGAAGTAGTAATAGTAGAAAATGGTCAAACAAAAAGGATTCCAATTAAAGATATAGAAAGAAAAGATATTAAAAATATAAAGGTTCCAACTTTGGATAAACAATTAAATATTTCACTAACAAAGTTAACAGGTTTTGTAAAGCATCCAAAAAGGAAGAAATTATTAGAAATTATCACAAAGACAGGTAGAAAAGTTACAGTCACGCATGATCATAGCGTATTTACTCATACTAATTTTAAAGTTCATCCAACAGAAGCAAGTAAAATTAAGCCAGGAGATAAAATAATTATTCCAGCTAAAATGCCTTGCGGGTATAATGACATGAAATATTTTGATTTAACAGAGTTATTGCAAGAGTTTAAGCTTGCTGGTGCAGAGGGATTAATAAGAAAAGCCATATCAAAATTAGGTTGGAAAAAAGCAAGTAAATTATGCAAAGTAAATGATATTTATCGTTATCTTTTATCAACGCAAAAAACAAGAATTCCAATTAGTAAATTTAAAACCTTAATGAAAAAAGCAAACATAAAATACTCTTTAGATAATTTAAAAATTAAAAGAGTAACAAGTGAAACACTTCCAGCAAAACTACCAATTAATAAGGATTTCTGCAGGTTTTTAGGCTATTATGTTGCTGAAGGTTACGTATCTTCAGATAAAAATGGTGTAATTATTACAAATTCAAATAAAAAAATAATTAAAGATATTTTTTCAATATCAAATAGTTTATTTGGCAGAGAACCTTCAATTAGGGAGACGAAAGGATTAGGAAAAAGTAAGCAAATTAGAATTCAAAACTCACCACTTGGACATTTGATACTAAGACTGGGTTGTGGCAGAACTTCTAGGCAAAAAAGAATTCCATCTTTCATATATGGACTTTCTAAAGAAAAGATATGTGCATTTTTGAAAGGAATGTACAGTGGAGATGGCTCCTTTACAGCCAGCAAAAGCACAGGGAATGCTGTTCGATATTTCTCAATATCTAAAAAATTAGCTGAAGATGTTTTATATTTGCTTTTGACATTAGGTATAGTTGCTAGAATTTATAGGAGAAAACAAAAAGGTAGAGAAAAATATCCACTTTATGTAGTTGAATTTAAGCAGAGGCAATTTGTTGAGAAATTTTTAAAAGAAGTCGGGTTTACTCATAAAAAACCAAAAATTATTAAAAAAGCATTTGCTCATACAAAAGACAATTCTGTTATATTCGACCCAAAAGAGCTTGAGAGACATATAAAACTTTCTCGAGAGTACAGACATCTTCGAAGAACTTGCTGTTGTAGTAAAGAATATCTGCAAAGAGTTGCCAATAATGGAGGATCTGAGCAACTAAAAAAATTTGCAGCTGGTAAATTTTACATAGATGAGGTTAAAGAGATAAAAGAAATAGAACTTAACCAAGCAGAGTATGTTTATGATCTTTCTGTAAATCCTACTGAAAATTTCATTGGAGGATTTGGAGGGATTGTTTTGCACAATACAGAAGCAAAAGCATTATATGAAGCAATGAGAATTGGTGCATTGGCAAATGTTGTTGCTGGTACAATACATGGAGAATCTGCTTATGGAGTATTTGATAGAGTAGTAAATGATCTAGGTGTTCCTAAAACAAGTTTTAAGGCAACTGATTTAGTTATTATATGTAATAAATTAAAGACACAAGATGGTTTGCATAGTTTTAGAAGAATTGTTGAACTTACTGAAGTTAGAAAACATTGGAATACTGATCCTAGAGAAGAAGGAGGATTTGTAAATTTAATGGAATATTCTTCTAAAAATGATAAATTAATGCCAACTGATACTTTATTAAATGGAGAATCTTATATTTTAAATCAAATTGCTAAAAGAGTTCCTGGATGGACAGGTAGATGGAATGTTGTATGGGAAAATATTGAATTAAGAGCAAAGATATTAAAAACAATGGTTGATATTGCAGAAAAAATAGGAAACAACAACCTATTAGAAGCACCTGTTGTTGTAGAATCAAATCAAATGTTTCATATTATTTCAAATAGAAATATGTTAGAAACAGGAACAATTAATTCAGATACTGTCTATAATGAATGGTTAGAATGGTTTAAGAAAAAAGCAAAGCTTGCACAATAACTTTATTTATACCAATTATTAAATTCTATTATGGGATTAAGCAAGAAAAAGATCAAAGAAGCAGAAGAACAAGCAAAACTAGCAAGAAAAAAGAAAATAGAAGAAATAATAAAGATGGGTGAAATTAAACTCCCAGATAAACCATATACATATTCAAAAAAAATACCTCGTAGTGCCGCATATCAAGATTTTCTAAAAGAAATAAAAAGGGAACCAACAACAATTTATGAAAAAGCTTGTGCTTTTTCTGAAAAAATATTACCAATAAAACTAGATAAAAAATTATACGAAAGTATTGAAAATAATTTAAAAGCAGCATATATTGTTGCTACTCCAAGAGGTGTTGTTTCGCTTACAATATTAACTTCTATAATATTATCATTTATTCTTATTTTTTCATTTTTACTTGGTTTTGGTAGCACAGGAACATTAGTATTAATGCTATTTACAGCAGTTGCCATTTGGTATATTTATGATTATCCGAGAACAAGAGCCAAAGTAGTTACACTTAAAATGTCATCAGATTCTGTACTTGCAATATTATATATGATAACATATATGAGAGGATCACCTAATTTAGAAGGTGCAATAAAATTTGCAGCATCAAATTTAGAAGGACCATTACAATGGGATCTTAAAAAATTATTGTGGGATATTGAAGTTGGTAAATATAAATCAGCAAATGAAGCATTGCAATCATATATTGAAAAGTGGAAAGATATAAACAGAGAATTTGCAGAAGCTTTACATGTTTTAAGAGGAGCAACATATAGTAAAAGAAGAATATATGATGAAGCATTAAGAGTAATATTAGATGGAACAAGAGAAAGAACAAAACATTATGTTGCAGGATTAAGAATGCCTATAATGTTATTACATGCAATGGGAGTTTTGCTTCCTATAATGGGATTAGTATTGTTCCCAATTGTTTTAATATTTATGGCAGATGCAGTTAAACCTATATTTTTATTTATAGGATATGATATACTGCTACCATTAACATTAATATTTTTTATAAACTACATATTGCAGTCAAAACCACCAACATTTTCTCAACCAGATATTTCCATGGCAAAAGGTATTCCTAAATTAGGATATTTTTCAATTGGAAAAAGACAAATACCAATATTACCAATAGCATTAATTATTGGACTTCCTATAATATCATTTGGATTATCAGGATTCTCAAATCCAGATATTTATTTATCTGTCACTAGTTCGATATTTGTAATATTTGGAATATCTTTATCAATATCAGTTTACTGTCTTATGGATGCATGGCAGAAAATTAAAATAAGAAAAAATATTGAAAGAATAGAAACAGAGTTTTCTATTGCTTTATTTCAATTAGGAACAACTATTTCAAGTGGAGAGCCTCTTGAACTTTCTCTTGACAAAGCTAGAGAAAAGATGAAAAATTTAAAAATATCTGAAATGTTTGAAATAGCATCTAATAATATGAAAAAATTTGGTTATACATTTGAACAAGCATTTTTTGATAAAGATGTTGGTGCTATTTGGTATTTCCCATCAAAATTAATAATTTCTATAATGAGATCTATTATAGAATCATCTAGAAAAGGAGTTAAAATTGCAGCAGATTCTATGATTACAATATCCAATTATTTAAAGAATGTTCATGAGGTTAAGGAAGATGTTAATGAAATACTTGGAGAAACATTATCATCAATGAAATTTTTATCAATGTTTTTAGCACCAATGATTGCAGGAGTTACTGTTACAATGGCAGTTGTAATAATTCAAATATTAACAAATATAGGATCTACAATAGGAAGCCTAGGATTAGAAAATGCAAATGTTGCACAATCAATGCTAATAAATCCTTGGTTATTAAGTGGTGGTATATCAATAGCGCCACCTGCATTTCAAATGATTGTTGGAATATATATGTTAATAATTGCAATATTATTATCTATATTTGTAAACAAAATACAATATGGTGATGATGCAGTTGGTATGAGAATGTCAATAGGAAAAATTGTATTAATTGCATTTATTGTATATTTCATGAGCTGGTTATTGGTATATAATTTATTTGGAAATCCAATACAAGCATTATTAGCAGCAGGATATGTATGAAAGGAGAATTAACAACATATCAATTATTCCTGATAATAGGATTTATATTAGCAGTGCTTATAGTATATGTTGCGTTAAGTTCAATTCATGTTAATCCTTTGGATTTGTTAAATTATTAATTTATATATAGATAAAAATAAAACATTATTATGGATATTATAAAATTGGCTTTTTATTTAATTTTAGTTTTAATATTATTGTTTGTAGGATATCAAATTATAAATATTGCTAATACTCAGCTTTCTCAGGAAACTGTTCCTGAAAAAGAAGAAGAGCTTACTGCTCTTTCTAAGCTTGGAAAATTATTTAGTTATAAACAAATCTATAAATTCAACATAAAAGATTATGTTGCACCATCTTCTGAATTAGTATCATCAAAAGATTATTTCAATGAAAACAACTTTTGTAAAAAATTAAAACATGCAATAAATCAATCAATAATAGATAATAGTTTTTATCAAATAGATAAAGAATATATAAAATTTGATACAAGCTATTTTCCGTTTGAAGAAGTTTATAGGCTTATAAGCGAGTGCAAACCAGAAATATTAAAAGAATATAGTGGAAAAATACAAACAGATGTTTGTTATTTTGATATGTCTGGTAGTTTTGCAGAGGTATTATATGATTATAAAGATGAGTTTAAGACCAATGAGCCTCTAATCCATAATTGTTTTTTCCCATATAATTATGAAACTGATGTTTCATATAAAGTAATAAAAATACATGATACAACAATAAAGGGCAATCTTGCAGATAAAGGAAAATATGGCTATTTGATTAAAACATTTGTAAATGCTACAGTTGATGAAGATAACAATTGTTTGTTTAAATTATTTGTATGTGCACAACCACTTATATCAGATACAGAAGATTCTAAATTAATATCTATATTTGAATGGTTTAAAAATGCAAATGATATTACAGGTTCATTAAAAACATATTTTACTGGAATTGATCCTACACTTGCTATTCCTTATCAACATAAAACAGGAAATCTTTATCCAAGAACAATAATTTATGATTTTAATGATGATGAATATAGACCTGGTTTATGGGAAATATCAAATGCAATATATGCAGGTCTTTGGGAATGGAATAAAGCAAATTATAAAACTCATAATAAATTATTCAATACTACTGTAGACTTTTACCAATTTAACCCTGAAGATATAAACAAATGCTATGATCAAGATAAATTAACTACTCCACTTGGCTTAACAATATATTGTAATAACAAAAATAAATTAGATAATCATGATTATGATAAGCTTGTAATAACAAGAAAATATAGATATACTACATTACCATATTTCAAAGGTTTTATTTATCCAATTATATTTATATGTGTGCAATAGGTGAATAAATTGAATGTTACTTCAATATTGTTTACAATAATATCTATAATAATTGTAGTAGTATTAATAATATCTTTTACAGATTTTAGTAGTGTAATAGGTGGTGCAAAACAAGCAACCAGTTCTTCAGTATCATATAGACAATTTAATGTTATAAATTCAGATTTGATTAAAAGCAATAAAGCAATTAAAGATCAGTTTAAATATCCTTATGATTTTTCTAATCAAAACGATCCAAATAGAGAAGTATTTTGTAATAATTTAAAATCATTAATTGCGCAATCAATTTATACACAAAAACCAGAATTTTATACTATATTATATTCTGGTGAATTAACAATACAATTTCCTATTGATCTTATAACTCTTTATGGATGTGATATAAAACCAGGTAAAAAAATCTATTATAATATTAATAATAATATTAGACAAGAATTATGTACATTAGATTTTTCAAGTATTGATGAACTTGTTCAATCAGATGATATAAACTTTGATTTTTATACAATAAGTGATCCAAGTTATATTCTTTCAACAAACATTCTTTCACCATATTATAGCTGGGTTGAAAAATTTAATTATATGAGCACGCATTCTCCGCAAACAGATAAAATAATAGTATATTGTAATAGAGACGACTTTTATCCGAATATGATAATAGATGAAAATCAGTGGAGACAAGAGGGTATTGCAAATGGACCAGGAAAAATTAAATTAATTGTGCAAGCAAATGTTACAGAAAATAAAAAATGTTTTATACAATTAGGATATGCATTTGCACCTCAATTTGCAGATGATGAAAGTTCCTCATTAATTGATATTCATGAAAAATCCAAAGACTATATGGAAAAGTTCCAAAGTGAACTTACAGAAGACACAGATTATCGAGATATTCATACAAATATTGTAGATATAAGATTTGCAGCTAGAAATGGGTATATTACATCAAAATTTAATACTATTACTGTAACACTTGATAAGCCTTATAAAGTTTCTTATATTGCTGAAGCAATAAAATATGGATTAAAGCAAGGGATCTTATATCCACATATAGAAAAGAAAATCAATGGTAAAAAATTAGTTATTTATGCTGAAGATAGTTTTTCTTGGTCTAAGGATGAATGGAAAGTTGAAAAAGCAAATCCTGAATTAACATTAGATGATTATATGTGTATATTAGAAGGAATAGATTATTGTGATAGATCATTTAATCTAGGATATGGAGATATTGGCATTAAATCATTTTTCTTTGATTGTGGAAATGATGGAATATGTGAAGGAGATATTAGTATTGATATTATGATAGATAGCTACTTTACATTTGATCAAACCAGTGAAGAAGAATCAGTAGCATATAATTATAAGTTTAATGATATAAGAGGAATTGTTTATGTTCATGAGGTAAGATAAATGTCAACTGATATTGTAATAGAAAAAATAGCATTTCCAGTTGTAATAATAGTTGCTGCAATACTGATTGTCACATTAATAACTCTTCCTATTTTAAAGGAAGCAATAGAAAGAGGTATTAACATAGATACAAGCAGTAGTCAAGCAAGTGAACAAAATATTATATTTGAAGAAATTGGAACTTCTAAGTTTGTTATTGACGAGAATCAAGAATTATTAGATCAAATAACTCAATTGTTTTCTAATTTTAATTTAAATTTATATCATAAATCATATGATTCAGATGTATATGATACAATAATTGTATTTAATAAAATTAGAATAGATCTTGATAGAGAATATAATTATAATGAGATAAATAATGCAATATTAGATGGTATAGATCAATGGTCATCAGATATTTACCAAATAGATAGTGGTTGGTATGTTGATTCAATGTATACGGGTAGTGTTATATGTGATGAGCTTGAATCATATGTTCCATATGAGAAATTAGAAAGAAATGAAAACTGGCTAAGATATGAAAAAGACACATTTTTAGATCATATAGATATAAAAGTTATTTGGTATGTCAAAGAAAATAATGGTATAAATAACATAAAAATAGATATTTATATATGTGATTAATATGGAAGAGAAAAATGAAGCAATGTGGTTTATTTTTTGGATTATTGCAGCAGCATTGATATTAATAGCAGCTTCAATAATAATCACTCATGTAATAGATATTACATATACAGTGTGATAATATGGTTCAAAAATGGACAATTGGATTTGTAGTTAAATTATTAATAGGATTAGTAATTGTTGCAGCAGTTGCATGGTTAATATATTCATTCCCAACTGCAACAAGTGTTTGTAAAGGAAAAAATGTATTGTCATGTGCAATGGATCATATAATGGGATGGTTGTAATTTATGGAAGAAATAGAGATTACCCCTAAACTTATATTAGCATTAATTGTTTTAGGTTTACTTATAACTTTTATATTAAGTGTGTTAAGTTGCAAATTATTTGGTGTATGTTGGGGTAGGGATTTATGCAAGCTTTTGTTTGTTAAATATGGTTTTATTATAAAAAGGCCAGCTAGTTTAACTTGTTCATGGCTTCCAATGTGATTATTATGTCAGAGATACATAGATTTCCATTTAAAGAATCAGCAACATGGATTCTTATACTATTAGTTATAATTCTAGCTATTACTGTTATTTTAAAAAAAATAGTTGATCTTAATATGGCAATGTCATTTGTTAATTCTATTGTATATTCAATTACAAAAATTCCTGGTTCATTGCTAAATTTTTAATTTATAAACTAGAACTAATTATATTTATTTATGAGAAAAGGTCTTACAATTAATTTTATATCTGCTATATTAATAATAGTAATATTTCTTGGAATAGGAATATATCTTTTATCTTCAGGAAATGTTGATATTAAAGAAGCAATTTTTTCTGGAATAGGAAAAGATTATTGTGGAAATGGTGTTTGTGGAGATAATGAAGATTTTATGTCTTGTCTTAAAGATTGCCCATTTTCTCCTGAAGAAAATTTATTATTTCCAAATTTAATAAGACCAAATCAAGTTGATTTTAATTTAGTATCTACATTCCCAATTAATCCAGAATTAAATGATTTTATAGATTGGCTAAACTTCCCATATATTAATGGAGGACCATCAGAATTATCTGAGGATTGTTATCAATGTAGCCAATGTAAGCAATGTATTGATTATAATATATTTGATGACGCAAGTTCTTGTGAAAGTTGTTATGGTTGTGAAGAAATTAATGGAGAAATAGTTTGTGATACATGCCTTTATTGTGATCAAGCAAAGAGTGATCAATATATTTACAATACAAATAATCAAAGATATGATACAAACAATTATATTGATTTAACAGAATGTTATGATTGTTCTTTGTGCAGTGAAAGTGATGATATATCATTTAATTGTGAAAAATGTGATTATTGTATTAATGGAATCAATGAAACACCTTCTACATTAACATACAGCACATGTAGTTATTGTGATAAACAAATAACAAGTGGTAAATATTATGGTTGTGGAGGATGTAAAGATAGATCTCTTTATGAAACAGAAGAAGAATATAAAGGCGATGTTCCATATAACTTATGCTGGGAATGTGATAGTTGTAAAGCATGTAAAGAAAAAACATATCCATATATTTGTGATGAAATAGCAGAATGCATTGCAAATTGGAATGGTGAACCATGTGAAATTAGAGATGGTTTAACATTAAATTTAAATGATATGGATGATGTTTATCACAATCTTGCTGATGTAATAAGAAAATGTGAAGGATATACAATATATAGAAACTTACCTTTTGGTGGAAAACAAAAATTATGTACAATGAAAAATATTGACTTAAACATAATTTCTACTGAAGAAAATAGTTTAATATCAACTTATAATGGATGCGGATATTTGCCAATTACATCAAATGATGCATATTCTCATCATCTTTATTTCAGACCTTTCTCTATATTTGAACAAAGAGAATCAATACCATTGATAGAATTATTCAAAATATCTATAAACAATATTAATCAAGATGAATGTACATTTGACTTATTTATATGCAATAGTGAAATGCCAGCATCAAATGAAGATGACAATATACTCCAAATATATAATAATATAATATCAATAGATCCTTTAGAAGGATGGCAAAGATTATATGCAAAGATATTAACATGGGATGAAGTGATCGAAGGTCAGCAGCCTTATATTATTGGTAAACATATTAAACTTGATAACATTGAATTATCAGATACTCCTATACATTTAACAAATACTAATATTAATGATTTTGAAGATAGAATCTCAAATATAATTAGAATGGGATTAAATGACTGGTCTCTGGTATATAGAGATAATATTAATTTACTTGAACATTTTGTTAATCTAATGTCATTAGATGAAATAAGTAGTGAAGAATTAGTACAGATAGCATCTCAAAAATTGTTTATACCTAATTCAAATAAGCCATGGAAATACTTTACTTATACTTATAATGAAGAAGAACATGAATATATATTTGATCCAATAGAAATGATTAAAATAAATACAAATATTAGAACAAAACCATCATGTAGCAATGATCCTACTTTCCAATACCTTGTTGATAGCACATGGCATGATATTGATCCAGCAAATATTGTTCATAATTTCCAAATTACAGGTTATGATGACTATACAGAAACATTTTATTTTAATGGTATTTCTATATCTGGATTTAAGATTATTGATAATGGCTGTGGTATATGGGATATAAGCACAACATTTATTCCAAATGAAAACATAATTGAATATAGAGATATAGATTATAGTAAAAGCCCTATTATAGAATTTCCAAATATTATTGATATAGATATTTATATAACAGCATCTGAGTTAGGCAATAGCATGACATATGGAGATATAAAGAAAGAATTTATCGAATATGTTACAACAGTTGTTGTAAGTAAGAGTGGTGAATAATGTGCCAAGCATATCAATAAAAATTTTATATAAAATCATTATTGTAGCTTTGTTTATAGTAGTTGCACTAATATTTATCCCACCAATGTTAGGATTTAATATTTTCAATTACATTGGTCTTGGAGAAAGTCCTGTAAATACTTACTATAATTATGATAAAGCACCTGAATTTGATTTAGAATCTATTAGATCATTTGATTTTTCAGGTTTTATTTACTCTGATTATATTGAAGATACAGATAGTGCTTTAAGGGAAAGAAAAATTGCATTTGATTGCACTGGATGTAGTGAATGCAGTTCTGATAAATGTAATCATTGTAGTACATGTGATATAGAATTAGAAGATGATGAATTAGATACAACATTTGATAATTGTGTTGATTGTAATAAGAACAGTCGGGGAGAATGGGAATGTGGAGCATGTGATTATGGAAGATATAAATTATTTTCTAATATTGATTATTGTATATATGGTTATCCTGGAGATAATGAAGGATGTGTAGTTACAGAATTTTATACAGATAATTTTGATTATAATAAGTTATTAAATGTATTAAGAGAATATAAACCAAAAACAATTTACAATGAAGTTGGTGAAGATACTAAAGAAAGAATATGTGATTTGGAATTTCCAAATGAAATGAATGTTGTAAATATAGATGAAACTGTTCCTCCTGGAACAAGTCTTGTTAAAAAATGGCATAGTGAAAACACTGAACCAATTAGTTTAGTATGTCTAATTTCACCTGATCAAGAAGCTGAATCAATAATGCTTTTTGCAGGTGGAAGTTTAACTTATAGTGATTTTATTAATGGTAAAGCTAAAGTTTTTGGTAGATCAATAAGAATAAAAAATGCAAATAATCTTAAACAATATCAAAAATTAATCGTTAATATGAAACCTTCTTCTCATCAAAAAGGTTTGAAAAGTATTGAAACACTTTTGATTTATACTACAAATGAAGATAGAGAACAAAATGATTATAAATATAGTGTATTGATCTTAGAAGAAAAAGATGTTACAGATTCAAGCAAATTCTATTTATTACCAACAATAAATTTAGATTATCAAATAGCTGCTCTTGGTGATAATGATATTATTATACATGGTATATGTTTTGCAGAAACTTATGAATGTAGTGGTACATTTGGAATAGGAGAAAAAGTTAATATCTTATCAGCAGGATCTGTTTATGCTACTCTTTATAATGTAGTTCCATATCAAGATACTTATAATATGAGATATGTAAGTTGTGGCTTAAAAGGAGATTATGAAAAAACAGCTATAACATCTCTACTTCATACAAATAATTGGGTTTATACAAATAATATATATTCTTTATCTAAGGGCGATAAAGTTAATGTTAAAATCACACTAAATAATTTTGATATATTAAGTAAAAAATATCCTAATGACCCAAAGTGTAGATTTTCATTAAATATATGTGCACAAAAACCATTTGCACAATCTGAAGATGATAAGATATTTGAAATATATCAAACAATAAGATCATTTGATCCAAGTAAGAATTACAAAGAAATTTCTTTATTTGGTGAAGATAAAAAATATTATATCTATAATGAAATGATATTTGATGAAATGAATAAAACACCTGAAGAAATAGCTGAAGCAATTAAAGCAGGTTATAATGAATGGATAAGTACAGTTTTACCACCTTATCTTTATTATGGAATAACACCTTGGTTAGCTACATCATATGTTAGTGATATACCAATAGAAAATAGAGGATCTTTAGAAAATGAAATTTCTGTTAATGATTTATATCAATCAGGTTGTTCTCCTGATTATAGACCAAGTTATGAAAATGGAATTTATCATTATTGCCCAGGTGGGACATGTGATGGTCATATAAAAATGAGAATAGGATTTGTATATAGTCAAATAAAAGATGGAGAAAGTGTAAATGAAAATAATGCATATGCAAATTCAATTAAGCCAATAATAACATTTTGTAGTGAGTATTAATGAAAGGAGAAGAAACACTTACATTGTTATTTTCAGTATTGATTTTGATATTAGTAGTTTCATTATTATATGGATTATTAACAGGTAAAATAAGTCCTGAATCAACTTCACATAAAAAAACAACTACATTTTTAGATGAATGTAGTAGTAATGATGATTGCATAAATTCAGAAAACGGAAGATATTGTATGAAGATAAATGGTGGATATTATAGATGCAGCTGTATTGTTGATAGTGATTGTGATGTAGGTGGTAAATGTGATGAAAACAATAGGTGCAAATATTAAGAAAGGATCAGCATTTTGGACAGTATTTGTAATATTTGTATTGATATTAGTTGCTGTTGTGATATTATATGGCGCATCAAAATATTTTGGTGAATCTGGAAAATTAATGAATCAAATTAGGGGGCTAGTCCCATGAGAGGTGAGATAAATTATGAAAGCAATTAATTCAAATTTAATAGCTCTTTTAGTGGCAGTTATATTCCTTGTAATTGCAATAATAGTTTTATTGTTTATAGGAGGAGGTGCTAAAGAACAAGGAACAACAATAACAAAACAGCAAATGTTTTCAAATTTATGTTTGCAGTGGAGAAAAGAAGGATGCGCATTAGATAAATATGAAGATATTTTTGATACACAAGAAAAAGATAGCTTATGTAATGGAGAATTATATAATTCAATACAAGAATGTCAATTAATATGTAACAATATGTGTAATCCTTATGTAGGAGGTGATTAAAATGAAGGCAATTAGTATGGCAGTAACACTTTTAATAGTAGTTGTAATTGGTGTAATACTTTTGCTAGTTGGATATGGTTTTATACATACAGCAAAAGGCCAAGCATCTTCATCATTAAGATTAACAGATATAAAACAATGCTGTGCTAATTGGAATCTTGCAGTTAAAGCACATGAAGAAAGCGCTGATGTATACTGTCCATCTAAGAAACCAGATGGCTCACATTATACAGCAGGAGACATATTATATAGTCTAGGTATAGTTGACGACCCAAAAAATAATGATGCTGTAATATCTAAAATGAATGCAGAATGTGGAATTGAATGAAAGGCTTAGAAGCTGTATATGTAGTATTATTAGGAATAATTTTCCTAATAGTTGCTCTATCAATAATGTACAGTTTCTCAACATCTCTTGAATGTAGAGCAGCTGCAAACACAACTTATAATAATCTAGTTTCTGCGATAAATAAGGTTGCATCAGATTCTTATCCAGAATATACAGGAGAAGGAGAACCTTCTTTTAGTGATGAAGGTTATTATGAATCAGTTACTATTAGATTATGCCAGAATAAATTAAATCTTGGACAAGGATCAGTTCTTGCAGTAGAACCACAAACACAAATATATTATAAATATCCACCTGGATATCATGAAAGTGGTGGTGGAATATTAACAACATGGACAGAAGATTATCCTTGGTCTGGTGGTGCAGGAAGTTCTATTTTATCATATGTAGGTTTAAGAGCTGCAGGGTCTATTGGAAAAAGAATATACACTAAAGTTAAAGGAGTTGGAAAAGCAGCTGTTGTAGGAGGAAAAACTGTTATATTATTACCAAAAAAAATATATAATGCAATGAAATCATTAAGTAAAGAAAAAATTATAGAATCTTTTAAATCTCTTTCTAGAAAAATTAAAGGAAATATTAGAACGAAATTATTGAAAAAAATGAATAAATATGGTATTAGGGAAATTGCTTCAAAGGCAGGTATAGGGTTAAGGGAATTGCCTTATCTTACAAAAAGTGATATTGATGATTTAGTAAAAAGTAAAAAAATTGGATATAAGGAAGCAAGAAGACTTAAGAAATTTATAAAATATTACAATAAAAGAACAAAAGGAGATATGATTTTATTAGATATAGTTGATGACCAATTCCATGAAAATGTTAAAACAGTGGAAACACTTATCATGAGAGATAAAAATGGTGTTCTTGTAACAGATTCTAAAGGTCGATTTATTATAGATCCTAAATATAAAAAAGAATTTAAAGATATAACACAAGATTTTCCATCTAGTGTAAGAAAGCAATATGTAATAGGATCAGCAAAAAATATGCCTAATATTAAAATGAAATCTATTTCAAGAATAAAAGGATGGTTTAGTAAGACAAGAGTAGGTGAATATTTAGAAAAAAGAAATAAGAAAAATATGGACATGTTAATAAGAAATATAAAAAATGCTGGATTTGATTATGCAGATGATGTAATTTCAGTTGAAAGAACTCAACAACTTGCATTACATGCAGAACAATTTTCTAAATTGCATCCAAAAGAAACTAAAAAATTATTTAAATTAATAATTAAAGATAATCCAGATTTAATCAAGAAAAGATTTTCAGTGCTTACTGGTAAAAAAGTTACAACTGTTACTGGCAAACCTGTTACAACATCATGGGGAAGAGCAAAATTCTTAAGAGAGCAATTAAAGTTATTGAAAAGAGGAAAAAAAATAATGGCTGTTCCTAAGAAATCTGAGCTTAGTGCAATGCTTTATGCACAAAAATACTTTAGTGATGATCCATTTAGATTTATGACAAGTTCTATTGATGATCAAGCTAAATTAATAGCAAAAAAAGCAGATGTAGAGGAAGATATTGCAAGAAAATGGGTTGAAAAAACAAGAGGTGCTGCTTATAAATCTGCAATATTACCAGAACTTCCATCAGGAATAACATATTATGATATAGAAAAAATGAATAGCATATTAGATGAACAATATTTATTAACTGTTTCAAAGGGTGGAGATGAAATAGGCGTATTTTCAACTTTCTTTTTAGGAAGAGAAGCTGATCTTGTAGCAAAACCAAAGGTTTTAAAAACATATGCTGTGCAAAGAGCAAAAAGAGCAGTATTCTTTGATTTTGGAAAAACAGGTGCATTTTATCAACCTTCATGGTCATCACCAATTTCATTATTTGATAGACAAAAATTGAAGGAACAATATATTGAAAATATTAATATTCAAAATAGTTTACTAAAAACAGATCTTACTGGTGGTATAGGAGAACAATCAACTCAAGCAACACCATTAGATCTTGCAGAATCTTCTGTAAATGACATAAGACTTTGGAGACCAAAAACAATAGGAGATTTTGAAGCAAGAGGAATAATGACACTTATGTTTGGTGCTAAAGAAAATCCAAGATTCTATTTAGTAAGCCCTTGTTATGGAATAGCTAAAGTTTGGAAAAAAGATACAACAATATACATAAGTGTTAAAAAATGTCCTGTTGATACAGAAGATAGTAAGCACTCAAATTATTGTTATGCTGATTCAAATTTAGTATGGGGAAGTGCAAGTGCAGACAATACTATAGATATTACAGGTGCAAGTGCTGTTAGTGGAGAAATAGTAGCAATGGCTGCTGCAAGTTTAACAGGAACACTTAATCCAGCAACTGCTAAAGCAATAGCATATGGTACAGCAAGTGCATATACAGGAACAATATTAAGTATGGCACAATCAGATTTTCAAGGCAAACAAGAATGGGGATATTGGACATTTTATAAAGCAGCTGATTATTGTGATATAATTACAACAATTGGATCATTTGGTTTATCAAGTGCTGTTAAAGGTGCTGGTAAAACAGTTACAACTGCAGGTGCAAAAGCAAGTGCCATAAATTTAGCAAAAAGTGCTAAATTAAGTAATCTTGTAACTGATATGTGCGCAGCTATCTATATGATTGGAGAAGTAAATTATTTAGGATATCCTAACAGAGGTATAATAAAATATGATTTAACAGATAAATCATACAAAGAAAATGAAGCAAAATGTGCATGGGAAGCAGGTGATTAATTGAGTGAAACAAAGACAATTATAATGACATTAGTAACACTAATAATAACACTTAGTATATTCGCATTTGTGTTTAATAAGGGAATTGTTGGAGCTGCATTTGGATCACTTGTTCATACAAGAGCAACATATGTTGCATTAGAATTACAATCATATTTAACATCTGCTTCATATGCTCCAGGAAATGTTGATTTTTCATATAAAACAGCATCAGATCTTGAGATAAATATAAACAATAATAAATTAACTGTTATAGGTCCTGGAATGCCAGGAACAAAAAAGTTAATAATACCATCACATATAACAATAGAACCTGTATCATTAAATGTTAAAAAAGGAGATACAATACACATACTTAAGAAACAAGATAATGTAATGATAACAAAAGTGGTTGAATGAAAGGAGATACAAGATTTTTTGGGATTTTTTTAAAAATAGTTGGTATAATTTATATATGTTCTGTATTATTAATAGGATTACTTGGATTTATTGATGTTGATGTTAATATAGAAAAATTTCAACAACAAAGAGATGAATTTATATCAACATTTTCTGTATCTGATTTACCTTGTTTATTAGTAGATGCATATGATGGAAAACCAATAACAGGTTTATTTGATTTTTCAAAACTAGAATCTATTTATTATAGTTATCCTTATACAAAACCAACATATATTTATATTAAAGATCAAGGATTGTCACCTGCATACTTTAATCCAGATTGTATGCAAGAAAATGATCATAAAATATATTTTGAAATTGAAGCATATGGATTTCCTGAGGAAAAAAGAACAAGAAAAGAAAATTGCTTAAAAACAATTTGTATGTGCAAAGCTACTGTATGTATAGGTCATCCAGAATTAGCATATAATGAAGATAATTTTAATAATCTTTTAGATCCTGAGCCAGTTAATCCTCCAGTTAATACATTACCATGTGCATTAAAATATAATGATAAGATTTATCCTGCAAAAATAAAAATATGGATTGATTAATATGAAAGCAAGTACTGAGCTAGGAGAATTCATAGCATTTTTGTTTTTAATAGTAATTGGATTTGTTGTAGGTGGTGGATTAAATTGGCTAACTGGAATTGCAGAAGATTTTTCAAATTATATTTCAGGAACTGATGAAGCAGGAAATTGGTATATTACATATCAGACAGATTATATGCCAATAAGGCAACAAAGAGCATTATTATCATTAATAGAAGTAACTTATCAAGGATATCCAATTAAAGAATTATTAGAATATTCTGTTGCACAAGGAACAATTGATGTGAAAATAAATGGAGAAAGTATTAATATAAAAGATGCTATAAGAGAAGTGGTATCAAAATGGGATTCAGAAGTAGCTGATAATTCTGGATATATAATATATCTTAAATATGATGATGAAAATCTTAGTCCAATAAAAATAATTGATACAGTATCATTAGCAGAAAGACATGAAAGTGTTAATGTACAAAAAACATCATTTGATATAATAACACCTTATAGAAATGCAATATTAGAATTTTATGTGATATCATGAAAAAAGGAATTATGATACCAATAGGGGGAATAATAGTATTTTTAATTACAGTTATTATTGCTGTTGTATATGTAAATTCTATTGGTGGAGATGAAACAATAATTAAAACAGATTATGCTTTTTATGATGTAAATGAAGCACACTTTATAAGAAGAATAGGAGATGTATCATATAACTTAATTACACAAAAAGCAATTTACCAGTTATGTGAAAAAGGTGGAGGATTTGAATATTGGGATGAAATTCCATCAGAATCAGAATTAAAGCAAAAACTAATTGAAAAAATAAATACAATTGCATCTTCAACATTTATTGATTATAAAAATAGTAGAGGATATAATATAGATTTTGGAGAATTAACATTAGATGATCTGTTAATTCAAGATAATTATCTTATATTAAGAGGAAAGCAAGATTTTAGTGTTTCAAAAACAGGTTTTAAAATAGATTCTAATATTCCAATAGATCAGAGAATAGATACAAATTATTTCAATATGATTCATACAATAACACCACTTATTGAAGATATTAAGAATAAGGTTGAAGATAAGGAAATAATAAGATATGAGTTTGTAGATAAGATAACAGAAATTCTTGATATAATTGAAAATTATCAATATTCATTAGTTCCATATAGTTCTGAAAATTATGTTGAAATTTCAATATGGGAAGACTGTGATACTTATTGTAAAGGAGTTGAGATAGATGAAAATTCAGAGCAAATACCATTTGTTTTAAAAATCAAATTACATTATCCTGAAAACAGTGCACCTATAGTTGATTTTGATTATCAATGTGATAAACTTGCATGTGTTTTCAATTCTGTTGTCTCAGATCCAGATGGTGATAGAGATATTAATACTTATGAATGGTTTGTAAGTGGAAGTTCAGTTAGTAGTGAAGAGGCATTATCTTATACATTTTCAAGATCTGGGGTTAGAACTGTTAAACTTGTTGTATGTGATAAATCAGGTGCATGTGGAAACAAACAAGCACATATAACTGTTAGTGACTCATAATAATAAGCTTTATATTTGAAAAATATGAATTTAATTTAAGGTGTTTATAATGAAAGGAATTGAATTACCAATAAACTTGTTAGTTATTATATCTATAGCAGTAATTGTATTACTAGGATTAATAGCTATGTATACACTTGGAATAGGGCCATTTACCGCTAGTGTAGGTCTAGAATCAGTCAAAAATGCAGCATGCGCAGCACTTCAAAGAGATAATTGTGTAAGTCCAACAGATGAAATAATAGTAAATTTTGATGCAAATAAAGATGGAGAAGTTAATCCTGGAATAGGAGCTGATTTTGATCCTAATAGTAATGTAAAGACAGATTTTGTTTGGAATGCTGCAGATGAAAGTGCTACTACCAGGGCTACTAAAACAAACAAAAATGATAACTTAGCTGCATTATGTAAATATTATTATAACAAAGAATCAGATGCAGCATGTAAAGCACTTTGCGGATGTCCAGGATATTATTGATGCTACTACAATAACAGGGAAAAATAGTATGTCAGTGATTTCAATAAAACAATTTAAATTTAGCAATAAAAACAAATTAAGCAAATTAGCGTACTGTTTAGGCTCATTGTTTGGAGATGGTTGCCTCTATCATAATGATAGAGGCAGAATTATCTTTTCTTCTTGTGATAAAGAATTTACTGAAATATTGGTAAAATATTTAGAGGAATTATTTAAAATAAAACTTAAAATAAGAATAGACCGATTATCATTAAAAAACATAAAATGGGAAGATGCTTATATATTTAGCTCTAGACCATTGTTTAAAATTTTAGAACAATTTTCAAATAAACAGATACCAGAATTTATATTAAATGGCGATGTATTAATTAAAGCTAGTTTTTTAAGAGGTTTTTTTGATGCAGAAGGAAATGTTAATATAAATATTATTAAAAATAGAGGTGAGATACAAAGAAGAGTTAGCTGTTTTTCTAATAACAAAAAAATGCTAGAAAATATAAAATCAATGCTTGAACACTTTTATATAAAGTCTTGCATAACAAAGAGCAAAGGTAATAATTATCGTTTAATTATATGGAATTATCAGAGTATATATAATTATAAAAAATATATTAATTTTAATATATTAAGAAAGAGAGAAAAATTAAAAAAAGCTATCCAAACATATAAACAAATACAAACAAGATGGAGTAATGAAGTATATAATTTAGCGATGTATATAAGATTACGGAAAAACTATGGATCTGTTAAAATACATAAGATATTATTAAATTACGGATTTAATGTTCATAAGCCCACTATAGAGGCTTGGATTTACAGAAAAATTAAAAGAGGTGAAACAAAAATGACAGAAAATGCAGATAACATAGTATTTGTTGGGAAGAATTTTTAATGAAGTTGCGGCTTCATTAATCTTCAAACCATCAATGAGCTATGTATTAGCTTGTGTAACTCAATTTAATGAAGGAAAATCAGAAGTTGTTTTAAGAGCAAGAGGACGAGCAATATCACATGCAGTAGACATAGCAGAAATAGTTAGAAACAAGTTTGTACCAGGAACTGAAATTAAGAATATTCAAATTGGTACAGAGAAAATTCCAAGTGAACAAGGAGAAAGTGTAAATGTTTCAAGCATAGAAATTGTGCTTGCAAAGAACAATTAATTGGGCTTATGCCCTTTCTTTTTATTTATTTAAAACACAAAGCTTTAAATCTTATTAAGATAGATAATAAACCAATGGGCTCGTAGATCAATTGGAAGATCGCTACCCTTGCATTTCTTAAACAGGAAAGGTAGAGGTTGGGGGTTCGAGTCCCCCCGAGTCCACCATCGCTAAACTAGTGATGATATGCAAGGTTAGGAACAATGGATAAAACTGAAGAATACTAGAAAACTTTGAAAAGATTGGATGGATTAATCTCGATAAAGAGAATGAGAAATAATAACCAATAGATAAATAGAGAAGAATTAATAAGATTTTAGTGCTTTATCTATATCTTTCAAATCAAAACAATAAACTTTTTTATTTTCAAATTTATTAATTTTTTTGCTAAATGATTTTGCAAATATTGCATAGTATTCTTTTCTCTTATTATTATTCCATTGAACATATTTTGATTTT
>JAGGXH010000061.1 GCA_021163145.1 Candidatus Aenigmatarchaeota archaeon | reverse complement strand
AATAAGAAAGAAGATATCTGATAGTAATGTTCTTTGATTAATTGAACAAATATTAAAAAATAATATTACAGAAAATAAAGGAATGCCCTTAGGAAATCTAACTTCGCAGATATTTGCTAATATTTATCTTAATAAATTAGATTATTTTGTAAAATATAATCTAAAAGTAAAATATTATATTAGATATGTTGATGATTTTATAATTTTACATTCATCAAAATCACAACTTCAATTATGGAAAGATGAAATTAATGAATTTCTCAAGAAAGAATTGAAAATAAAATTGCATGAACAAAAGTCAAGAATAATTCCTTTATCAAAAGGAATAGATTTTGTTGGATTCAGAAACTTCTATTATTACAGACTACTAAGAAAAAGAAACATTAGAAAAATGCTTTCAAGAATAAAGCAATATAAAAACAGTGAAATAAGTCATGATAAAATACTTGAAATTTATCAGGGCTGGCAAGCTTATGCTAAATGGGCAAATACATATAAATTGAGAAGAAAAATAACAGCCCAATTGAACCATTATTAGTTTATAGTTATGTATAAACAAATACCATTTCCTCCATTTCCTTAAATCCTAGCCATTCTAAAATTCCCAGAATCCCAAATTTTTATTAATCTCTCTAATTTAACAAATCTTTCTCTTCCATAAATTCCACATTTAATTAAAGGAGCATTTATTCCAACAGCAAGATCTGCAATAAATGTATCAAATGTTTCTCCAGACCTATGAGAAACAATACATTTTATTTTATTTTTATTAGCAATTTTAACTGTTTCTAATGTTTTAGAAACTGTTCCAACTTGATTTGGCTTAATAATAACACTATTTATTTTTTTAATTGCTTTTTTAATTCTATCTGGATTTGTTGCTATTAAATCATCTCCAACAATAAGACATTTAGTTTTTCTTTTTAGTTCTTCAAATGATTCAAAATCATTTTCATGAAAAGGATCTTCAACATAAAATAATTTATAAGTTTTAATTAAATCTTTTATAAATTCTAACCAATCTCCTTTATCATATTTTTTTCCTTGATAATGATATTTTTTATTTTTATAAAAACCAGAAGCTGCAATATCTATTCCAATTCTAGAATTATAATTATCAGTAACTCTTGATAATAGATCTAAAGCTTTAATATCATTAAATTTTGGAATCCATGCACCTTCATAATTTAATCCTTTTGACAATCTTTTTTTCTTTAAATAATTTCCAATTTCAATGTGAATCTCTGAATTTTCTTTTATGCATTTTTCAATTGATTTTTCTTTTGAACAAACTAAAAATTCTTGTATTGATTTTTTATTCCATTGACCCATAACATTTCCAAGTGGAAATGGCATAAACCTAGCATTTGGATTTAAAAATTTCCATACATTTCCTTTTGATCTAGCTTTTAAAGCAGCAATTGATAAAGCAATTGAAAAATTTCCACCTAATTTATTTATTCCAATTTGATGAATTTTTTTATCTACTATATTTTCACTTTTATTTAAAAAGAAATTTACATATTTTTGATAAATTTTATTAATTTGTGAAATTGGCTTGTATTTTACTTCATAAGAGCTTTTTGATGCACCAGATGGTGCTTCACCACAATATATTCCATATTCTGTTTCTAATATTACTTTAATTGTTGGTTCTTTGCGTGAATTATATATTTTTTCAATATAAATATCCTTAATCATAATAATTTTTATTATGAGCTTTTATTTAAAGTTAAGAAAAAAATTAGAGAAAAAAATCCCTAAAAAAGAATTAGATATTCTTCCTAGAAGTTATAATATGATAGGAGATATTTTAATTTTAAAATTAAAATCTGAAAAACATAAGAAAAAAATAGCAAAAGCTGTTTTAGATATAATTCCTAGTGCTAAAACAATTGTATTAGATAAAGGTATTACTGGAATTAAAAGAAAACCAAAAATAGAAATATTAGCTGGAGAGAAAAAAACAATTACTTTGCATAAAGAACATGGTGCAAAATTTTGGATAGATATTTCTAAAACAATGTGGTCAAAAGGAAATAAATTTGAAAAGCAAAGATTAATGAAATTAGTTAAGAAAAATGAAATTATTGTAGATATGTTCTCAGGTTTAGGATATTTTTCTATAATACTTGCTAAAAAAGCTAAAAAAGTTTATGCAATTGATATAAACAAAGATGCAATTGAGTTTCTTGAGAGAAATGTTTTATTAAATAAATTAAATAATGTTGAGATTTTGCATGGAGATTGTAGAAAATTTGCAAAATTATTAGAAAACACTGCTGATAGGATTATAATGGGTTATATTTACAATACTGAAAAATTTTTACCATATGCATTGAAAATAGCTAAGAAAAATGCTGTTATTCATTTTCATAGAATTACTAAAGATCCTGAAAAAATTAAGAAAAAATTAGAAAAATATGGTAAAGTTTCTTATAGATTAGTTAAAACATATGCACCAAATGTTGGGCACTATGTTTTTGATATTAAATTGAAATAGATTAAAAAACGATAACTTTAAATACTAATAAGTAGTATATATTATTATAAGTATTCTTAGGTGATAAACGTATGTCACTAAAAGAAGGAGATATTGTAACATTATCAAATGGAAAAAAAGCTGTGGTTAGAACAGGATATAGAGTAAATGCACTTGGAAAAGGTGAAAATTACCATTATCTTGAACCATTGCCAGATAATGCATACCCACGTTATCTATATCATAAACACAAGTGATTTTATGAGTGAACAATTTGAATGTAGATATTCAGATAAATGTGAATTTTTAGACAATTGCCCAAGAAATATTGAAGGATGTGAGCACTTTATAAAATATTTCAGGAATGAAATGATGCATTATTTAGATAAGATAGAGAATGGTATAAAAGAAATGAGAGATATCTTAAAAAGATAAAAGAATTTCCATAGATTTAATTAACTTTAATATCATATCTCATCTTATAAATCCAAGGACCATATGGAAGAACTTTTGTTTTTCTAATTAATTTTAAATTATCAAATTTCTTTATTTTTTCTTCTATATTTTTATCTGAAAATCCATATAAATGAATTATTGTTCCTTTTTTAGAATATTTTAAAGCAATATCTAAATATTTATATGCTGTTTCAGGTAATGGCATAATAATTCTATCAAATTTCCCTCTTAATTTAACTTCTTTAACATTACCTAAAATATTTCTAATATTTTTTAATTTATTTAATTTTACATTTTCATTTGCATATTTAACTGCATCTGGATTTATTTCTATGTTTGTTATTTTACAATTTTTCTTTTTATTTATAGCAATACTTATTGGTGCTATACCAGAAAACATTACTAATATCTTTTCATTATTTTTAGCTAGTTTAGCTAATCTTTGCCTTTCATTTGCTTCTCTTGGAGAAAAATAAACTTTTTTTGGATCTAATTTTAATTTATATCCATATTCTTTATGTATTACTTCTGTGTTTTTATCTCCCCATATTAATTTTAATTTATATTTTCTATATTTTCCTGTTCTTGGTCCAAGTTTTAATAAAACAGATTTTACATGTTTGTAGTTTTTTAGAATTTTTTCTAGTTGTTCTTGTTTGTCTATTATTGCAACTGCTTTTTCTCTTGAACCAATTATATCAAATGCCATATTGATTATTATTTTTTTACATTAAAAAAGAATTATTTCTTCAATATCTTTTCCAAATCTTTCAAATCAAAACAATAAACTTTTTTATTTTCAAATTTATTAATTTTTTTGCTAAATGATTTTGCAAATATTGCATAGTATTCTTTTCTCTTATTATTATTCCATTGAACATATTTTGATTTT
>JAGGXH010000060.1 GCA_021163145.1 Candidatus Aenigmatarchaeota archaeon | reverse complement strand
TTGTATTTTCGTGCCTGTAGAGCGATTCAGTATTGCAATAGAGACAGTAAATTATTATTATAGGCTTTTAAAAGATGTTATGACAAAAAAAGTAATTTCTCTAAAAGAAAATGATAGTATAGGGAAAGTTCTAAAATTATTTACTAAGCATAATATAAGTGGTGCACCTGTTATAGATAAAAATAATAAAGTTATTGGAATAGTAAGTGAATCAGATATAACAAAAATACTTGATACATATAGCCCTACAATAAGATTTGATAAAGGAAATATATATGAAGTATTATTAGCTGCAATAAAAGGAAAAAATGAATTTGAAGCAATTAAAAAAAGTATTAAAGATAATAAGATAAAAGTTAAAGAATTTATGAATACTCCTGTTATCACAATTACAGGTGATAAAAGTTTAATTAAAGCAGCAAGATTAATGGAACATTATCATCTTAATAGAATTCCTGTTGTAAACAAATCTGGTAAATTAGTAGGTATTATTTCTAGGCAAGATATAATTAGGGCATTAACAAAATAATTTCATAACAAAGCGCTGGAGACGAAGTAAACTTAAAGTTTAAGACACTTACATGTTTACCGGTGGATACTAGCAAAAACCACTCATTCTATAACATGGATATATCAGATGTTCATAATGAGAAAAAGCAGATTAGGAAATGTTTAGAAAGAATCAGGCAATCAACGAAACTAAGCGCTAGGAATAAAGAATTAATTGAGAAATTCTATAATCATTGCGAAGCAGAAGATCTAAGTTTAGGCAGGATTCTAGCATATTTGGAAATGTTAAGGAAAATGGCGATTATATTAGATAAAGATTTTGAAGATGCAAATAAAGAAGATATGGAAAAAATACTAAGAGTTTTAAGAAATAGAGGATATGCTGAATCAACTAAAAGAGATTTTAAGATCACTTTAAAGAAATTCTATAAATGGTTAAGAGGTGGGGATGGATATCCACCTGAAGTTAAATGGTTTAAGACAACTGTTAAGAATAAAGCTTTGCCAGACTGCAGTTTAAATGAAGATGATGTTTTGAAATTAGTTGAAGTAGCTGAATATCCTCGAGACAAAGCTATAGTTTATGTTTTATATGAATCAGGATGCAGGATAGGGGAAATACTTGGTTTAAGATTAAAACATGTCAGGTTTGATGAATATGGAGCTGAGATATTTGTTAATGGAAAGACAGGCGGAAGGAGAATTAGATTAATTTCTTCTGTGCCATTGTTATCTAATTGGATTGCTAGCCATCCATTTAGAGATGATCCAGATGCTCCATTATGGATAAGTGTTGGTAATAGGGCCAAGAATCTACCTATGAGATATTCTGCTATGAGATCAATGATCAAGAGATTAAAGGACAGATCAGGAATAAAAAAGAGAATTTATCCTCATTTGTTCAGGCATGCTAGAGCAACGCAATTGGCTAGTCATCTTACTGAATTTCAATTAAAGAAAATGTTTGGCTGGACTTTAGGGTCTAGAATGGCAGCTGTTTATGTGCATACATCTGGCCTTGACTTTGATGATGCTATTTTAGAGCTAAATGGAATCAAGAAAACTGACAGCAAGCAGAACAATGGCCATAAGCCTAAGAAATGTCCTAGATGCTCTAAATTTAATATACCTAATACTAATTTTTGCTCAAATTGTGGAATGGCACTTGATATAAAAACTGCTATTAGTATTGAAAATGAGAAGAAGTTTGCTGAAGGATTGTTAAAAGATTCTAAGGTCCAGGAGTTTTTAGTTGAGAGGATGAAACAGTTGAATTGTACTAATTGTACTATTTCGTAATAATATCAGATTTATAAATCTAACTCTATAATTATATTCATGAAAAAATTAGTATTAATTCCATTATTGCTTATAGCAATAATATTCATATCAGGATGTGTTTCTGGAACAAATACGCCTACCGGAGATGTAATCAAAGAAAAAGTTTATGTATGTCCAGATGGTTCTGAAGTAAGTGATAGTTCTTTATGTTCTGAGGAAAAATGCACACCTAACTGGCAATGTGATGAGTGGTCTAAATGTGATATTTATGGTAAGCAGACAAGAACATGCAAAGACGAGAATGCTTGTGGATTAGAAAAAGGTAGGCCAGCAGAGGAACAAGAATGTGAAATACCTAAAATAGTAGAATTAAGACAGAGTTCATATACAGCCAATGGCCTGATGTTTGATGTTGATATAGCTGAAAGAGGTCTATCAGTATCATATATTGACGGATATGGAAATACAAATAGAATTAGTGCACAAGATGGAAAAGAGCTAATAAAATTCAAAATTACAGTTACAAGTGTAGATGGCGAAAAATCATTTTATTATTCTAATTTCAATCTAATGGACGAGGAAGGTTATACTTATGAACCACAGTGTCCAGTTGATTTTTATGGAAACTGTAAAAATAGGGATAGTATAAGTAGTATGTACGATCCAATAGAAGGTCAGAAGGTAAGTGGTAATTTACTATTTCAGATTCCTTTATCAACCAATACTGTTTATTTGGTCTATAAGTTCTCAAGTTCATATGATAGACCACAAGTATTAAAGTTTGTCTTTGATTGAGAAGATTCCCATCCCCTGTTTTTTCTAAAACAATCAAATAACTAGCACCTAAAATTTATATTAACCTACCGAATCCCAATAAAATCATGGCATATATACAACTTCAAACCAAGCGAGAAACCAAGCCTAGAAATTCAGATATTGTTGCTTATTCTCCAATAACAGGAGCTACAATAACAAGAGCGCAGGCCAGCAAAGGCGGAAGAGCAAGAACAAAAAGAAAATTCATAGCCAATGCATTCAGAAGAAGAATATACTGTAATAAATCATGTAGACTATATCCATGCCCTTATATGACTTTATCATTTACTATTGAATTAGATGGAAGATGTGCAGTAAAACACATGCCATATGCTATCAGGGAAAGAATAGTTAATTTTTATCTTAAAGGGGATTTAGGATTAGTTAATGAGCTGAGAAAAATTCTTATTAAGATGGCTGAATATGTTGATATGGATAAGGATCTTAAAGACCTTAGAATTTATGAGAAAATATTAATTGATTATATTAAGATTCTGTATGGGAAAAAGACGAGAGTAGAGATATTAACCAATGCTGCTAATTTTGAACAGAAACAGTTAGCTATGAAAAAAGCAGAGAAATGGGTAAGGAAGATTATTAAGAATTGTGATGATAAGGACGATAAATAATAAATTATTATTAACTTTATTTTTACTAAATAGACCTGTTACTTTTTATATTTTAATGCTCCTTTTATTAATATGGTAATAGCTAATTATTTGCATCCTGAAAGAAGAGAAGCCTATCTTAAAAATCGCTTGCGTTTGGCCAAAGAAAAAATAAAGGAATTTGAAATACTAAATAAGATAGTTGATAATTTTAATCAGATAGAAGCAAAAGTATGGATAGATAATCCTTTAGTCTTTGTAGCTGCAGATGCACAATATGACTTATTTTATAAGGCACCAAATCTAATGTCTTTAAATTATTTAAAGAAAATAGAGGAGGGCTTATCACTGATAGACATATTCAATATGCCTAAGAAAAGAAGAAATTATTTGATATCAAGATTAAGGGCAGATAAATCCGAACAGGTCTTATCTGCGCTCTCTGAAGTTGAAATAATATCTTATTTCATAAAGAAATTTGGAAAAGAAAATGTTATAATAGAACCAAATTTGGAAAGTGGAAAAAAACCAGAAATCAAACTAAACTTTGACAGACAAGAGATATACGTTGAACAAACAAATATAGATATAGGAATAGTTGAAAGAAAATTGAAAGAAATATTTACAAAGGCCTCTGAAAAAATATGGCATTTAATTGATGATGATATCATTATCAAATTTGATATTGATACAAGCAAACTTGTATGGGATGATGAGGGATACTTAAATGTAGCTTCATCTGTTGAAAAAATTATTAATTCACTAGAAAAACTAAATTTGCATATATTTTTTAGAATAGAAAAAACCCTCTTCAGACTTAAAAGTTTAACAAGATTGGATTCGCCCGAAAAATATATTATTGATAAAAAGGATATCCTTCAGCATTACAATGAGATAGGCAAAATCCTATCTGAAAATATTGATAAAGAACCTTTTAAATCATTTTGTGAAAAAACAAAAATTCGAGATATAATAGATTGTCCAATTGTATCATTTTATTCTATTCCTGCACAGCATAAATTAGTTGAAATTGGCTCTTATGACGTTTTTCCATCAGAAAGTGCATTGGCTCAGAAAAGGGGATTTGTTAATAGAATTATTAAAAAGATAAAGCAAAAAATAAATGATTTTCAAAGAGAAATAGATAGACCAAATATTTTATTTATTAAAGCACGACATTGGACCATGCATGGATATTCTACCGATAAAGATGCTAGCATAGCAGATATTGAATTTAAACCAATTGCCAGTATAATTGAAGAATTTTTTAAATTAAATAAAATAAGAGATTTAACTGCTATAATTCTATATGAAAATGAACCATCAGTTGTTAGAATAATGATCAATCCACATGCTAAAAATGGAAGTATTTTATCATTAGAAGAAATAGAGCAACTATTTTTGTAAGGTAGATAGTTTTATATACTTAAGATGTATATAAATATATATGTTAAGTGATGACTTAAGACAAAAATTAATACAGAATATTCGAAAAGATCCTAGAGAAGCTATAAAGATACTAGAAAAGGAACCTCAAATATTGGAAATGCTTTTGAATACCGAAAAAGAAGTAGAAAGAGAAAAGCATGAAAAAATTAAGTATGTGAATATGACTATGCAAATGCAAAAACAATTACAAGAAAAAGCTAAGCAATTGAAAACAACGCAAGGACTTTTAATTGGTGCTGGTGTATTGTTACTGCTTTCACTACTTGATGAATAATACTATATTTATATATAAATTATATAAACGTTGGAGCAAGAAATATCAATATAGTTGAATAGAGTGAAGAATATGAATAATAAGATACTTTGTGGAGATTGTTTAGAACTAATGAAAAAAATGAAATCAGAATCTATTGATTTAATTATAACAGATCCACCATTTAACATAGGCAAGAAATATGGTGGAGTCTATAAAGATAACAAAAAACATGATGAGTATATTGAATGGTGTAAACAATGGCTTGCAGAATGCATTAGATTGTTGAAAAAAGACGGTAGCTTATATTTATTTAATTATCCAGAAAACAATGCTTATCTATTTCCATTTCTAAAAGAGAGAATGAACTTCAAAAGATGGATGACTTGGCATTATCCAACAAATACAGGACATTCAAAAACAAATTATACAAGAACACAGCATTCAATATTGTTTTTTACAAAAACAAAAAATCATAAGTTCAATAGAAATGCAATTGCACAACCATATAAAAATCCTACAGATAAAAGAATAATAGAGAGGATAAAGAATGGTAGTAACGGAAGAGCTCCTTATGATGTATTTCAATTTAATCTAGTAAAAAATGTAAGTAAAGAAAAAACTCCTCATCCATGCCAGATACCAGTTCCTCTACTAGAAATATTTATAAAAGCAAGCTCAAATAAAGGAGATATTGTTTTAGACCCATTTGCAGGTAGTTTTTCAACATGTGTAGCTGCAAAAAAACTTGGTAGAAAGTATATTGGAATTGAAATTAATCCAGAATATTGCGAGATAGGTAGAAAAAGGTTAGCAAAAATTGCAATACTTAGAAGATACCTTTAAATAAATTATTATTATAATATAGTTTATGGTTCTCAAAGGTACAGACACATATTTAAGTCCAGAAAAAGAAAATACTGTTAAATCCGCTATAAAAGACATATCTAAAAACCTTAATGTGCCAATAAGTAGAGCATTTACAATATTTGCATTAAAATATTTGAACGATTTTGGTTTAGACGAAGACGATGCAGAAGAGATATCAAGGATTGACGGAACTGGTGATGGCGGTATAGATGCTATTTATATAGATGATGAAAATTCTATCATATATTTATTTCAATCAAAATATATAGAAGATGAAATATACCATAGAATTACACAAGAAGAGATAGCAGATTTTAAGGATGCGTTAAATAGATGGACGGATAAAGTATGGAAAAACGAAAAGGCTAATTCTGAAGTTAAAAGAAGGATACCAGATTTATTGGAAGCATTAGACAAAAATTATGAAATACATCTTATATTTTTGGTTTATGGTGATTTTAGAAGAGGAGTGAAAAAATTATGGAAACCCTATAATTTTGAATATAAAAATAATAAATATCAAGTTAAGACTGAATATTATAATAAAGATATCATAGTCCAAAGTTACTTTGATTACTTTTCTGCCAAACCAGAGCGTCCTGATATAAGATTAAGATATGCTAAAAATCAAGGGATTGAACGCTCACTTTCTTATAATAATGAAGAAATGAAATGTTTATTATGCATTGTTCCCGCTATTGATATAGCTAAAGAAGTTAAAAATAACTATAATTCTATATTTAATTTAAATATAAGGGGCAGGCTGAATACACAAGTCAATAAGGAGATTAAAACAACTCTTAATGATCTTGATGGAAAAAATCTATTTTTTATTTTAAATAACGGTTTAAATATATTTTGTGAATCCATAGAAGAAGAGAATGATGGTACTAATAAATTTATTGTTTTAAAGAAGGCACAAATAATCAATGGTTTACAAACAGCTATAGCACTTCTTGAGAACATGGATATGTTAGCTAATGTCGAGGTTGTTACAAAAATAATATGCAGTAAAACAAGTAATATTGCGGATATGGTAGTTCGAACAACAAACACACAAAATCCTATAAAATCTAGCGATATGGTTTCTAATGAAGCAGTACATATAAGATTAGAAAATGAGATATCTAATTTGGATGTTAATTATTATTATAAAAGAAAAAGAGGTGTAGATACAAGCTTAGCGCCAAGGGATTATAGAGGCAAACTTGCTATAGAAATACCGCATGCTGCACAAGCCATATGCTCTTTTTACCTTAAACTTCCCCATATTGCAAGAACTAAAAAGAGAGATTTGTTTAATAAAGGAAATAATGGTTATTACACACAAATATTTAATGACAACATGAATGGTTCTAAATTGGTATTAGCATTTAAAGTATTCAATTTTTCTTCTATAAAGAATAGAAAAATAAGAAAGGAATATAATAGAATAAAAATTAAAGATGAAAATAATCGAACAGATGATGATGAGGCAAATATGTCATATCTTCAACCACTTCTTTATATGAAATATCATGAAACAGCTCTAATCGGATATTATTTGAATAAGATATTAGATGAAGAATTCATTGACAAAAACTTATCACTATTAAAAAAGGAAGATATCATAAAAATATTAAAAGACGATAACTTTCCAAAAATATTAGATAGGTTGCATAACTTAATTCGTAAAACCATTTATACTTATACTGACAAAAAGATTCGTGATTATGGCGGATCTTATACTAATTTATTCAAGCATGATATAATGAAAGATTTAGAATATTCACTACTAAGAACAATTAGAATGGATAATGATAACATAAAGGATGACATTAAAACTTTCTTTAAGCAAAAGATATTTACTTAATAAAACTTGGTACAAGCATATGTTTCTTGATTACAGAAAATAAAGACATTTTCTTTATGAAAAAATCTCTCAAAGCATTATAAGGTTTTTCTCTACCCTCATATTTGCCCTTACCACTTGGTTTCATACCCCAATAGTTTACATCTTCCTGAAGAGCTAGGACCTTAATAATAACAAGTAAAAATTCAATTGAATGGCCAGGCAGTTTCTTTTTTTCAAATTCTTTCAATTTAGGATACTTCTTATATATTTCTTTTATTGGAACTAGTTCAATAGAATCTTTTATAGCATTTACTAAAATTTCAACTCCTTTTTCTCCTATTATATGCTTTTTTTCAAATATGTCCATAAGCATATCATCTACATAATTTAATCTGCCTTTTTCATTATCATAATGAACAGTAAAGTCAAGGTTCTTCATTATTTTGCCATTAACTTTACTTGTTTTTCTTCCATTAGTTCTGATAAATACTCTTCTTCCGTCTGATAATGTTTCAATAAGAAATTCCTTTTTTCTTGGAAGCTTTGCTACTTTGTCTCTTGCTTCTTTTCTTTTCATACCATCAATGTCTACCTTTTCCATAAACTATTTTAAGAATATAGAGTTATAAAGATATCCATTAGGATGGTAGCAGGACATAACTAATTTACGAAAAGCGCTTTTCAACCTGCTAATAGCGTATGTTCTGATGAAACATCAGCCATCCTAATGAATAGTATATAATTAGATATTTTCTAGTTCATATAGATAACTTACCATTGGCGGTGGTGAAAAACCTTAGCTTTAGAAGCTATAATTATTAATATCGAAATATCTTTTTATGAACTTTTTAGGGTTATAACCTTTGTTTACTATTAGCTTATATTCTTCAGGGCATTTCTTTAATATTTTATATAATCGTTTGTTTGCTTTCCTTTGTTTTCTGTAATATCTCATTTTTTCATATAAAATAGTAATAAGATTAGTGTTACTCATTTTGTTAATTAGTGATGCCGAAAGTGGATATTTGGCAGATGGATTGTTATAAAGATGAAATAAATTTCCCTTTTTGATAATTACTGCACTGATACAGTCATCTATTTTTTTGCTAGACAGAATGCACACCTTAGCAGGGTAAAACATAAAATCGCTTATTTTACCAGCATTTAAATTATTTCCTCCCCACCAAGAACTATTTAACATGATTAATATGATCACAGATTTCTTAGTTCTATAGATTTTATGTTTTTTTATTTCATTTTTAACTAATTTACTTATGGGATGCAAAGCTGGAGAAATCGTTATCTTTGGAATTGGTGCATATGCCTCTACCAATACTTCTTCTTTTCCATTTCCTATTTTTAAATCAAGATATCCATTTAAAAATCTCGGTTCATATTCTATTATATCTATTTTTTTCTGTATGCAAAAATCAATAAACGAAAGAATTAAACCAGTTTCGGCAAAATGATTATATAGCCCTTTTTTTATTTTATTATAATCTATATTTATTTTATTTCTAATTATATTCCCTATAAAATTGTTAATATATCTGACATATTTACTATTTTTAAGAAAATGTGGCTCTATGGTTAGTGTGGTACATATGTTGTAGTCTCTTCCGTCAAATCTACCAATCCTTTTCTCTATGACTTTTCTATTGAAACGATTTTTACTATCTTTAATTGCATCATCTACACTTATTCCTATTTTTTCAAAATTATTATATATGCGAAGATTTTCTTTAACATTTTTAATATCTCGTTTTTCCATGTAAGACATATCTGGCAATTGTTTTAGAATACTATCTACCTCTTATTTCAATATTTTCTCCTAGGTCTTTCAAAGATCTATTAATTTTATGTTTCTTTCTAAATATTTCAACAGCTTTCTTAAAATTATCATCATAAATTATCCCCAATCTTATTGCTTCTAGTTTAATATGTCTATCTGGAATTATCTTTTTTCTCATTACATGTTCTCTTTTAACACTTGTTCCTAGAAAACGATCTTCTAATATCCTCACATAATCTTTAATTATCTTATCTGTATCTTCATAATCATAATAAGCATATTCCTTACCAATTTTTTTAACCCATCCCCAATTTTGAAGATTTTTAATAATATGATAAAATGTAGAATCTGCTATTTTTAATGACTTAATTATATGAGCAGCTCTTTGTGGACTATCATCTCTAAGAATTTCTAATATCCTAAAATATGTTCTAACTTTATTATGCATCTTTTTCATTTAAATCACATTATTGGAGCAAATATCAGACATTTTCCAAATATTTGGAGTATAGATTCATTTTCTCTCCAAAGCTATTAAAATTAACGGTGATTAACAATGGAAACAAAACATATTGGCTTCAGATTTCCTGTAAAGGATATTGAATTACTGCAAAAAGTATGCAAATCTCGTGGAGAAGATATGAGTGATTTTGTAAGAAGAGCAACAAGAAAAGCATTAGCTGAATTATCATATCTTTCTGATGAAGATAAAAAGGCTTTGGGTGTTAAAAATGAGAGAAATAGTTAGAGTTAAAGGCGGATATTGCGAATGTCCAGAATGTGCTGGAACATATACTAGGGCCAGCTTCAAGATATGGGATTCTCTATACAAGAAATGGTTTTTAGCTTGCAGAAGATGTGCAGAAAGAAGAGGTGTTACAAGTGAACACTAGTGAACAGTTTCAGATAACTGCTAATGCTTCTATAAAGTGTTCACTAGCCGTCACTTCATCATATGCTTTACAAATAATATACAAAGAAATAGTTGATTTTTACAAAGAATATATAGAATTTCAAGATCAGAGAACATATTCTTTATTTGCTATCTGGTCACTAGGAACTCATATATTTGATATATTTAGAAGTTATCCATACCTATATCTAATAGGTGTAAAAGCAGGTGGCAAGTCAAAAGTATTAACAATGACCAGCTTGTTTGTAAAAGATGCTTTATTTACAGCTGGAATAAGCCCAGCTGCCTTATATAGAAAAATTGAGAAAGAAAGGCCAACTGTTCTTATGGACGAAGTAGAATCATTATCAAAAGAATCTAGTGATGATTTAAGATTAATTGCTCAGGCAGGTTATAAGAAAGGTGGAAAAGTAACAAGATGCGTTGGCAAGAATTTTGAGCCAAAGGATTTTGAAATATATTCTCCAAAAGCATTTGCAAGCATTAATGTTCCTAATGATATTTTTGAAAGCAGATGTATTCCAATAATAATGAGAAGAACAATGAATAGGAAGATAGCTAATAAAGAGATTAAAATAGAAGATAATTTTTGGAAAAACTATAATGTTGCTTGTAAAGGTTGTATTGAGAGAGTTAAAGATATTATCAAAAAGGTGTATGAGAAAATAGAAGATGAGAAATTATTTGGTAGGGACTGGGAATTATGGAAACCATTATTATCTATTGCTAAAGTAATATCAGATGATGTTTATAATGAATTAAGAGAATATGCTTTAGATATTTCTAAACAGAGAAAAGAAGATGAGTCTGATACTGTTAAGATCAGTATTGTTAGATGTTTGTTGGAGATAGCTGACAAGGATGAATGGTATTCTAATAAGCAGATATTGGAGTTGGTTAAGAAAGATTTTGAATGGATGACTGCTCAGAGATTAGGATATCACTTGAAAGCTTTAGGATTTAAATCTAAAGCTCGCGGTTCTGGCAAAGGCTATGATTTAAAGATTAGTGACATCAAGAAAGTTGCTGAAAGTTTGGGAATTGAGATAGAAAAAGAGGCTGTTTCAGATGAATAGGCCTTTCTATCTATATTTGTTGATATTACAAAGAATGTCTAAAAGATTTTATAATAATAGTATTAATCCAAAAATTATACCATTTCCTCAAGTGAATAAATTTCTATCTTATTATCATATTAGAAAAAAAGATACTAGGATCATTCTTAAAGAATTGAAAAAGCTAGGTCTTATCGATATTATTCCTTATCATGGGATTAGAATTCTAAATATAAGTGAAACAAAAGAACTTATGGCCAGTCAGTTGCCTGACTGGTATACTAGATTGATGGAAAAATATGAGAAAGAGATGGGTAGGGAGATTAAAGTATAATATCATAGGGTTTCTAATTTCTTCTTTATCATTTCATATGCAATTTTAGCATCAATTCGTTTTGAGGATTTTCTAATGACTTGTCCTACAAGAAACTGTATAACTTTTTCATTGCCGGCTCTGTAATCATTAATTGCTCTCTCTTCTTCTTTCAGTACATCTTCAATTAGCTTATTCAACTTATTCATATCTTCTATTTTTGAATATTCTTTTATCAAAATTTCAAATTTTTCTGGATTAAAGATAATTTTACGTAAGATCATTTCTCCACCAAGGTCTGTAACCTTTTTACTTTGAATTAATTTTAGTAGTTTAACAAACAAATCTTTAGTAAGTTTAGTATCTTTTATTGTAATATTGTTATAGTGTAAAGTTTTTATTAAGACATTTATCCATGATGCAGCAAATTTGGGTTCAACTTCCTTAATTATTTTCTCATAGAACTGTGCTAAATCCAAATCACTAGTAATAGCTGATGCTAATTCGGATCTTATATTAAATTCTTTTTGATATCTTTCAAACTTTTGATGTGGTAATTCTGGTAACTTTTCTTTTATCTCAGAAATCCAATCTTTATTTATTTCAATTTTAGTTAAATCTGGTTCAAATATATAACCGTAATCTTCTTCGAACTCTTTTTTCCTCAAAGGTACAGTTGTTTTTGTTTCTGGTACCCATGCCCTTGTTTCTCTTACTATTTCTTCTCCCCTTTCAATTACACATCTTTGTCTAAATATTTCACTTATCAAAGCTTTTTCTAAATCTAAAAAACCTGTTATATTTTTTATCTCAACTCGCTTACCACCATTTATAGATATATTAGCATCTGTCTTTATAGAAAATTTTTCTGGAATAAAGACCCTTAAATATTCTAAAATAGCCATTAATCTTTTCAAAAACATTCTTGTTTCTTTTGGTGTTGAAAAATCTGGAGCAGTTACGATTTCACATAATGGAATTCCAGACCTGTTATAATCTATTAATGTATAGTCTGCATTTGATATATTCCCACCAACATGCTGGAGTTTAGCAGGATCTTCTTCTAGGTTAATTCTCTCTATCTTTATGATTTTCCTTTTACCATTCTCATCTATTGTTTCTAGTTTACCGTCTTTAGCTAATGGAATTTCATATTGAGTAATTTGATAATTCTTAGACATATCAGGATAAAAATAAGTTTTCCTTGAGAAAAATATTTTTGGAGCAATCTTACACCCTAGTGCAAGTGCTATTCTTATTCCCATTTCTATTGCGACTCTATTTACCTTAGGTTTTGAGCCAGGATGTCCTAGACAAATTGGACATGTTCTTGAATTTGGTTCAGCTTTTAATATATTTTGTGTTGAACAGCTACAAAATAACTTTGTTCTTGTATTTAATTGGACATGAGTTTCTAATCCTATCCTTATGTTTTTGTTTTTATACACTTTTCTCTACCTCTTGTCCTGTTACAATAATTTTATCTTCTGCAAAATGATCTCCTAATAGTTGTATCCCAATAGGCATCTTATCAACTTTTCCACATGGAATAGAAAGTTGTGGTATCCCAGCTAAATTTGGAGATACTGTTAATATATCAGACATATAGTGTTCTAATGGTGTTAATTTTTCAATATCAGAGAACTTTGGAGCTATCATAGGCATTGAGGGTGCTGCTAACACATCAACTTTCTTGAAAGCTTCTTTGAAATCTTGTATGATCAATGTCCTTATTTTTAATGCTTTAAGATAATATTGATCTCTATAACCAGTCATTCTCGTATAGGTCCCTAAAATTATTCTTCTCTTTGCTTCTTGCCCAAATCCTTTAGTCCTAATATTTGAAAAATATTCGTTAAATCCAAATTTTTCTGGATTTGAGTTTAGTCCATACCTCAAGCCACAAAATTTAGCTAAATTTGTAGAAGCTTCTGACAAAGCTATAATATAGTATGCAGGAATAGAATACTTTGTATGTGGTAAAGAAACTTCTTGATATTCAAACCCCATTTTCTCTAATATTTTTATAATATTCCAGATTTGTTTTGTTATTTTTTCATTTATGTTCTTAAAATACTCTTTCGGAATACCAATTTTAAGCTTTTTCTGTTCAAGTTTTGTATAATCTTTTTTTTCTACTTTAACAGATGTTGAATCCTTTGGATCATATCCTGCAATTATATTCAATGCATAAGCAGCATCTAAAATAGATTTCGCCAGAACCCCTATTTTATCTAACGAATTTGCAAAGTCTATTAACCCATATCTACTTACCAACCCATATGTTGGTGTTAGGCCCACAACTCCACAAAATGCAGCAGGGCATGTTATTGAACCACCTGTTGACTGTCCAATTGCAAATTTAGAATATTTAGTAGCTGCTATATATCCAGCACTTCCGCCTGAGGAACCACCACAACTTCTTTCAGGATCAAGTGGATTTTTTGGTATCTTATATCCACAATTAATTGAAAATGTTCCAAACCCAAATTCATCCATTGTTGTTTTTCCTATAATCGCTGCTCCTTTTTCTTTTAGCCTATCTACAATTGTTGCATCAAATACAGGATAATAATTATGAAGAATTTTGCTTCCTGCTGTCGTAAGAATATTTTTTGTACATATATTATCTTTTATAACAATTGGAAATTTCCCTTCAGCTTTTTCGTTTATTGTAATAAAGAAATTATATTTTTCATTTAATTGTTTGGCTTCTTGAATAACTTTATTTATATCCATATTAAACAGCCCTTGGTCCTTTAAAAAAATTATCTTTAGTTTGTTCAGCATTTTTTAATGCTTCTTTTTGAGATAGAGATTTCTCTATTTTATCTTCTCTAGTAACATTTTTTATTTCAAATGGTTGAAATGAAGGTTCTATATTTTCTGTACCAACTTCTTTAATTATTTCAAATGCTGATAAAATTTTATCAATATCTTCCCTCAATTCTTCTTTCTCTTCCTCATTTAATTTTAATCTTGAAATTTTAGCAACATGCTCTATAGTTTCTTTATCGATCATAATATCACTATAAATTTTGTTATTAATTAAGTTGGCGGCTGGAGCAGGACTCGAACCTGCGACTTCCCGATTAACAGTCGGGCACACTACCTACTGTGTTATCCAGCCATTGCCACTTAATCAAAACCAGCAAATGTCAATTCTATGTTATCTTTATTTTTCTTCGTTTTAAATATTATAGGTGCTTCTACATGTCTTACTACATCTTCTCCTAAAAAGAGATCTGCTTTAATCTTTAGTTTCCCTTTCTTTATGTAACTTTCAAATTCCTTTTTAGTTAGTATTATTTTATGTTCATTTTGTTGTTTCTTCATAATTTAATAATATGAAGATAGCTATTAAAAGATATTGCAATAATTTTTGTAAATATTGCAAAAAACAGTAATATTTATATATCTAATGAAACATATGTTCAATATGGAGATAGATAAAAAAGATGAAAAAATTATTAGAGTCTTAAAAGAACATGGCGATTATACAAGTAGACAAATCTCTAAAGAAACTTCACTACCCCTAACAACAGTGCATCACAGAATCAAAAAATTAAAGGAAAAAGGAATAATAAAGAAATATACGATAGAATTAGATCATAAAAAAATAGGCAAGAATATAGCAGCATATATTCTCGTTTCAGTTGACTACAAGCTTCTCAAAAGAAGAAAGAAATCACAGCATAAACTTGCTAAGGAAATTAAAGAATTTTCTGAAGTTGAAAGAGTAGATGTCATAGCTGGAGATATTGATATTATAATATTTGCCAGAACAAGGGATATAAAAGAAATGGACGTTTTTCTTCTTAAGAAACTACAGAGTCTAGTAGGAGTAGATAAAACACAAACATTAATTGTTCTTCATGAAGGCGATTAAGATTTATACAAAATAGAGCAACCTTTATATAATTGTATAGGCAATATGTACCCTATGATAAATAGCGACTCAAATAAAAACAGTAAGTGTATTAATCAAAATCAAACCGTCGCTGGAGACGAAGTAAACTTAAAGTTTAAAACACTTGCAAAAAATTTAATAACAACTTAGCAATATATCTTTTTCAAATACAGGAGCATTATCATCTGGCACTTGTTCATACCATTTTCGAACATAAAGTGCTAAAGTTAATCCACCAAATGGAAATTCAACATATTTATGTTCTTCTATATGACCTGGACATATATTACAATGTTCATAAAATTCTCTGCTTTCTTTATCTAATTCATTTAATCTTTTACAAGGTCCAGATCCATTACAATATATTCTCTCAGTTTCTGGTCTTAAATTAAGTCTTTTTATTATTGTTTCAAGTGACAAACTTGCTTTTTTATCTGATATAATAGCAAAGCATGTATCTTTTACAATAAATGTTGATTCTTCATTTTTAAGTTGTTCTCTTTTATTTAGATGATTATCTGGCAATATATCTTGCGTAATAGGATTATAATATTCGCGCTTTTTCATTTGAGAAAAGTCATCAAAACATACATGAGATGTAAAATCTGGTTCCAACTTTTTCTCTTCTATATGAGCACATCTTATTACTCCATCTAAACATTTTATTTTGCCTGTGTGTTTATTATTCCTTGGACAAGCATCATAATCTATATATGGTAATTTAAGTTCAGAATATATTTTTTCTATTTCTTTTTCATTTTCATGCCACAAGTTTTGAAAATTGTTTTTGTTTTGTTTTTTCCAACTTATTATAAAATCTATCAATTCTCTTATACTTAAATCATACATAATTGTAATTGTACTTCCCCATCTACAAGAATCTAAACAAGTACTAAGATATTTTCCTTGCATATTTTTGTTTTTCATTAAATAATATGCTTCATTTCTTGGATATTTTATATTATCTGGAAAATTTATAATAGCTGGATCTTCTTCAAGAAAATTTTTTTAGATTGATATGATATTGTTGTCATACAATATATATTAAAAATAATCTTTAAATAATTATCTTCTATATTTTTCAAAACATTTCTTACAAAGATGTTTATGATTAATTGTTTGTTCTTCTGGAGTATTTCCAAACTCAACTAAAAAATCTTCCTTAATTTCTTTCTTACAATGTTCACATTTCATATTATCACAAATGGGGCCGTGGCCGAGATTCGAACTCGGCTCAAGGGTTCCACAGACCCTTATGCTAACCACTACACTACCACGGCCATATTGGTGCGGGAGGAGAGATTTGAACTCTCGAACCCACTAAGGGACTGGCTTTCTTAAGCATAACTTCCTAAGGCCAGCACCATTGGCCAGGCTAGGTGACTCCCGCATTGATTAGAAATTATTTCTAATAATATTTAAAAACATTTATTTTATTTCTTCAACCTGTTTTTTTAGTTTCTCTATCTCACTTTCTAAACCTGTTAAAGCTTCAGGTTCTTGATAATGATCAATATTTTTAGATTCTTCTGGTAAAGGGAAATTTTTTCTTAATTGTAAAGCTATTGTCTCAATATTATCTAAATTTTCCTTTAATTTGTTTCTTATTTTTTCTCTTGTTGCATTAATTTGTTCATCTTTTTCTATCAATTGTTTACAATTGTTAATAAATGTTTTAAGAGAAATTATTCTATTTAATATATCTTTATAATCATCAACTTTTACAAATAATGGTGCTGGTGGCTGAGCTCCTAATTGAACTGGAATTTGTTCTATTTCTGGCATTGTTTTTGGTATTTCTGGAACAACTGGTCTTGATATTTGTTGCTTTAATTGTTCTATTTCTTCTTTTTCTTCTTTCTTTTTACCTAATCCAAACATAAGTTTCACCTTTTAATTATTTTGAGAAGTAGTTTATATATGTAATGGTGCGGGGATATATATAAGAAAGAAAAATTGAACGGTTTTTAAATAGATTTGCTTTGAATAATTTATTATAGTAATAAGAAATTGAAAATTTTCACGAGTTAGATAATAACTAAAAAATGTTAAAAATTCTAGCAAAAAAGATAAAGGAATTAGAAGTTTAATTTACACAGTAAAAACAAAATT
>JAGGXH010000043.1 GCA_021163145.1 Candidatus Aenigmatarchaeota archaeon | reverse complement strand
ATCTTATATGTTAAAATAATGAATATTGATACAGTTATAATAGCAATTAAAATATATTTCCAATTTTTTATTATGAAATTTTTAATTGTCTTACTTGTTGCTTCATAAAAAGCTGTAAGAGTTACTTTAGTTGCTTGTTCCTCACTTAATTTATCATATGTTTTATCAATTAATTTCATACATTCCTCATATTGTTCATTATAAAACTCTGATTTAGCCTGTTCAAACAAAGAAAATGTTTCATTTAAATTTTTGTCCTTTAAGTTATCTAGTATCATTTCAAGAGCATTTAATTCATCATATGTAATGAATGCTTGATCATGTATAGAAAATATTTCATTTGTTCTAAGAATTATACTACTATAATCTACATCTTGACCTTTTTGCTCTAATAATAATTTTGCATCAAAATCTTCTTTTGCCTGTATATAAATATCATTAACTCTTCCTGTATTAAAACCAGAATTATTCATCTCTGTTATATTTTTTTGCGCTAACTCAAGTGCAGTTTGAGCTTTAGATGCTTCATGTGATAAAGAATATGCAAATGCAATTTGTATAATTAATAAAAAACACATTATAAATATTATTTGCCTTTTTTCCATTTTAACCACTTTAATAATTTAAATTTTCTTTTCTTTATAGCTCTTCTTGCCTCGAGAGATGCTAATTGCTCTTCTATTTCACTAAATCTTTCAGAATAGCTCTTCATTTTATTTTTATAAATTCTTGTTTCATATTTTCCTTTTGTTAAAAATTCTTTCTGTGTCTTCTTTATTAGATCTAACAACCTCTTTCTTTCACTTTGTAATGCTCTGTATTTTCCAGATAATTTAAATAAATGTGCTTTTTCACTTTCATATTTTATAATATCTTTAACAACCTTATTCAATCTTTTTTCATATTCAAACATTGCTTCTATATATTCATTCATAGACATTGCTTTCCTTTCAAATGCATCTCTTTGAACAACCTTCATTAAACCAAGTAATACATTTTGTTCATGATTTAATGTTTTTAATTTATGATTAATATAAAATAGTCTCATTTGTTTATACAATAAAAATCCAGTTATAATTATAGTAACAATTATTGCCAGTGTATAATACCAATATGTTATGATTAAAAATGGAATATTATACTCTCCTTTTGTTTCTAATGCAAAAGTCAATTTTGCCTCATTTAATCTTTCAATTGCTTTTGAATAATCACCTCTTGTAAAAGCTAATTTAGCAAGATTTAATATTCTTTTTGTCTTATCTGTATTAAGACCAAGTTTATAATTTGCAACATTAATTTTCTCTTCAAGTTCTTTTATTATGTTTTTAGCTTCTATAGCATTTTGATATATTTTTTCTATTTTTTGATATAATTCCTGAACAGTTTCATAATTTCTTTTATTAAATTCAGTAATAGAACTATTAAATAAAGATTGTATATCTGTTACAATCATATCACTTTCCATCATTTCATTTAAAATACACTTTGATTTTTCGATATATTCTTTAGCAGTTTCTCTGCTAATATCATGAATTGATAAAATTATTTCTCTTTCTTCTGTCATATCTTGAATATTTCCTGTTCTCAGATTCTTTAATTTTGATTTTATTATAAATTCTAATTTGTGATCACCTTTTGTAAAATATTTTGGTGCATTAATAACTACTGTAAAATTAACACTTTTGTTTTCAGATAAACTTGATACAAATTCAGGATAAATGCTTATATATTTTGATAATAAACCAGTTGCTTTTAGAGTTATATTTTCTATAGTAGTGTTTGGAAATGTGTTTTCAACTTTAATTATAAACTTATTATCACGACCTTTAACTAGTTCATATATTTCTTGTGTTTGGAATAATTTTTCTCTTTGCATACCTGAAATTCCTCCACTACTACCTCCACCACCTCCACCAGTAGGCTGCTCTTCTTCAGTTGTTGTTACAGTAGTTCCACTTTGAAGTATTGTAATTACAATAGATGCATTTGAATATCCTCCAGTAGATGAATTTGCCTCTACAAATAATGTTTGATCACCTGTCTGTGCAGATGATGATATTTTAAGTTCTGTTATATTGTTCCAATATACATCATAAGAAAACACGTCACCCAATGATTTATTTAAATAATCTGAATCTCCAATACTCCATCCTGAAGGTAAAGTATATTTAACCCATACATCATTTGCAATTTCATTTCCAATATTTCTAACCTTTAATCCTATGCTACTATTATTTCCTTGATATATACTTGAAGGATAATCATAAAATGTTAACTCTAAATATGGTCCTACAATAGAAGAAATAAATGTCCCAGAACATAGTTGTGATGTTGAATTTTCAGTTGTTTCATTTGCAGTTACATTAATAACAATATTATCTGTTCTAGGATTATTCAATGCTGTTAGTTCAATTGTAATTATTTGACTTGCTCCCTTATTAACTGTAATATTTTTATTGTTTGTATTATACTTTGTATTTGAGATATAATATGTAACTTTAGTTGGATCAAATCCTGTGGTTGATGTTGTTCTAACTGAAAAATTAAGATCATAATCACCTGTGTTGTTTATTGTAATATTTGTTACATTTGCAGATTCTCCAGCTTGAGAAGATGTCTCACTAAAAGTTGTTGGTATTAAATACCATGTTTTATCATATTTGACAGTAATATTTTGTGAAGCTGAAATATTAATATTACCCAATGTATCGTTTGCAATTATTCTAATTGTCCAATTGGCTTCTGCATTTGGTTTAATTGTTGCATTATAAAGAGTTCCTGAAAAAAGACTCATTGTTTTATTTGCCCATATTCCAGTATTATTTGCTCTATATTGTAGTATTACTTTATCCATTATTCCTGTATCTGTTACATTAACAGTTATATTTATATCAACATTAGGATCCAAATCAGCTGTTGTATTTGGAAAATATGATATATTTGTTATAATCGGTTTAGTTGCATCTAAGACATAAAACGTAAAATTTGTTATATTTGTTAATGAAGCAATATCATATGCTATAAAAATGCAAGTTATGTTTCCTGGTATAATATTGTTTGCATTCATTGTATAATTTGCCCATCCAGACAAATTACCTTTTGTTGCATCAAAAACATTAGTATGTGTTATATTTGTTCCTGTTGAATTTTCTATTAGAGTAACATGATCTATTCCAAGATTATCTGTCCAAAATGAGAAACATGTAATATTTTGAGTATCAGTTGGATTTTGTGGTGTATAATTTAGATAATTAGTATTTTCACTATATAAGGGGTGTTCTGTATCATATGTTTCTGAGGTTTGATTTGTTGTTACATTAACAGGATTTGTTATTCTATAATAAGTTTCATTGAATTCCTTTATATAAGTAAATCCGTTCCAAATAATACCAGCTTTTTTTGCATAAAAATAATCACCTGCATCTGGAGAATATGATTGTGCTATTGTTCTTCTATATAATTCATAGTCAGCTGTATCATAAAAATAAAATGTTGGTGTAGTTAAATCTGCATATTCTCTTTCCAAGAAAATATCTCCATAAGTATTTCCTGTATTATTATTGTAAAATATTATCCATTCTATTCCAGTTAAATCAGTATAATCTGGTCCATTTCCAGTTGTAACAGGATAAGTATATGTTCCTGTTGAATTTTTCCAAGAAACATTAGTAAATATACCATCATCTGGTATAAATTCAAAGTCATTATAGTGATCCCAACTATCACTTAATTGGGTTGTTGTATTTATTTCTTCAATATAATATGGATTATGTGCATAGTAAATATAAGATAAATTATAATATGCTGCCCCTCCAGATTTATATCTACTACTAACCTCAAGCTTAGAAAACAATGGCCCTCTGGTAAATGTTACATATTCTGGATCACTAACACTTGAAATTGCTGCTGAAGATGTTAACCAATGTATTGCTGCTCCAAGTTCAAATGATTCATATCCTCCTATGTTTGTATTTGTACCTTCAATACATTTAGCATATGTTATTACACCACCATGATTTTTTGTATTGGTAATATTATATTTTGAATTATTGAAAATATAATTATTTGTCTGATTCTGTGGATATAAATCAGTAACATAATTTGGTGGACCAAGATTATATTTAGAATAATAAACATAAAATGTTCTATTTGTATTTCTTTCTAATGAAGTCATGAATACAATATTTGCACTATTAAAGGTCCCATCAGCATTTATTGTACTGTTGTAATATTGTGATGGTATTTCAATCATATGTGTACCATTGTAATAACATACTCTAATTGAATTATTATGTGCCTTATAGCTAAAATTTATCCATTGATCAATAACTTCCCATCTTCTGTCTATTATATCTGGATCTGAAATGTTTATTTTCAATCTAAATGGAAAAGTTGTACCAGATCTATTATGCCAACTATCATTCCATATTTGTCCTGTATAAAAAACATCTTCTTTAGTTGCTTCTCCTGAAACTCCTTCTATTTTTACATCCCAAAAACCAACATCAGATACATTAATGGTATAATTATAATAATATATAATTGGTGTATTGTTTAAAAGTACAGATTCATTTGTCATATTTTTTTGATTAATTGCAATGGTACCATTTGGATAATATATAGTAATCTTTGGGTAATAGATACCTTTATAAAAGCAACCAGAAATATTTGCCTTTATTCTAACTGTTTGATTTTCTGCAAATTCTATATTTGTTGTATTATCTATATTATATGAATCTAATTCATATAAATTATTCAAAAAGAATCCTGCTGTTGTTTCATAATATCCATAAATATCTTCAATTGTTGGTGTTGATGTTCCATTGCTTTGCAGGTATATTTTTATTTTCATATTTTCTGTGTCATTTAAATAATCAAAGCTACCTGATGTTAAAGCATCTGAATAATAAGTTATAGATGTTCCAGATGTTATCACAGTATTATTGTATGCTTTTACTGTTCCTGTTGAATTTAGCCACTCTACTTTTGTTATGTTGTAATATGTTCCTAATCCAGACACGTCAATTGTCATACTCTTTAATTTTTTGCCTGTTGTTATGCTTATTGTGTCTGATGTCCAATTACCAGATGTTCTATAAATAATAGCATCGCCTCCAGATACAGTGCCACTTTCAAATGTTCCTGTAAAATTGAAGTTACTATACTTAAAATTTACATCAGGAAGATCGTTATTATAAGAAAGGCAAGGCATGTAAATTGGAGTTGAAAACCCGGAAGTTCCAAGAGAAGTATATTCTTTTAATAAAGTCCAGCCACTGCCAGTATCATAATAAGTTTTAAGATTATTAGCTGAAACATCCCAAACAAACTTAATCTTGCAATTTGCCTGGGAACCTGACAAAGTAACATACGAAGAACCTTTTGAAGTTCCGCCAACTACTGCACTTGTATAAACCCTTCTATCGTTTATATAGCCATAGAACAGTATTCGCACATAATTATTCCAATCTTGGTTTGCTTGTGTCCCGTCCCAGTTATTCAGGAGATAAATTCCTGAAAGCCATTGGTTATTGCTGGAAGCTTGAACATCCTCTATGCTAACTTCAAGCTCAAAGTCATGGCTCCAATCTATGTTGTTTCTTGATAATACTCCGATGTCATCCTTGGCTGTCACATCTGATAAAGACATATATAATTTTCCAGCAGCAGAAGAATTAATGTCCTGAACTTGATTTGAATTTACTCCATTTCCGTAATAAGCATCCTTTGCATCAGCCCATTTCCAAGTTATTGCATCACTGTCTGTAACATCAAACTTATCTGAAAATCTATTCTCTAATTGCAACTCTCCAGCACTTACTAGATCTAATCTTAATGTATTTGTTTGTGTAATTATTTCTCTGTTTCCATTGCTTATACTTTTTGTTCCAGCATCATAGTGGGATGTCTCATTTATGTAGAAATCTGCATCTGCTGGAACTGATGCATAAGATCCTGGAACAAAGATTAAAAATATTAGTAATATGAATATAACTATAGTATAATTCCTCATAAACAAATAATAGTTAAATTGTATATATATTTCTTATTTTTGAGGAAAATTGTTCTCTATAATGATCAAAAATTCCATTCAAAAACATCATTTTTTATTTCTTCTTGTGGATGAGAACTAAATGCAATAATTTCATTTTCTTCAGCTTGTGAAATATATTTATGAGCAATATAACATGGTATTAAAAAGATTTGCCCTTCTTGAAGAGAACATTCTAAATTTCTATGAGTCTTAACATGTTCAAATTGTGCATAAAATTCTCCTTTGCTTATATACATAAGCTCTTGTTTTGTTTTATGATAATGGTTACCTAATTGTGCACCTTGAGGAATATTATTAATAATTTCAACATAATGTGGCTGAAATTCGTCAAATGTTATTCTAGTAATTTTTCTTCTCTCGTTTTCAGAAAATGGTGCAATACTTCTAATTTCAATTAGATTGTCTATATGCTCTTTCATATACAATAATTGAATAATAAATTTTAAATACTTATATTAAATGAAAAATAATTTTTATTATGATTGAAATAGATGGTATAACAGCTGGTGGACAATTATTAAGAACAGCTGCAGCTTTATCAGTATTAACTGGAAAACCTTTCAAGATAATTAATATTAGAGGTGCTAGACCACAATCAGGACTAAAAGCACAACATATGGAAGTTATTAAAGCACTAGGTAAATTATGTAATGCAGAAATAACAGGATTAGAATTAGGTTCTGAGGAAATAGAGTTTATCCCAAATAAATTTGTAGAAAAAGATCTAACAATAAAGATACCAACAGCTGGATCAATTGGTTTATTACTAAATGCCTTGTTAATTGCAACTTATAACAAATCAATTAAAATAAAAGTATATGGTGGTGGAACATGGAATAAATGGGCACCACCTGTATTATATCTTAAAAAAGTATTGTTTCCTTTAATTGGAGAAAAAACTGAAATAAATATAATTAGAGATGGTTTTTATCCTCAAGGTGGTGCAGAAGTTGAAGTTATTTCAAAACCATTTGAAATAAATAAAATAGATATTTTGAGAAGAGGAGAAATAAAAGAAATAAATGGATATTCAATTGCATCCAGTATTTTGAAGAAAAACAAAGTAGCTGAAAGACAAAAAGAATGCGCAGAAAAATTATTGAAAAAAGAATTTCAAGTACCAATAAATATACAAATAAGTTATGTTGATTCTATATCACCTGGATCTGGAATTTTATTAGTGATGAAAACAGAAAATTCTATAATTGGTGCAGATTGTGTTGGTGAAAAAGGGAAAAGCTCTGAAAATATTGCAACAGAGGCTGTTAACAATCTAATATTTGAATCTAGAAAAGCTGGTGTAGACAAACATGCTGGAGACATGCTATTGCCATATATAGCATTAGCTGGAAAAGGCAGGTACAAAACAAGTATGATAACTAATCATACTATTTCTAATGCAGATATTGTAAATAGATTTTTAGATGTAAAAATAAGAATAATAGGAGATCAGGGTGGGATGGGAATAATTAGTCTATCTTAAGTTTTTTCTTCTTTCTAACTGTCTTCACTTTATTAACTTCAATCTCTAGTATACCATGCTGAAACTTTGTTTTTGCACTATCAACATCTACTTCAGATGGAAGTGTTATTAATCTTCTTGCACTTTTATATGATGCTTCTTGCTTATAAAATGTTTTTCCTTTATCTATTAACTTCTGTTTTCTATTTGCACTTATCTCTAATGTTCTATCTGTAAGATTAACTGTTATCTCATCTTTCTTAAATCCTGGTAATTCTGCTTTAATATATATTTTCTTATTATCTTCTGATATTGTAACTGGTATTGGTTTTATTCCCTTTATATCAAATTCCATTTTTGGAAATGTGAACTTGAATTCAAATGGATCTTTCCAAAAATCTGACATAAGCTTATGAAATTCTTCTTCTGTTTTTCTTATTCTTTCATATGGATCTTCAAACCAAAGAGGATATTTTTTTGATTTTTTATTTTTCTTTGTCATAAAAATACTAATATAAATGCTGGTTTAAATATATTTTTATAGTATATTACATAAATTTCAACAGGTTGATTATTTGAAAATACAGAATATTATAGTTAAGAACTGGACAATAATAGCACTTGTTATCATATTTTTATTTGCATTTTATATAAGATCAATAAATATTGTACCTGATAGAATTTTATCATTTGACCCAACATTTCAATATAGATTTACAAGATATTTTGTAGAACATGGCTTCTTTCCAGCATGGGATGAATTAACATATTATGTTGGTAGAAAAGTAACAGGAGATTCAGTTGGTTTGTTCATGCCATATCTTACATCATTAATTTATTTGATTTTATCAAAATTTGGGTTTTCCTTATTAACAACATGTTCATGGGTATCTGCACTATATGGTGCATTAATTACAATACCTGCATATTTGCTTGGAAAAGAATTGTCAAATAAGTATGGTGGATTATTATCAGCTGCATTAATTGCAGTTGCACCACAAATATTAGTAAGAACATTTGGAAGTTCTTATGATACAGACCAATTAGTATTGTTCTTTATTGTATTAACTTTATATCTTGGTCTTTATGCTCTTAGGAAAAAAACAATAACAAGTATATGTATTGTATCAATTGGATTTATTGCATTTATGTTAACATGGGGTTATTTCATATATTCATTTATTATTCTATCTATATTTGCTTTAATATACTATTTTGTTAAGAGTGTGTTTAGTGATGATAATAAAATTAAAATAGAATTCAAACATTCTTTAGGCAATTTAAAGACTAATATTATAATTCTATTATCTATATTTATAATTTTTACAATTGCTGGTTTTATATTAGATGTGAATGTTATTTCAGTAATTAGCGGATTAGTTGGTTTTGTACAACAAGCTGAACAATATATAGTAAACATATCTATTGCAGAATTGCAGCCTTTCAATGTATTTAACATAGAAGGATGGCAACTTGCCATGGGTAAATTTATGATAGGCGATGCACTATTAGATAATTTCATGTTTATATCATTTATTTTATTAATAATATCTGGTCTTTATTTAAGCTTAAGAAGCAATAAAAGAAATTTTTCTTTCTTGATAACACTAATATTAATAGGATTTTATACAACATTTAGAGGTATAAGATTTACTGAATTTACATCAGCATTATTTATAATTGTAATTGGTTCTGGGTTTGGTTATGTTATAGCATATGCAAATAAAGAAAAGTTTTTAAAAATATTATCAATTGGTCTTGCAATCTCTATAATATTTATATCATTTGGGATGGGAATGCAATATGCAAGACAATTAGGACCAGATATAAATCAAAATTGGGATGATGCATGGAATTTCATAAAAACAAAAACAGCTAAAGATGCTATAATAGGAACATGGTGGGATCCAGGGCACATGATAGCAGCTTTAGGAGAAAGAAGGAATTTTGCAGATGGTGCACATTGTCCAGTTGCAACACCTGAAGGAGGATGTCTATACAGTATTAATGATAGAATAACTGATCTTGGTAAAATAATGGCTACAACAGATGAGCAAGAATCACTAAAACTGATTAACAAATACAAAGGTGATTCAAGCGAAGTATATTGGATTGCATCAGATGATCTAATTGGAAAATATCAATGGTTACAATATTTTGGAACTGGATGTGATGCAAGAAAAGACCCAAGATGTCCTCTTTATTATATGATTCCACAAACAACATATGCATTAACACCAAATGGACAAATTGGTATTAGATATTATCAAAATGTAGTTTTGATCGAAGGAGATTCACCAATACCAATATTTATACAAGGTAAAAATGGTGCAATATTCAGTGAAATGATATATGAATATGGTGATGGAACTAAACAAATTATTCCTCTCTCAGAATTTAATATTTCCAATATAATAAAACCACTTGAAAATCAATTAAATGTTAAAATATCAAGTAGCAGTATTAAGTTAACAATCTATGTTCCAATTCACAGAAGTTATATAACAATTATTCCACCAAATTTAAGAGATACTGTGTTTACAAAAATGTTCTTCTTAGATGGGCAAGGACTAAATCATTTCAAAGAAGTTTATTCAAATCCACAAGTAAAAATATTTAAAGTGGTTTAATGATATATGCTTTAATATGTGCATATAATGAAGAAAAAACAATTAGAGAAGTTGTCAAAGACACATTAAAATATGTTAATAAGGTCATAGTTGTGAATGATGGTAGTACAGATAATACACTAGAAAAAATTAAAGGAATAAAAAATGTAGATATAATATCATACAAACAAAATAAAGGAAAAGGATATGCATTGATAAAAGGATTTAAGCATTTTCTTAATAAAAAAGGAAAAATACTTATTACAATTGATGCAGATAAACAACATGATCCATCTCAAATTCCTGCTATTAAAACACTTGTACAACAAAATATTGCAGATATAGTAATAGGATCTAGATATTCAAGAAAAAAAGTAAGCAAATATCCGCTAATAAGAGTATTTTTTAATATTGGTGTTAATTTAACAATGATTTTGATTACTGGTTCATTTTTTGCAGATGTTGCATCAGGATTTAGATGTTATTCAAGAAATGCTATTAAAAAAATAATTTCTGATCTTAAAGCATATGACTATGGAATTGAACCAGAAATATTGGTCTCTGCCACAAAGCATAATCTAAGAATTGCAACAATTCCTGTAACATGCCATTATTTTTCAAGAAAAAGAGATAACTTTGGAAAATTAGCTAAAAGTTATTTAAAATTTGCATGGAAGCATAAGATAGATATATTGAAAAAAATATTTAGATTATCTTAATTTTTTAATAAGATATTTAAATGATTCCATATTTCTTTTAAAGTTCTTATCTCCCTTGTAAAGATGATCTGGATGGAAATTAAATGCAACAACACCTTTTTGCCTGTTTGCTGCATTTAATATTTCATTAATTGCTTTTTTATTAGGTTCTCCTGAAACAGATATCAATATTTTATTTTGATAACCTAAAGGTTTGAAAAACAAAGGATATGAAAAATGAAAACCAAATGATAGTGGATCAACAAAAAAATATTTGAGATTTAATTTATTAAGAATTTCTGGATAAAAATTTGTTACCTTTGTTGCAACATGCTGTGAAAAACATTTTGGCTTAAGTCCATATTTTCTAAATTGTTTGATTCCTTTTTCAAATCTATATGGAAAAGTTTCATGTAATCCAACTGGATTTGGAAACATCTTCTTATAGTATTCTAATGTATCAAATGGTCTTAACATTAGTATAGATGTTACACCATAATTTGTTTCTATATCAATCATTTTTTGTATTTCATCCTCAAATCCTTTGTTATCTATATCATGAATAACAATTATTCTAGCATTTTTATATTTTGAAAAAGGAATATCTATTTTAACATTATCCAAATATTTTATTTCTAAACATGTTGACTTAAGTTGTTTAATTGCTTGATAAAAATATCTTATTTTATTTGTTATAGGCATAATAAAAATAGGAATAATCAATATTTATTATTTAATTTCTTCTTAATACTATGATAGAAATGTTTCCATGCTTCTACTGGATGAGATAAAGCATATTTTATTACAAAAGGACTTAATAAATCCCTAAACCTAAAATCAATTGCATATTGATTTTTTTCAATTTGTTTTTTAAAATCCTTGTATATTTCCATAAATTCTTGCTTTGACATCTGTGTATTCATATAAACAAAATTATCATTTTTAGGAGTAAGATCTAGTTTTCTCCAGTCCATGTTATCGCTAACAAGACCTCTTTGTTTTGCTTCTTCCCACAATTGAGTTCCAGGATAAGGTGTAACTACACATAAAGTAACTGTATCAATATGTGTATTCTTTATGAATTTCAATGTTTTTAACATATCTTCCTTTGTTTCCATTGGTGCACCTATCATAAAAAATCCATGTATTTTTAATCCATATTTATGAGCAAGTTCAGCTGCTCTCTTATTTTGTTCAACAGTAGTAGTATTGTTCTTTAGGTAATTTAATATTCGTTGTGATCCAGATTCAAATCCAAAATCTATTTGCAAAACATTCATTTCCTTTAGTAATTTTGCTCTTTGCTCATCAAATATATCAACTCTTGAAAGACATCCAAAGTCAACTTTTTCATTAATTTTCTCTTCTTTAATATATCTGACTATTTTCTTCAGTCTCTCGAGATTTGCTGCAAACAAATCATCAAAAATAAGAATTTCTTCAACTTTATATTTATCAACAAGTTCTTTCATCTCACCTATAACATATTCTGGTGAAAACATTCTTAATCGTCTTTGCCAAAAATGTGAAGAAGAACAAAATACACAGTTAAAGGGGCAGCCACGTGATGTAAAAAGATGTGTTGCTCTGCTTAATTTTTGTGCTGTTCCTGCTCTTCTTGGAACAAGATACTTATGTTCCATATCAAACAAATCTCTTGCAGGATAAGGTATTTTATCAAGTGGGTTAATAAGTGGTCTTCTTTCATTAATATGTAATTTACCATCCTTTCTATAGCATATCCCTTTAATTTTATCTAAATTTGACAAATCATTTACCAATAATTCTGCCAAAGTTTCTTCTCCTTCTCCTATTACACCAACATCAAAATCATTTGTAATAGTATTTGGCATTATAGTAACATGATTTCCTCCTAAAATAATTGGAATGTCTAATTGCTCTTTGACTTGTTTTGCAAGTTTAATAGCTCTTTTATATTCCATTGTAACAGATGATATTCCTAAAACATCTGGTTTTTCTCTCTTAATTGCTTTTAAGATATTTTTTTCCTGATCTACAATAGAAACATTTGCAGTAGTATATTTTCTAATATAAGATGCTAAATAGCCTATTCCAAGCGGTGGCTGCCCTGAAATATGCTCTGTACTTATATGTGTAAAGACAATTTTCATAATTATAATTAATTATTAAACTTTAAAAGCAATTATCCACCTTTTATCTTACCAAATATTTTCCAAATATCTTTGTCAAAGAAATTGGTAATTTTGACCATATTGCCTTAAACCATTCTAATGATTCTTTATTGGAAACATCTCCATAATAATATGTTGGTATCTTAAAATTATTAGTGCCCCATCTTTTCTTAAATTCTAATAACCCAGTATTGTTTACTGAGCTTATACCAAAATTAAATTTTTTGTAATTGTTTTCACAAGACCATTTAATTGCTTTCCATATTAGTGCATTATAAGGCTGATAATACAAGTACTTTTCATCAGATGCACCAGATACATAAAGAACCTCGTCTTTATGTAAGAATAATATAATACCACCTATAACCTTTCCTTTGTAATATGCATAAAATATTTTAACTTTGTTAGAGGGGCTTAGTATATCCCAGAGATTATAATAATATTTTAATGGTTCAGCAGGTATTCCATGTTTCCTTGCACTCAATTTATTTTTAATATTAAAATATGTTTTTAATTCATCTTTAGAAGAAACTTCAGACACAATAACTCCATGCTTTTTCGATTTTCTAATAGCATTTCGATGTTTCTTGCTCATGTTATTCCACACAAATTCAAATCCATGTGTTATATCAAGCAAAGAAACATAATTATTAAATTTCTCATGCAAACTATACTTTACAATAATTTTTTGCGGTAAATATCTAATTGTTCTAATTTCTAAAAAATTATTATAAGAATGTATTATATATTCAATTAATTTATCAAGATATTTTTCTGATACATATAATGGGCCTGCTGCAAATGAGAATGGTAGTGACAATAGTTTATTTGTTAAAAATGATTTTACATGAAATAATGGAAAAACTGCCTTTATTTCATTATCATCATAAAGAGTAAAATATTTTGGTTTGTATCCATATGTTTTTTCAATTACATTTTTCCATTCAATAGTATGAAAAAATGTTGAATTTAGATTCCTTTGAATAAATTTGTTCCAATCTGAAAAATCATTTTCTTTAATTTTAATCATTTTATCAGCTTCTTATATTCTTTAATAATTTTTGGAATAATTATTTTTTCAGAATAATTGTTTTTTATAAACAAAGAGCACTTTTTAGACAAATTATTATAATATTTTTTATTCTGAAGTTTTTTAATTAATTTATCAAAACTTCCAGTAAGTATCAAACCAGCTTTTAATTCCTTATAATGATACTTTCTTAATCTTTCAGTATTTTCATTTAATATTACTGGTGTTCCACATGCCATTGCTTCTTTTGCTGCCATACCATGTCCAAAATAGACACTAATTTTATTATAAAATTCTGGCATTTTTTCTCTTGGAAGATATCCAGGTGCCTTTATTCCAATTTTTTCTAGTTTGTTTTTGAATTTTTTATTATAAAAACCAACAGCAATATATTCAAACTCTTTATGTTTTTTAGCAAGTTTAATAAAAATATCATTTCTTTTACTTGGACCTATGGTCATTGCTGTTCCTATTGTAAATTTTTCTGGTTTCTTCTTTGGCTTAAATAATTTTGTATTAATCGGGTGCTCAATTAATATAGATTTTATTCCTATCTTTTTTAGATTGTCATAGATGTAATGATCTAAAGAAATAATTTTATCATAAGGAAAAGACATTATAAATCTTTCAATTTTAGAATACATGTAAGATCTTACAGGATCAAAATAATTTCTATAATACTCTTGAAAGAAAAAATGCACATTAATAATTATAGGTATATTATATTTTTTTCCAACAATATAGCATGGTATTGCAGATTGCATTGCATTACCATGAATTATATCTGGTTTAAATTTCTTAACAATTTTTTCTATCATCGGCACTGATTTTAAATTGAAAAAATATCTTGATGGGAACAAATTTACTCTATAAACTGGTATTCCTTTGTATTTTCCAAGTCTTGTTTTTTTCTTTGTTCCAGTTATAACAAAAACATCTATTCCTCTTTTTTTCAATGCTAATAATAAATTTTCTGCATATATCTCTCCACCACCAATTATTTCAGGTGGAAAGAGTTCATGAACATATAAAATTTTCATCCTTTAATCACCATTAATACAATTCCATATAATATACCAATCAACCAACAAATATTTCTAATAAAAAATAATATAATAAGTGTTATTATATCAACAATATCAACTGTTATTCTAACTGCGTTTAGAAAATAAGTAATAAATAAAAATATCAAAAATATCGAAAATACATCAAATAAAATTTTTATATTATATGAAAATAACAATAATAATCCACAGAGTCCAAGAAAAATAATCTGATAAACAAACAATGAACTAGAAATTTCATCCCCACTGATTTTAGATATGTTTGCTTTTGATAAGTAAACTTTTGGAACATTTGCTCCATATAAAAATTGTTGTTTTATATATCCTTTTAATGATGCTCTATGATAATGCCATACTATTGCATTTGGTTCAAACTTAATTTTTCCATATTTATTAAGTTGATATCCCCATTCTGTTTCTTGTGCAACTCTTAATTTTTCATTAAATTTACATTTCTTTGCATATTTTGTTTTAACAATTAGATTCATTGTAGGTAATCTAGAAACATATTTTGGTAAATTTTCAAATCTATATTCTAATTCTTTTCCAATTAATTTTTGCAAATAATTGAGTCCTTTAGGAGGATTTTTTATTGTTCCTCCAACAGCAACAACATCTTTTTCAAATGATTTGATTAGTATTGATAGCCATTTTCTGTCTACAACTGCATCACCATCAGTAAACGCAACAAGATTTGTTTTCACTTTTCTTAACATATGATTATATGCCTTTGGTCTGTTTGCTTTTATTCTTTCTAATTTTATTTTTCTTGGATATTTTTTCTTTAATTTTTCTAATATGTAATAGGTTTTATCTGTAGAATATGCTTCTGTTATATAGATTTTATAGTTCTTGTATGTTTGTTTTAATAATGATTTTACACATTTTTCAATTGTTCTTTCATCATTCTTTGTTGTCAATAGTATTGTTACAGATGGGTTCTTTTTCATTTTAACCACTTATTAAGCCAATCTAATATTTCTTTAATTACAATTTTTCTTTGATTTAAATTATTTATAGTAACATGTGGTGCATCTTTAACTAAAAATAATTTCTTAGGTTCATTAAGCATTTCATAAAGCTTCTTAGATTGTTCTATTTCTACTAAGTCATCATCAGTTCCGTGAACTATTAGTGTAGGTATTTTAATTTTTCTAATTTGCTCTTCTGTGATATGATCGATTTGTTTTACTTCATTCCAAAATTTAACACCAATTTTTTTATCTGTTCCTCTTGAAATAGGTTTATATATAGCAAAACCTTTATTTTCTAATTCCTCTAAAACATTAAAGTGTTTAAACAATTTTGAAAAAACTTTTCTAAGAAAAATTCCCGGTGCAAGAAAAACATTTGCTTTTATTCTCTCATCATTAAGCAAAATTGTTATTGAACACCCAAGGCTTTGTGCAACAATTGCTATTCTATTTTTGTCTATATTTTGTTTATTAACAAAACCAATTATACATTTTAGTTCTTCTATCGAATCTTCAATACTAAGATTAGATATATCATTAATATTGTTATATGCACTAAATAGAAAATTTACAACAAAAAATCCATTTTTTGCTAGTTCTTTACCTGTATCTACAAAATATTTTTCAAGACCTTCTCCACCATAGCCATGAACCATAATAACTACAGGTGGGTTTTCTTTATCTGGTATTTGTAATAGTATATTTATTTTTTTATCATTGCATTCAATTTGTGCTTTTTGAATTTTCATAAACATCATTTTTTACCAAATATTATAATTGCACTTCTATCTGTATCTTTGTCATACCATGCTTTAATAAACTTTTCTTTATCTATTCTTCTATTTGGTATTGGTGGCAATCCCGGATCATGAAATTCAACATAGTCTTCGCCAATATCAGTTATAACAACAGCATGACCAAGATAACCTTCTTTATTTTCAAACTTATTAATATTCAAAATTACAATAATTATTGCATTTTCTTTAAAAAATTTTATTATATCGTCAAACATTAATAATTTATTTTCTACTAGATTTCGATTAATAGCTTCTTTCAAAAATCTAACATCTAAATCCACATCAAGGTAATTTAAAATTGTTTTCCAATCATTATAATTGTTCTTTATATATTGCATGGGATTTTCAACATATTCTTCAAAATTAAAACTAGCATAACATTTTACATTTAATCCCAAATCATCTAACACAACAACAGCCTGAACTGGTGTTGACCAAAGTTTTCGCTTTCCCAGTCCCATTAACTCATTAATTTGTTCAAATGAAAAATCTTTTTCTGGGAAATAATATTTTAAAACCATCTTCATACATGCTTGCAAGCAATGAATATCATCACTTGAGTTTGGAAAAATTGGAATATTCATTTCTTTCTCCTCATTAAATATTTCAAAAAATCTTTACCAGCTTTAAATAATCTTTTCATCTCATCTATATCTAAATTATGGGTAATTGTATACAATATATGCTTAGGATTTGTATAATACTTTACCATCAATTCATCTCTTAGCTTACAAATTTCTTCAGACTTTAGATTAGGGTAATCAACAATACAATCTAATTGACCATTAACATCTAACCATTGATTCCATCTATGAACTCTAATATAACCATTCTTTTTACACCACTCAAAAAATTCTGTTCCTGGAAATGGAACAGCTTGCTGGAAAAATACCATATCTGGAGATAATTTTTTCGCAAATTCAAATGTTTGCATTATTGTTTCTTTTGTATCACCAGGCAATCCAATCATAAAACATCCAAATATTTTAATTCCTAATTTCTTACAATTTTTTGTAAATTCTTCAGCCATTTCTAATGTAACTCCTTTTTTAATTTTATTTAATATATCTTGATTTCCAGATTCATAACCAACGATCAAAATTCTGCATCCAGCTTCTTTCATTTTCTTAAGAACTTCATAAGGAACATCTGCTCTAACATTTGCAGACCATGTTATGTTTAATTTCTTTTTAATTATCAAATCGCATATCTTAACAACTCTTTCTTTGTCAATTGTAAATGTATCATCTTCTATAAAAATTTCTTTAACTTCAGGCAAGTTTTCCTTTATCCATTCCAATTCTCTAACAACATTTTCAGCACTTCTTGCTCTAAATATCCTTCCTGTAAATGTTTGTGGTAATGTACAAAATGTACATCTAAAAATGCAACCCCTTGAAGTAAATATTTGTACCATTGGGTGTTTAGCCAAAGCATATCTATAATCTCTAATATCTAAATATTTTTTGTATATTTGAGAAACAAATGGCAATTGGTCTAACTCCTTAATAGGTTCTCTATCTTTATTTGAAACAATCAAATCGCCTGATCTATAGGTAATTCCATCAATATCTTTTAATTTTTTCTTTCCTTTTAGATAATCAGCAATATCAACTATTGTATAATCATATTCATTTCTTGCAATAAAGTCAACTTCTTTACACTTTTCCATTGTTTGTTCAGGTAATGCACTAACATGCGGACCAACTAAAACAACTTTACAAATATATTCTTTCTTTAATTGTCTAACAAATTCTAAATCAGAATATATTGTTGGAGTGGTTGTATCAATTACAACTAATGATGGTGAAAATCTCTTTATTTCTTCTATTGTTGTTTCAAAATCATAATCATTTGCAATAGCATCTAACAATTTAACCTCATATCCTTTTTGTTCTGCTACACCTGTTGCATATGCTAGCCAAAATGGCATATACAAAGTTCCGGACTTGGTTTTTTCAACCCACCGACTTGCTCTACTAATTTTAAACTTAAATGGTGTATTCAAAAATAATATTTTCATAAGTAAGTTTTAGATTTTAAGTTTTTAAAGTTTAAATACTAAAAATCTCAATTGTTAGTTATGAAACTTAATAAAAAGCATTTTATTATTTTAATTGTATTGATATTTGGTATTTTATTCTGGAACACTTCATTTAAAGGAGATATTATATTTGGTGATGAAGGATATTATGGATTTATCTCAAAATATATTACACAAAATCATATTTATCCTAAAACCGAAATATTTAGAGATTCTGATATTTATAAAATGAATTTAATTAAACAACCAATGTTTTTACTAACAGAATCATTTTTTTGGTTCTTTGGTGAACCTGCTGTAAAATTCATGATACCTTTATTTTCAATACTAACTGCACTTATTATATACATATTTATGAAAAAAATAGGTAAAGAAAATATAGGATTATTTGCAAGCCTATTATATTTATCAACACATGCAATAATAACTTATTCTGTATTAAACTATGTTGATACATTATTATTGTTGTTTATAGCATGCACATTATATTTTGGATACATGGCATTTGAAACAAACAGCAAATATTATTTGCATTTAGGTGGAATATTTGCTGGTTTATCAGCACTAACAAAAGTTACTGGTCCATTAATCATATTGTTATTTATTGTATATCCATTTATAACAAAACAATATAAAAACAAAGAAATTATTAAAAAATCTTTAACTATGGTATTAATTGCACTAATTGTGATTTCTCCGTTTATAATAAGAAATTTCATATTATACAAAGACATATGTTATGCCCCAATATTTGAAAGCAAACAATGTAGAGAAACAATATTACAAGAAGCTCCTAAAATACAAGGATTAGAATTTGCAGGAAGAACAGCAAAATCAACAATAGAGTCTGGAATAATAAACACTGGAATATTAATATATTCTGCGTTTGCATATAGCTGGCCTATCTTATTAATTTTCTTATTTGGATTAGCAAGTATGTTAATTGACAAAGGAAAATTTAAGAAATACATATTACTTTTATTATTATTAATATTACCATTATTCATATATCTAAAAAATACTAGAATAGAAGATTTATCACGTTATACATTACCAATAATAATACCTATATCAATAATTGGTGCAAGTTTTATAAATGAATTTTACAATTGGGCAAAAACAAATCAAAGAAAATTATTATCAATTATAATTATTTCATTGTTGTCAATAGTTTTAATACATTCAGCATATGTAAAATCAAGTTCTTTAATAAATGTGAAAACATTTCCGCCTGGATTTTATGATGCAGCAAAGTGGGTAAAATATAATACACCAAAGGATTCGCTCTTATTATCTATATATGCACAACAAACTGCATTTGCATGCAATAGGGCAACAACAACAGCTCTTCCAGATATGAAAGAAATTTTATTGACAAATGATGATAGATCTTATCAACATTTGAAACTAAATGGTTATGACTACATATTTGTTATGCACAATATTATATCAGCAATCCCATATAAAGAAAGCTTCCCTCTAGGATTTTTAGAATATATTGACAATTCTGATAAATTTGAAAAAGTTTATGATAATACGAACATATATGGACAAAATGGTGTATCAATATACAAGATTTTGTGATAAAATGATAAATAACATAATTGCTATAGTATGTATATTGTTTGCATTTTTTGGGACATTGTTCCTAATAAAAAAATGGATATTTGTCGCAAAAAACATTAATCTAGTTGGCAAAGACATGAACAAATACAACAAACCATCTGTAGCTGAAGGTGGTGGAATTGTAATTATGATTGCAGTTGTATTTTCAATAATGCTGTATATATTTTTTAAGACATTTTTACTAGGAAATGAAACAAATATGATAAATATATTTTCTGTTTTACTTACAATAATGCTTGCTGGTTTTATTGGATTTATGGACGATGTGCTTGGATGGTTAAAAGGAATAAGACAAAAAACAAAAGTTCTATTAACAGTTTCAATTGCATTTCCGCTTGTTATTGTTAATGCAGGCCACTCAATAATCAATATACCAATATTGGGTCTAGTTGATTTTGGAATATTATACCCATTATTAATTATACCAATTGGTATTATTGGTGCAGCAAATGGTTATAATATGCTTGCTGGTTATAATGGATTAGAAGCTGGGTTGGGTGTTATAATAGTTGGAACATTAACATGCATATCATTTCTAAATGGATATTTGTGGTTAACTATGATAGGAATGATTGCAGTATCCTCTCTTATTGCATTTTTATTATTTAATTGGTATCCAGCAAAGATATTTCCAGGGGATTCATTAACATATATGATTGGTGCATTAATTGCTGCAATGGCTATAATGGGAAACATGCAAACAATTGCAGTTGTTTTATTTATACCATTTATCTGTGATCTTATATTAACATCAAGATCAAAATTTAAAGCAGTAGCATTTGCAAAGGTTAATAAAGACAATAGCCTTACATTGCCTTATAAAAAGATTTATGATCTTACACATTTAGTTATATTTTTATTAAGTAAAGTAAAGAAAAAAGTGTATGAACAGGATGTTGTTATAACAATTATTGGATTTGAATTTTTATTAACAATAATATCAGTTATATTTTTGGTGTAATTAAATGAAAAAAAGCAAAAAAATTTTATTTGTATATCAAAAACTAGAAATGGTCACAGGTGTTAAACAGGATTTGATAT
>JAGGXH010000046.1 GCA_021163145.1 Candidatus Aenigmatarchaeota archaeon | reverse complement strand
TTCTTATATTACACCATATATTTAACAATTTACTGAAGCTTAATAATTTTATTTTTTTATTTTCAGTTTCAACTAAAATACCTTCTGATATAAATTTTTTTACAAGTTTATTAACAAATGGTTTTGAACATTTTGCATATTTACTTAAATCTATTTGTTTCCATGTTTTTTTAGGATAAGTTAATAATAATCTTATTATTTTTTCAGTTGAACTTTCCATATTATTTAATTATCTTTAGAATTTAAAAAGTTAACCATTTGGTTAACTAAAGAGTTTGATTAGTTTAGTCTTTTACTATAAATTCATTAAATATTTCTTTAGCCTTTTCTCTCTTCTTTTGGTGTTCCTTGATAAATTTCTGTATTCTTGGAATTAATTGCAATTTACATTCTCCACACATAAGCTTACCAGTTTTGCAAGCCTTAAATCTATCCTCAAGTTTTTTATCATCTTTTTCAAATAAGAAGAAATAGTACTTGAAAATAGGACAAATATCAGGATTCCCACCTAACTTCTTTTGTTCTTCAATTGTTTCCCTACCACCTGTAAATGCTTTCTTAATTTTCTTTTCAATATCTTTTTCAGAGTCTGTTGTATATACTGTACTGTTTGGATCAGAAGCAGACATCTTACCAGAACCAGTTAAACCTGGAATAAATTGGCATTGTATTGATGCTGGTTTGTAATATCCTAATTTGGGTAAGATATCTCTTGCAATTCTAAAGTGTGCATCCTGATCAATTGCATGAGGAATTAAACAAGGAATATTCTTATTCTGTTTTACTGATTCTATAAAAGCAGGAACTGCCTGCATTGAAGTAAAGAATATTTTACCTACATTTGTTGAATTATTAAATCCAAATACAGCTTTTGTTGTTGAAAATGTTATTTTCTTAGCAACTCTTACAGCTTGCTTATATAGAGTTTTTGAATTAACTAAATCAGTATAAATTTCAGTGTTCTCTGGGTCAAAACCAACTGCAATTATATCTAGTATATTTTCTTTTGTAAAATTTTCAACTTCTTCAATTGAAAGTTTGTCACTAAATAAGAACTTTTCATCATCTGTTAATTGAAATATTAATTTTGTTTTAAATGCATCTTGCAGTTGTTTTGTAAATATCCATGGAATTAAGTGTCCTATATGAGTATGTCCAGAAGGACCTCTACCAGTATAAAGATAAAATTTATTTCCTTTTTCAAATTCATTTAATATAAAATCTAGATCCCTATGCACAAAAAAAATCTTTCTTCTCAAAAATAGATTGTCTCCTAAATATTTTTTCAATTTTGCTTCAAGTTTTTCATTTATTAAATTTAGTCCAAATTCTTCTATAAGTCTATTATAATCTATTTCACCTTTAACTTCCCATGGTGTTACTGTCATTTCGCTCATAATACCACATATATATTAATAATATTAATAATTATATATTAAAGTGATTATATGGTTACTGTTGATGAGATGGCTGCTTTTTGCAAGAGAAAAGGATTTGTTTTTCCTAGTGCTGAAATTCATGAAAACTTAGCAGGATTTTATGATTATGGTCCACTTGGTATAGAGATGAAAAGAAATATAAAAAATTTATGGTGGAGATCAGTTGTTCAAAATAAAGAAAATGTAGTTGGAATTGATGGCGCTATAATAAGTCCTGAATCTGTATGGAAAGCATCTGGTCATGTTGAAAGCTTTGTTGATATTGTCGGATATTGTAAGAAATGTAAGAAAAAAATAAAATTAGACAAACATGAAATTGGAATTGCAAAATGTCCAAATTGTGGAATTTTATATGAAAACAATGGAGAATTTAATCCAATGTTTGAAACAACTGTTGGTGCAGTTAAAGAAGAATCTAAAAAAGTATATTTAAGACCAGAAACAGCTCAAATGATATTTGTTAATTTTAAAAATATATTAGATACATCAAGAGTTAAATTACCATTTGGAATTGCACAGATTGGGAAAGCATTTAGAAATGAAATATCACCAAGAAATTTTTTATTTAGAATGAGAGAATTTGAACAAATGGAATTAGAATTTTTTGTTCATCCACAAAAATTAAATGATTGCCCAAATTTTGATGAAGTTAAAAATGTAAAGATAAATGTTTTAACTGCAGATCAACAAGAAAATAATGATCAAGAAACAACACAAATGACAATTAATGATTTATTCTCAAATAAATTAATTAGAACAAAGTGGCATGCATATTGGATTGGTTTGAGATATAAATGGTTTTTAGATATAGGTATTAATCCAGATAAATTAAGATTAAGAGAACACACAAAAGACGAATTAAGTCATTATTCTATGGAAACATGGGATATTGAATATAATTATCCATTTGGATGGAAAGAATTAGAAGGAATTGCAAATAGAACAGATTTTGATTTAAAGCAACATATAAAGTATTCAAAAAAAGATTTATATTATTTTGATACAGAAACAAATGAGAAAATTATCCCATATGTTGTTGCAGAACCATCTGTTGGTGTTGATAGAATATTTTTAACCCTATTATTTGATTCTTATACAGAAGAAGAAGTTAATGGTGAAAAAAGAATTGTTCTAAAATTACATCCTTTAATAGCTCCATATAAAGTTGCTGTATTTCCTCTTGTTAAAAAAGATGGATTGGATAAAAAAGCTAAAGAAGTATTTGATATTTTAAAAAAAGAATTTAATTGTTTTTATGATGAATCTGGTTCTATTGGTCGTAGATATAGAAGAATGGATGAAATTGGTACGAAATCTACAGTTACCATTGATTATCAAACTCTGGAAGACGATTCTGTTACTCTACGTGATAGAGATAGTATGAAACAGATAAGAGTAGATATAAAAGATTTAATTATAACCATTAGAAAATTTTTAAATGGAAAGAAACTTGAAAATTTAGGAAAAATAATCAAAAAAGAATGAATTTTATGAAGTCGTTAATAATCTTGAAACTTGGTGGTAGTATAATAACTCATAAGGAAAGTCAAAAACCTAAGTTTAATCATGAAAATTTAGAAAGAATATCAAATGAAATAAAACAAGGATATAATCCAGAAAAAATGAATTTGATTCTTATTCATGGAGCTGGTTCATATGGCCATGTTATAGTTAAAAAGACAAAAATACATAAAGGAATAATAAAGAGAAGGCAGCTAGTTGATTTTGCTGAAACACAAAGACTTCAAAATGAGTTAAATTGTATTGTAACAAAATATTTTATAAATAAAGGATTGCCAACTATTACTTGCCAAGCATCTGCATTTACAATAATGAGAAGAGGAAGAATTTATGAAGCAAATACTAAGTTAATAAATAACTTAATACAAATAAATATGATACCTGTGTTATATGGTGTTCCTGCTTATGATAAGAATCAAAAATGTTCTATATTATCAGGAGATCAAATAGCTCCATATCTAGCTAAAAAACTAAATGCAAATAAAATAATTCATGTTACTAATGTTAATGGAATATATACAAAAGATCCGAATAAGTTTAAAGATGCAATTCATATACCTGAAATAAATTCAAATAACTTTAAAGAAATCAAAAAAATTTTAACAGGCTCTTTGGATACAGATGTGACAGGAGGAATGCTCAATAAAGTTTTAGAATTAATAAATATTGGAATAGAATCTCAGATAATAAGTGGTTTGATTCCAGGAAATATAATTAAAGCACTTAAAGGAGAAAATATAGGCACAATAATAAGAGTTGATTGAACAGAAAAATAATTTTAGTAGATCAAAATGATAAGGAAATAGGATTTGAAGATAAAATAAAAGCTCGTAAATTAGGAGCGCGTATAAACTGTATAAGAATATCTTAAATTTCTATTAAACTCCAACTAAGCTTATCTTTTTCTCAAGCCATTTAAATGTTACATGCAATAAAATAAAGGATACTATACCGAGAATTATTAAATATACTATTTGTGGTAATATTTCATAAATATCAGCAGCGTGTAATGATACAGCTCTAACAGCATTTAATGCTTGTGTAGTTGGTAATAATAAAACTATTCTTCTTATAGATTCTGGAAAAACTTCTATAGGATATTGCACACCTGATAATAAATATAATACAGAGCTAATTACCCATGCTAAATCAGCAAATCCATCTCTCCATCCGCCAAGTGCTGAAAATATCAATCCAAATGCAGAAAACGAGATATAGCTTAATGCAAAAATTAAAATTATTGATATAATATTACCTTTTATTGAAATATCAAAAAACAATGATGCAAAGAATAACATAATCAAATTAGTAATAATAAATCTCATTAAAGATCTTGCACTTTTAGCATATAAATAAGATATTTTATTTGCTGGAGATAAAAATACATATGTTAATGTTCTACTATATCTTTCATCAACCATCACATGGGCAAGGCCTCCTAAAGATGAGCTTATAATTTGCCATAATAAATTTCCCATTAATATAAACATAACATAATTATCTGGTCTTAAATCACCAAGACCTTGAAAACCAGTATTTATAACAGCTCTCCATATCAAAATAAAACTAAATAGACCTATTATTGGAAATAATGAATCCCATAATATTCTTTCCTTAAATAAATAATATCTTTTAATTTCTGCAATAAAAAATGTTTTTAAATCTCTGAAAAATCTAATCATTCTCACCTTCTCTTAATTTTTCTTGAGTTAGTTTAATAAATACATCTCCAAGAGTTGGTTCATCTGTGTTAATATGAGTTAATTTAAGTTTATTTTTTCTAATAAAACTAGTTAAATTATCAGAATAATCTAAATTTTTAAGAATGATTCTTATTTTGTCATCTTCTTCAATATATCGAGCATCTTTTAC
>JAGGXH010000067.1 GCA_021163145.1 Candidatus Aenigmatarchaeota archaeon | reverse complement strand
TTATAAGTGGTTTATTATGAAAATTCAATCTGCTCCAGATATTCAAAATAGAATAGAAAAAATAATAAAAACATTAGAATTAAGTCACATAGATATTAATAGAATAAAATGTGTTAGATCATTTAAATCAAAGTCAAATGCATATGCTAGAATCTATGCATTTCCAAGTGTGTGGAAAGTTGCACTAAATATAAAACCACATTATGTAATAGAAGTATTATCAGAAAAATTTGATAATTTATCTGAAGAAGAGCAGGATATGACTTTAATACATGAACTATGTCATATACCATTATCATTTTCTGGAGCACTCTTATCTCATAAAACAAAACAATTTGACGGAAAAGGAGGTCATAAAACTGTCAGAATAGACAGAAGAACAGTAAAAAAACTGTATAAAGAATATAAACAAAAGCTATATAAACATTAAACTATAATTTAATTTCTAATGAAAACCAATGGTGTTAGATTATGTTTGAAAATATTATTGAGCTTATACAAGAGATTGCAGAAGATAGAACTGTTCCGAGAAATATTAGAGAAAAATGCAATGAAGCAATTGAAATATTGAAAGATGAATCACAAGAAAAAGATGTTAGAATAAATGCTGTTACAGGATTATTAGATGAGATATCAAATGATACAAATATTCCAATGTATACAAGAACTCAAATATGGAATATTGCATCTTTACTTGAAGCAGCAAAAAAAGAATAAATTATTTAAGCTAATATAAACTATTATAATTATTGATTTGGAGGTTTTCAAAATGGTTGATTTGAAAAAAATGTTTGGATTAGGTTCAACAGTTGAAGAAGGGGATTTTATAGAGCTTGATACTACAAATGTAGAAACACCATCAGGTAAGGTTCCAATAAAAATAGATAAATTAGATAGTTTTCAAGATACAGACAGAATTCAAAAAGCATTCAGAGAACTATCAATTGTTCTAGTAAAAATAAAATCTTTGAGAGAAAAGGACCTATCTGAATTAAAAAGAGCAATAGAAAAACTTAGAAAAACATGTCTAGCAATGAACGGAGATATTGTAGGCATTGATGAAGATTATATTTTATTGGTCCCATCTTATGGACATTTAGTAAGGGATTAATTCCCTTATTTTTATTGGACCTTTGCCCCATTTTTTATCTGTTTATCTACTGTAAGCAATACTACATTATTATTTTCTACAGCAGCAAGCAACATACCATTGCTTTCTATTCCTCTTAATTTTGCAGGTTTTAAATTATTTACAACAATTATTTGCTTCCCTATTAGTTCTTCTGGCTTATAGTGTTGCTTTATACCTGCAACAATTTGTTTTTCTTCTTCACCAATATCTATTTTAATTTTAATCAATTTGTCACTGTTTTCAATTTCTTCAGCTTCTTTTATCTCTGCTACCCTAAGATCTATTTTTGCTAAATCATCTAATGTTATCAAGTTATCACCTTGTTTTAATTTGTTTTCAAATTTCTTGAATAATATCTCTTCTTTTTTAGTTTTTGTTTTAGGCTCTAATTTTCCCCATTCTAAATTTTTCCATAAAACTTTTTCATCCAATCCTAATTGTTTTCTTATTTTTTCAGACGTATTTGGTATAAAAGGATATATTAAAATTGAAATTATTCTTAATGCTTCTGTTAACTCATACATTATTTTTTCTAACTGATCTCTTTTCTTTATTTTCCATGGTTCTTTTTCATTTAGATATTTATTTAACTCTGATATTAGTTTCCATATTTCATCTAATGCTAAATTCAATTTAAAATTTTCTATATTATTTTCTATTGTTTTATATGATTTTGAAAGTCTTTTTGCTATTTCACCTTCATATTTATTAGGTATTTTTCCATCAAAATATTTATCTAATAATGTCAAAATTCTATAAACAAGATTACCAAGATCATCTGCAAGCTCTTTGTTAATTACATTAATAACTGCTTCATCTGTATAATCACCATCAGAATCTGATGGAATATGCTTTAGTAAATAAAATCTAACTGGATCTGTTCCATATTTTTTGATTTGTTCAAATGGATCAATTATATTTCCTAGAGATTTTGACATTTTCCTTCCTTTTGATGTTATAAATCCATGAACAAACAATTTTTTTGGTAACGGAATTTTAGCTGATAATAATATTGCAATCCAATATGCAGTATGAAATTTTAAAATATCTTTTCCTATTAGATGTATATCAGCTGGCCAGTATTTTTCAAATATTTTTTTATCTGATGAATAACCTATACCAGATAAATAATTAGTCAATGCATCACACCAAGTGTAAATTATCTGTTCATTATCATTAGGCACAGGTATCCCCCATTGTAAAGATTTTATTGATCTTGAAAAGCTAACATCTTCAAGACCTTGTTTAATAAAACTCAATATCTCATTTTTTCTGCTTACTGGAATAATTTGATATTCATCTGATTCGATTATTTTAATTAATTGATTTTGATATTTTGATAATCTAAAGAAATAATTTTCTTCTTCTACAATTTCTGGTTTTTTGTTATGATTTGGACATTTTCCATCAACAAGCTCAGATTCTTTAATAAAGGCTTCACAACCAGAACAATAATATCCTCTATATTTTTTTCTATAAATATCTCCAGATTCTACTAATTTTTTCCAAATATTCTGTACAGTTGGATAATGATTTTTTTTATCAGTTGTTCTAATATAATAATCATTAGATATATTAAGCATTTTTAGCATTTTTTTAACAAGTGCTGTGTTTTCATCTACAAATATTTGTGGATCTTTTCCAGCTGCTTTAGCAGCTCTTTGATTTTTTATTCCATGTTCATCAGAGCCTGTTAGAAAAAATACATCCTTTCCTTTAATTCTATTAAATCTAGCAATTGCATCTGCTTGCACTGTTTCTAATGCAAATCCCACATGAGGAGCAGCATTAGTATAGATAATTGCAGTTGTAATATAAAATTTGTTTTTTACTTTACTTGCCATAATCTAATAATAGAATTGATTTATTTAAAAATTATTAATTCTATGTTTAATTATGAAATATAGAAAAATAAGAGAAGGTAAAGTAGAAATTTTTATACCAGATATTAACAAATACCAAGCACCAGTATTCTATAACCCAGATGCAGAATTTTTAAGAGATATTTCTGTTGCTGTGCTAAGTATTTTTAAAGAAAAAATCAAAGAAAAAATCAATGTATTAGATGCATTATCTGCATCTGGAATATCTGGAATAAGATATAAAAAAGAAGTAGGTAACTTAAATCTAACTCTAAATGACAAAAACAAAGATGCAGTATCATTGATAAGAAAAAATATTAAACATAATAATATCAATGCAGAGATATGTAATGAAGATGCTAATCTGCTAATGAGAAAAAGATTATTTGATTTTATTGATATAGATCCATTTGGATCACCATGTGTTTATATGGACAGTGTTGCACATTCAATTAAGTTTAACAGATTATTGGCAGTAACTGCAACAGATACAGGTGCATTAAGTGGAAGTTTTCCTAATGCATGCCTAAGAAAATATGGAATAAGAGCAACAAAAAAACAATATTATAAAGAAACAGGTGTTAGGGTTTTAATTACATTTATCATGAATTCTTTAGCTAGATATAATAAATCTTTTAAACCAATATTATATCTTTCGCATAAACATTATTATAGAATTTATGGAATAGTGCAAGGATCTATGCACTTAACAAGACAATTAAAAAAATACAAATATGTTGATGGTATTGGAACAATTTATCTTGGAGAAATAAAAGACAATGATTTTATTAAAAAGATTATTGATAAAATAAGAGAATTTAATTTTACACAAAGTAAAAAAGAGATAGACCTATTAAATAAGATACTAGAAGAAATAGATGAGCCATTTTATTATGATTTGAATAAAATGCATATTATCAAAGTTCCTAAAGTAGATGATATTATATTTAAGCTTATTAAAAGAGGATATAAAGCTTCTAGAACATCACTCTGTGGCTCTGGGATAAAAACTAATGCTAAGTTAAAAATTAAGAATGGTTTGCTGATTGTTGAGAAATAAATATTATTGTCCAGTTCTAAATCTTTTCTTTATTCTATTATAAAACGGACATGTACCAATTTTTAGCCAAAAACATCTTGGCCCTAAACATTTATGTAATTGTTTATAATAAAAGCAAGTAACTACTTTATTATTTTTTCTAACAACAGTTGGTCTTTGTGGTTTAATTTTTCTAAACATTAATAAATCACCTATATTTACCACCTTATAATAATAATTAGGTAGAACTAGTATTTAAAGTTACCGGTTGGTAGTAAATTATCTTCTAGAAGGTCCTGCAACAAATATTCTATGCTTTATATTTTCATCTTCTAATTCTTCAAGAATTCTCTTGATAATGCTTTTCTTAGGATCTGGCAATAATTTTACTCTATTTCTAATATCCTCAAAATTTTTAAATGGTGATTTTTTTCTTTCTTCTAATATATCAAACATATGTTTTTTTCCAAATCCAGGCAATAATTCAATTTGATGCATTCTTGTAGAAATAGGAACAGATTTATTAAAGAAATCTACAAATCTTTGCTCATCTTCTGTAACTATTTTTTCAATAACAAATTCAAGCTCAGATCTTGCAAATGATGTCAAATCTTTAACACTTATTCTTCTTTTAATATGATCAACTTTTTCTCTTTTATCTTTTCCAACATATAGAACATCACCATTCTTAACAGTAATACCTTTTCTTATTACAACTTCTAATAATGAAAAATATTTTTTACCAATTACCTGTGCAATTGGCTCTCGCTTTCCTGTTGCATGACCACTTGGAAGAAAATCTAAAACTATTACATTTTCATCTTTTAGAAAAGGCATTTTTATCACTTTCTATATTTCTTTACAATTTCTAATATTTTGTTTATTTCTTCATCCTTTAAATTAAATTTTTCCCTTGAAAACAGTAATCTTAATTCATCTGCATCTTTAGGAAGAATATCAACTATACTAATTAATGTTTCATCAGACATTTTTATTACTGCAGATAATTCTTTAACAAGTTCTTCTGCTTCTTTTTCTGTTAATTTTGTAAATTTTTTCAAATGTTCAAGTGCAAGTTTTTGCTCGTATCCGATTTCTCCTTGTTTTTCTCTTTTTATCATTCTCTCCTTTGCTTTAGCCATTGGTATAGGCTTAATTTCAACTATTTTCATATTTAACACCTTTAAATAATTTCAATTCAATGTTTTTAAAGGTTTAATAGAATGTTTTTATTTAAAAAACTTATTTAATGAATTTAGTACACCTTTATATTGTTTATATAAGAATATTATTCCAAGTAATACACTAATTATTATAATCCCTATTGATATTGTAATAGGCTCTATTTTTCTTTGTGGTATTTCTTTTTCAGCTTCTTTAAATTCTGGGGTTTGTTCTTTACTTGTTTCAGATATTGCAGGTTTTGGACTTATATAACTTTGTACTTTATCAATTATTTCGTCATATAATCTTATTCCGCCACCACCTCCAGTACCACCTCCACTTGGTGGAGATCCACAATCAGCTGAACATGTGTAACTTGACTCACCAAAATCACAATATCCATCTCCACAATATGGACATTGAGATCTACATATATTGTGACAACATATATTTGTGTCACAATCTTTATCTCCTATACATAGAGAACCTATTTTACCATTTATTGTATATTCAGAAGTTTTTCCATAATTATTATAATCATCATAGCATTGTATTAACCAATTATGTGTTAATCCAAAACTTTGAAGTGCCTTAATTTTTACAGTATCATCTCCTCTTGATAATTGTGATTCTTGAACATCAGTAATTGTTGAAATTGATGTATTATTAGCAATAAGATTACAAGTAGTATTATAAACTAAGTTTGATATATAAAACTCATATTCAACATTATAATCTTTTCTATCAAAATAATTAGCTGATATCATATCAATGCAGAATTCATTATTTTCAAATGTATTATTTACACCATTATCAATAAATGTTCCATTGTTATAACATACTTTATTTTCACTTATATTTGCATTATATG
>JAGGXH010000040.1 GCA_021163145.1 Candidatus Aenigmatarchaeota archaeon | reverse complement strand
CTACAAATGTAACAGTATGGGACGGTTATTATTATAGCATTAATGAAGTATATGACGTTGATAGACCAATAAAAGAATATAATGTATCAAGCTATATAAATGCTACAAATCTTACATCTGATTCATGGTTATACTTAAATTTAAGTTATAATGAAACTTATGTGAATGAATTAGGGTATGATGAAGCAGGTTTAGAAATATGGAAATATGATAGTTCTTGGACACAATTAACTGCTGGTGTAAATACAGTTGAAAATTATGTATATAAAAACATAACAGATTTTTCAATATTTGGGATATTTGGTGATCCAGAAGTACCAAAATATTATAATAATTTTACAAGTGTTTCTAGTCCATTAACATATTATCCAAAAAATAATATAGGATTTCAAATAAATTGTACAGATAATATTGGAATTTACAATGCATTATTTGAAATAAATGGAAATAATTATTCAATGAATAATAATACTCCAGATATATTTTATTATAATTTAACAGATCAGCCAGCAAGCACGATCAATTATAAGATGTACTGTAATGATACATCTGGAAATACAAATTCAACGAGTTTACTAACATTCATAATAACAAAAAACACAACAAATCCAGTTAATTTGTATCTAAATAATGCACTAAATTCAAACAAAACATATACATATCCAGAATCAATAAATGCAACAGCTGAAGCAATTTATTCTAATTCTGGAACATTGATATTATCTAGAAATGAAACAAATGTTGGTACAACAATAGAGCAAATAAGATTAGGTAGTGGAACATATATCTATAATGCAAGCATATCTGGAAATACAAATTATACTTCTAATGAATCAGTATATTATGTATTTGTAAATAAAGGACATATAGCAACATATCTTTCTTTAAATGAAACACAGGGTAATGTTACATATTCGGAAAATGATATTGCTAATATAACTGCATGGTCAAATGCATCTATTGATACATTAACAATAACATTATATTCAAATTATAGCGGTACACTTAAGAGTATCTTACAAGGACAAAATATAATTACAAATCTAACAAATCTAACAAATTTAGATATAGGAACATATAATATTTCTGCAAATACAAGTGGAAATGAAAATTATACTGTTTCAAGTTTAACAAGTTATTTATTAATAATAAATGATACAACATCACCAATTATAAACACATTTTTATTATCAAGCAGCTCAATAAGTTTAGGAAATACAATTACAATAAATTGGAATGTAAGTGATAATAACAATGTTTCTCGTGTTATAATAACATCTAATGGACAACAAATAATTAATACAACTTACTCTGTAAATTCAACAGAATATACACCATCAACAGAAGGAACAAAAACAATTTTATTAAGAGCATATGATGATCATGGAAATTCTATAACAGATTCCTTATTATTAAACGTAATAGGAGAAAGCACTACAGGCTCTTCTGTAACTAGACCTGTTGATATAACAGATGCAAAACTTATTCCAATTGGAACTAAAGCAAAATTATCATTAAGGAAAAATAAGCAAAATGTAATATTATTTGAGAGAAGCAAAGAAATGCCAATCTTATCTGTAAAAATAATTCCAAGAAATAATATTTATGGTGCTGAATTATCAGTTAAAAAAATATATGAGATAAAGGATGTTGAGGCACCTTCTAATATAGTTTATAGTTATATGGAAATGATTACAAACAATCTAACTTCAGATAATATTTATAAATCATTCATTAAATTCAGAGTTTCAGAAGAATGGTTACAGAATATGAATGTAAATAGCTCAGAAATTTATTTAATGAGATATTATAATAATACATGGGTTAAATTAAAAACAAGCAAAATTGGTCGTAAAGAAGGATATATTTATTATGAGGCAGAAACAGAAGGATTTTCATATTTTGCAATTGTTGCTATTGAACATAAGCAACAAATTAAATCAACAGAAAATGTCTTTGATATACCAATCCAAATAATTACAAACATTATTACAAAGGAAAGAATCTTATACATGATAATTAGCGTGATTACTGCAGTAATATTGTATATAGCATATATATTATATAAATTGGAAAAAGAAGTAAAGATATTAAAGAAAAAATATGTTAGAAAAATAAAAGATCATATAAGATCAGTCAAGAGAAAAAGAAAGAAATGAGTTATAGATAAATTCCTTTACTTCTTAACTTGTTTTTACATCTTTCACAAAAATCTTTCATTTTAGTATCTATATCATTTACAGATGGAGAATAAGACATTATACATTCCTTATTCAAGCAATGTTCTGCACCAATATAATGACCAAGAACATGTATTGATTCTTTTACAGCTCTTTGTTTTAATTTTGACATATCAGGACCTTCATTATAAAATTCTGGCTTTAATCTTGCTAATGAAACAATTAAAATTCCTTTATCTGGATATTCTAATGCAAATACAAAATTTAAACCATTTTGATATAAATCTTCATTTGTTACTAGTAATGTTGGTGTTGTTTTTTCTATAAATTTTACTTCTGGTATATCTACTAATAAGTCAATTAATTTATCTGTATCATATTGTCTTCTTAAATGGTTTTTTGCATCTTGTGGTAAATCTATTTTTGACATTATTCTAGAATTTGCATTGAATATAGATCTGATATTTAATGAAATCTCTTCTAGAATTTCTATTGGTACATTTCCCAATGGTACAATTCTAACTAGCATAATAATAATTTGTTCTTTTGAAATTAAAAAAATAATGGTGGGATGGGCGTGATGAATTCAGAGTATTCCTATTGGAAAGACTCTTTTGAACACGCGACAACACGATCTTCAGTCGTGCGCTGTCTGGCCTAAAAGGTCTCCCAGGCTGAGCATATGGCTCGCTAAGCGAATTACCACCCCAGCATCCCACATATTTATTTTTGTTGTTATACCTTTAAAAGTATTTCTTTTTTAAATCTTAAAATATTTGAACCTTAATCTAAAAAGTCCTTCTTTTTTATTTTTTCTGGTAAGTATTCATCAGAAATAAATGTAATGCCCTTTGCAACCAATGCATCAAGTTCTACCTTACCTTTTTGCTCTTTCATTTTCTTTAATTCTCTCTGCCATTCTTTACTCTGGAACCATTCATAGTTTTTAAGTTGTTTGATTCTATTTTCATCTGTTTTCTTAAATTTAATAAGATATTTTTTTAGTTGATATTTCTCAACATCATCACATGTTAAACCAATTAATTTAGCATTTGGAATAGCCAATTTATCTGAAATATGTGCTAATGATATAGAACCATATTTTAAAACAGAATAAATATAATATCCCCATGGATCATTATCAACTAATACATAAATTGGTAGTTTATATTCCTCATTCAATCTCCTTAATAATCTTCTTATTCCTCTTGTTGCTTGTCCTTGTGAAGCAATTATTACACATTTTAATTTATCCCATACTTTATCTTCATGCAATCTTTCCCATATTGCTGCTTTTTCCATATACAAAACAAATTTTGCATCTACTTTTTTGAATTGCAGTTCTTCTGTATTTGAAGGTATGGACCATCCACCTGATCCTAGCTTAGACCAGTCAATTACATCTCCTTTATCTTTAATAATAACTTTCCCAGCAGCTGCTCCATTCTTATTTGCATTAATATGCATTTGTTCTCTTGAAAAACCTGTTATTAGTTCCAGATCTTCTACAGCTGCATTAGATTCTTCTTGTTCTTCAACAACATCAATTTGAGTTCCAGGGATTGTTCTTCTCATCATATAAAATGCTTGTCTTAAAGAAACATGCTTTCCAGTATCTAATAACTTCTTTACATTTGCTGCAATTTCAGTTGTTTGTAAAAATTTCTTAATATGTGCAACATTAAACAAATATCTTTTAGATGATTTGTTTCCAAGTAAAATCATTCTTTTCTTTGGATCATATTTTACATTAGAGAGTGCTCTAATAGGAACATCCATGTTTGGGTTTTCTCCTTTTTTTGCTTGCTCAACTAGCTTCTTCCCTAATTGTTTCAGTTTCTTCCTCACTTCCATTTTCTACACCTTTATTTATGAGATTTTCTAAATATTTTCTAATTACTGCTTCCTTTTCACCTGTTAATAAAGCCAAATTATTAACAACTTCTGGAATATATTTTTCAAACAATCCTTTTCTTTTTGCTTCTAACTGTCTTCTTTTTCTACCAGCCAAATATCTCTGCAATTTTCTTGCGCAGTCTTGAATAGCTAATTTAATTTCTTTTTCAATTTCAGGATAAGGATCTATAGCTTCTTTTGATTCAGATGTATAAGGTATCCATACAGATGCCATATGAACAGCAATTACAATAGGACCATATGGCATTCCACCTTGCTGTTCTACATGATAAGGTCTCCAATTTATTTTTTGAATTGCTTTTGTTATGGCACAAGATGAACTTTGATATAACAATGGGACCTTATTAGCAAATCTCATTATTTTTGCAGGTGCATTTGGTGGTAGTTCACCACCATATCCAATACAGCATTCAATTTGAAATGGATTGCCTCTATAAACAGAAGGTGGTCTTGTTATTGCTACTGTAAATTCAGGTTTTAAATCTTTTTTTACAGATTTCTCTAAAATATCTTGTCCTATTGGAGAAATGCATATTAAAGGAGGATTCATTATTTTTGATTTTTGCAATTGTCTCCATATTTTTTCAATATCTTGATGTGTTAAGTCTTGAGGTTTTGTACTTGGTTTGATTTTAGATAATTTTAAAACCTGTTCTGCTAGTGTTGATCCTACTCTTGAAAAATCTTTCATTAAGCATGCTTTAATTGTTCTAGCATTAGTATTTTTAACAATTCTTTCAAATACTCCTAGTTCAACTCCATGAGGATGTGGTTTAATAGGAATTGCTTTTTTTGGTAATTGTGAAACAACTCTTGGATATACTATTTTATCCTTATCAACTTGATAAACTATTTTTGCAAAAGGATTTGCTATTGCTGTTTGCTTAATATATTCATCAACTGATCTAGAACCTTTTCTATATTTTCCTTCTATTTCCATTTCAATATATGTTCCATGGTCAGGAAATTTTTTATCATATAATTCATCTTTTAATATCTGTGGTTCGTTTTTAGATGTATCCATTCTTATTATTAGTTCATGCACTTTTCCTTTTCCAGTAGATGATCTAACAATAGTTGGTTTTCCAGTTGTTAATTGTGCATATAATAATGCAGCTGAGTTATGCACAACTAATCCATTAGCCAAGAAGTTATTTCCTTTTTTCATGGTTATATCATAAACATGAGAATAAGGTGGATCTATCTCTTTAACATCAGTTACTTTTAACCAAGTTATGTCAGCATCAAGTAAACATAACATTTCTTGAATACCTAAAGGAATTTCATTATTACATTTTTTCAGTAAAGCAGCAGAAAGATCTTTCAAAGTGCTATAGTTTAATGCACAGCCTTGTCTTATGCTAGAAACTATATTAGGTTTCTTTAATTGATAGTAACTAATTCCAAGTTCTTCTATAACACTTTTTAATGTTTCTTTCATATGCGGAACAACTTCTATATTACTTTTTTCGTCTCTAAGGGAGTGTATCATTATTTTAAGCTTATTTCTTTTATCTTTTGTTCCAAAATTTATGTATTTTTTGAACAATTTCAGATTTCTCTGTCCTGAAATTATAATCCTGTAATATCTATTTGCTCTATTAAATCTAGCAAAGATACCATATCTTAACAATAATAGATTCAATTTTCTAAGAACATCAGTATTTGTTAGCATTATACTAACATTTTTTCTAACCATATCCACAGAACCCTCAGCATCAAATAATCCTTGAATATAACTTGACAAATATTTATCTGGAAGCTTTTGTATAATTTCAGGAATTGTGAATATTTTCGCCTTCTTTCCAGCAGGAACACCCAATTTCTCCAGAATCTCTGAAACTATTTTTGATGAAAATTCTATGCACATTCCTCTTCCCTTTGAATGATATATTTTTCTGCCTTCTATAGAAAAGAGTTTTTTTAGTATATTCCTGAATCTTTTCAGAATCTCTTCATTATTGTTCCATAATGTAATATTAATTCCCCATCTATCTTCTCTCTTCATCTGAATATTTCCATCACCAGCTATTACACCTGCAAACCATAATAAATCTTTTGTCACATACTCTGGAATCTCTACATATGTGCCTAATCTTCCAATTCTTCGAACATTTTTTATTAGATCACTTTCAGAGAAACCAGCATCTTTGGCTAATGCTTCTAATTCTGATATAGTTGGCCTTCTTCTAATAGATTTTTTTAACCATCCCTTGATTTTCTCTACAGAAATATTATGTTTTTTACTGACCTTTTCCCATGTTCCATATTTTTTTCTAAGTTTATACAAAATCTTAGATAAGAAATTATAACAATCTGCTCTAATGGTTTTTTTCTCTAATAAATCTAAAATTGGAATCTTTCTATTATTGTTCTTGATATTAATTTTTCTAGATGCAGAAATATAGTCTCCGGGAACCAGAGTATCTGCTGTTTTCCAGTCAATACCATTTTCTTTTCTCACCAATATAGGATTTTCCGGTGTAAGTGTTATTTCTCTTCCACCAAGTGTTTTTATTTTGATTAATTTTTTCGGACTAGGTATTTTCCAGAATTTCTTTATATCTAAGGGTACAAGTTTTAAATCAGGTGCTGTAACAAAAACTTTAGAATTATATTCATTTTCAACTAAATCTTCTATTGTTTTTACTCTTCCATCTGATAAATTTACCAACGTATCGGGTGTCATACAGACCCCAATTCCTTGTTGCCCTCTACCTTGTACCATTTTTCCAAATTTAGATCCATATAGTAATTTTCCAAAGATCCGTGGTATCTGTGATTTTACAATACCTGGTCCATTATCTTGAACAGAAACCTTAATTCTATCCTCGCCAACAGTTTTTAATTTAACTGTTATTTCAGGTAATATTCCAGCTTCTTCACATGCATCTAATGAATTATCTACCATTTCCTTTACAACAATAAGTAAAGCCTTCATAGGATTATCAAAACCCAATAGATGCCTATTTTTTTCAAAAAATTCAGCTACACTTATTGCACGCTGTTCTTTTGCCATTTCTTCTGCTGTTTTTATCATAAAAACCAACTTTGAATTATTAGTTGTTACTTCTTATAAAGTTTCTAAATAATTATAAACTTTTCCATGTGGTGAGCCTCTCATTATCATTTCTATTGCATGTCTAGCTTTTTCTATTTGTGAATAGTCACCTATTAATGCAACAGTATTTCCATATACAGACATAAAACATTTTGTATGCTCTTCTATACTCTTTCTTGTTTTACCTTTTGTGCCAATTAATCTTGATCTTATAATATGTGCTCTTTTTTCTGGTTCTATGTCAATTATTCTTAATTCTTGATTGTCTTCTAATAATCTAAATGCTCTTACTGGAGAAAACCCTCTTGCAATGGCTTTTATTATTTCCTTTGCTTTATATAATTCAAGACCTTCTCCTTCTATTATAACATTGTTTTCATTAAATGATATCTTTACATTTAACTTTTCTTCTAATGGAATTTTACAATTTTTATCCATTATAACCCTTATTCTTCTTTTTGGAACCAATATGCTTTCTATCATAATATCAACAATAATATTCCTATTATCCAACAATATATTGCAAATATCCAGAATTTATTTTTATAAATTAAATTTAATAAAAATCTAAGAGATACATAACCAACAAAAAAACTTGTTATAAACCCTATTATAGAAGGCATAATCTCTATTTCAGATATTGTTCCTATTTCAAAAACAAATGCACCAATTATTGCTGGTATTGATAGTAAAAATGAAAACCTCGTAACTTTTCTTTTATCAACACCAGATAAGATACCAGTACTTATAGTTATTCCACTTCTAGAAATACCAGGTATAAGTGCAAAGGCTTGTGCAATTCCAATTAAAAACGAGTTTTTAATATTTAATTTTTTATTTTGGTTAACAAACTTTGTTAAAAATAATACAGCTCCTGTAATTAGTAATGCAATAGAAATTGAGAAAATATTTCCAAATAAAGACTCTATTATAT
>JAGGXH010000022.1 GCA_021163145.1 Candidatus Aenigmatarchaeota archaeon | reverse complement strand
CATATATTTTACCTTTTTTATTTGTTTTTAAAAAAGATTTAACAGGAGAATTTTCTATAATTTGTTTATTTAATTTGCATAATGGGCAAAAATAATTGAAACCATGTTTACATCCGGAATTAGATATTTTTTTAGGTATATTCTCAATTATAATAGGTTTTCTTTCGTTGATTCTGTAAATCCAATTATCAATTGTTCTTTCAGAGATTTTATTATTTGTGATATTAATTATTTTATTTTTTAATTTTGCTTTTGAGCCATAATCTTTGCATTTTTTCTTTTCTGTTATTATCCAATTCCAAAATCTTTTAGACAGTACATAAAATTTTTTACCTTTTTTGCCTCTACAAACTTTAAACCAAAAACATATTTTCATATTATTCGATACCGCTTTGTGTATAATTATTAAACATATAAGTATTCAAACTATATAAATTTTATAAAAATAATAAGAGAAAAGTGGTAGTATGCTTGATATAAAACTATTCAGGGAAAATCCTGATATAATAAAAGAATCTGAGAAAAAAAGAGGACATGATATAAAAAATGTTGATGAAGTTATAAAGCTAGACAATGAATTAAGAAAATTAATACTAGAATCAGATAAATTAAAAAACAAAAGAAATATAGTTTCTGAACAAATAAATCAATTGAAAAAACAAGGAAAGAATATAGCAACTAAAGTAAAAGAAATGAAAAAAGTTGCAGATAATATTTCTAAGCTTGATGATAAAATAAGAAAATTAAGAGAAAAAAGAGATTTGATAAGAGCTAAAATAGGAAATATTTTGCACAAATCTGTTCCAATTGGAAAAGATGAAAATGATAATGTAGAAATAAAAAAAGTTGGAAAAATTCCAAAATTTAACTTTGTTCCAAAAGATCATATAGAACTTGGGAAAATATTAGATTTATTTGATTTTGAATCAGGAGCAAATGTTTCAGGTGCAAGATTTTTTTATCTAAAAAATGAAGCAGCCATATTATCACTTGCTCTGCAGAGATATGCTATAGATTTTCTAATAAAGAAAGGATTTAATTTATATTGGCCACCACTTATGATGAAAAAGCATGCATTAGAAGGTGCAGTAAATATAAATGAGTTTGAAGATCAGATATATAAAATTCAAAATGAAGATCTTTACTTAATTGCAACATCTGAACATCCACTTGTTGCTTTGGATATGAATAAAATATTAAAGGAGAAGGATCTTCCTTTGAAAATTTGTGCATATAGCCCATGCTTTAGAAAAGAATTAGGTTCACATGGAAGAGATGATAAAGGAATTTACAGAGTTCATATATTTAACAAAGTAGAGCAAGTTATTTATTGTAAACCAGAAAAATCTTATGATTATTTTAATGAATTGCAAAAAAATGCTGAATTATTATTTAAAGAACTAGGAATACCTTTTAGAGTTGTAAATATTTGTTCTGGTGACCTTGGAAATAAACAAGCATTACAATATGATATAGAAGCATGGATGCCTGGACAAAATAATGGAAAAGGTGCATATAGAGAAGTAACATCTTGTAGTAATTGCACTGATTATCAATCAGTTTCATTAAATACAAAGTTTATTACAAAAGATAAGAAAAAACACTATGTTCATATGCTAAATAATACAGCAATAGCAGATAGAACTATTATTGCAATATTAGAAAATTTCCAGAATAAAGATAGATCTATTAATATACCAAAAGTATTATGGAAATATACAGGATTCAAGAAAATAATGCCAAAAATTTAAAATAACTGTAAAACACAAGTTATTTAAATATCTATATAGTATAGAAATTATATGGCTACTATAATAATTGCAGAAAAACCAGATGCAGCTAAACACATTGCAAATGCTCTTGCTGATAAAAAACCAGAAAAATTACAGAGCGAGCATGGTGTTGATTATTATTCTTTTACTAGAAATAATAAGAGATACTTTGTAGTTGCTGCTGTTGGTCATTTATTTGGACTAAAACAAGTTGGAAAAGGATGGGATTATCCAAATTTTAATTTAGAATGGTTGCCAGCATTTAAAATAAGAGCAACATCTGCTTTTTCTAAAAAATATTATGATACATTAATGGAACTTAAGAAAAAAGGAAATAAGTATATTATAGCATGTGATTATGATAATGAAGGATCTTTAATTGGATATAATATTCTTAGATTTATCTTTGGAACTGAAAAAGCTGGACGAATGAAATTCTCTACCTTAGCTAAACCAGATTTAATAAAATCATTTGAAACAATGGATAAGAAAATTGATATGCAAAATGTTGAAGCAGGATTAGCTAGACATTATCTAGATTATTATTATGGTGTAAATGTTACTAGAGCATTAACATTGGCAATAAAAAAATATGCAAAAAGATTTTCAATGCTTTCTGCTGGAAGAGTTCAAGGTCCAACATTAGTTTTACTTGCAAAAAAAGAAAAAGAAATACAAAAGTTTAAACCAAAACCATATTGGCAAATCGAATTGAAGGTAAATATAGGTAAAAATATTATTACTGCTCTCTATGAAAAAGAAAAAATATTTGATAAGAAAAAAGCAGATAATGTTTACAAACAATCTAAAACAAAGAAAGAAGCAATAGTAGAAAAAATTACTAAGAAAACATATGAGCAAAAACCACCTGTTCCATTTAATATAACAACACTACAAACTGAAGCATATAAATTATTTGGTTATTCTCCTAGACAAACATTGAATATTGCACAAGATCTTTATACCAAAGCATATATTTCTTATCCAAGAACATCTTCAGAAAAATTACCCGCATCTATTAATAATAGAGCAATATTAGAAGCTCTTTCAAGAACAAAAAAATATGAAAAAATCTGTAAAAAAATATTAGCTGGTACTTGTAAACCAAATGAAGGTAAAAGAACAGATCCTGCACACGAAGCAATACACCCAACTGTACAGCCTCCTAAAAGACCATTATCAGGTCCAAGACAAAAAATATATGATTTGATTTGTAGAAGATATATGGCAGTATTTGGATCTAATGCAAAAAGAGAATCTATGAAAATTGAATTAAAAGTTGGAAAGCATAAATTCTTTACAACAGGAAGAAGAACAGTTGAAAAAGGATGGATGGAATATTATGGTCCTTATGCAAAACATGATGAATCTGTATTCCCTGACTTAAAGAAAGGAGATAAATTAAAAATTAAAAAACTAGATTTATTAACAAAACAAACATCTCCACCACCAAGATATTCACAAGCATCAATTATAAGAGAGATGGAAAAAAAATCTTTGGGCACCAGATGTTTAACAGGAGATACGTCGTTAAAAATTTTAAATAGCGGTACTCTAAAGGATATTAGAATATCTGATTTGTTCGATAATTGTAAAAAAATAAATGTGAACGATGGAAATACGGAACTATCATTAAATAAAAATATTCATTGTATTTCTATGATAGGAGAAGATTTAGTAAATGAAAAATTTATTTTAGCTAGTCGTAGACCTTTAAAGAAAAATGAAAAGGTTTTTGAAATAAAATTTTCAGATAATACTACAATAAAATCAACAGAGGAGCATCCTATTTGTGTTTTTGATGATGGTATTATTAAATACAAACTCACAAAAGACCTTAAAGAAGGAGACAAGTCTGTATCAGTTTTTAATAATTATGATATTACAGGTAAAAATACTATTACATGGAATGATTTTGTAAATATGTGTGATAGAAGCGAAAGAATATATGGTTTAATTGATATAAAGAATTATAGAAGAAATAAACATCTAACCCAAAGACAATTAGCAAAATTATTAAACACTGAACAATCTGTTATAAGTTCTTGGGAAAAAAGAAAACATGTGCCTATTTGGGTATGGAAATATTTAGATTTGCAAAATCCAGATAAGTTAATAGGTATCAATAAAAATTTTATTATTAACAATCCATTTCCTATAAAGTCTTCTAGTAAATTAGCTAGGATATTTGCAAATCTTATTGGAGATGGCTCTTTAGACAGGGAGAAAGTTAAAAGAGAAAATGCATATGATGTAAGATATGTTAATAGTGATATGAATTTGCTTTTTGAGTTTAGAAAAAACATAAAAGATGTATTTAAATTAAAAAGATCTTTCTGTATAAAACCAGACAAAAGGGTTAGTAAAACTACTGGTAAATTTACAAGATATTATTTACGTTTACCTTCTCTTATAGGTAAAATTATATTTTTATGTTTTCCGGAATTATTTAACAAAAATGTTCCAAAATTTTTGGAACGAGATTTATACCCATATTTTATTGGTGCACTGTTTGATGATGAGGGTCATGTTTTTAGAAATTCACCTAAAATGTTTATATCTAATACTAACAAAACATTATTAGAAAGAATATCTACAATGTTGAAATCTTTTGATATAAATGCAAAACTAATTAAAGAAAGCAATAAAAATAGAAAGAAAAATTGGTCAGATTCTTATAAATTGTTTATAAGAGGAAGATTAAACTTACAGAAATTCATGGAAAATATACCATTTATACATGAAAAGAAAAAGAAAAGATTATTAAATCATTTTTCAAGATTTTATAAATATGGAACATTAAAATCTCAGTTTGAGAAAGAAAAACTTGTGGCTGTAGCATTAAATAATAATGATTTTACAAAAACAGAAATTGTAAAAGTTACTGGTTTGACTAGAAGTGAAGTCACAACAGCACTCAAAAATCTTAGAAAATATAACTATGTTAAACTTTATACAAAGGGTAAGTCTGAACAGCCGAAGAAAATCATACTTTACAAATTAATTAAACCTATAGAAAAAACAATTTATTCTATAATAAATGAAAATATAATAAATGGTAAATTATTTACAAAGAAAATAAAATCTGTAAATAAAATAGATTATAATGGATTTGTTTATGATATAACTAAAGACAAATATCATAATTTTGTGCTTTCTAATGGTGTAATAAGTCATAATTCTACTAGAGCACAAATACTACAAACACTTTATGATAGAGATTATATTGTTAATAAAAGTATAAGAGTTACAAAACTTGGAATGAAAATTGCTGAAGTAATCCAAAAATATGTTCCTGATTTAGCTGATGAAAAATTAACAAGAAAATTTGAAAAAGATATTGAAAAAATACAACAAGGAAAAGAGAAGAAAGAAAAGATTTTAAGGAAAGCTAGACAAATTGTTACAAAAATATCAAATGAATTTAAAAAAGCTGAGAGTAAGATTGGAAAAAGCTTAAGTGATGCAATTGTAACTACACAAGATGAAAAAATTACATTAGGTACATGTCCTGTTTGTGGTGGTGAGTTAAAAATTCTTTATAGCCCATTTAGTAAGAAGAAGTTTGTAGGATGTTCTGGTTATAATAGATGCGCTGTTTGTGGATTTACGAAAAAAGCATGTAAATGTAAATGTCCTATATGTGGAAAAGAAAAAGGAAAATGCAAATGTTCGTGGAAAGATAAGAAATGGACACCAAAATGTACAGTTGGTTTTCCATTGCCACATAATGCAAAAATTCAAAAATTAAATAAAGTATGCGAAAAATGCAATACTCCTATAATAAGAATAATTAGACAAGGAAAAAGACCATTCAATATGTGTTTAGATCCAAAATGTGAAACAAAAAAAGAATGGGGTAAACCAAAAAAGAAAAAAACAAAAAAATCAACAAAACGAAAGGTATAAAAAATTTTGTACTGATAAATAATATATGTTAAAGCGAAAAAATAAATATAATGATGAACAAATAGGCAATGCTTTATTTCTTAAGTTCTTACAAAAAAAGGAGATTACTTATGTTAATGGTAATGAAATAGGATTTAGTGATGGTTCAAAAGTATTTGTTTATGCAGATAAGGAGACACTTTATTGTTCTTCTGATGAAAAATATCGTGGCAAAACTCCTACAAAAAACTTAAATATACTTGTTGGTAAAGAAATTTTAGGAGTTGGGCATTCCTTTTATTCTATAGAAGATTTTTACAATGCATCATCAACAGTTGTTGAACTAAGAGATAAAAATGGAAACAATTATCTTTTATTTGAAAAAGACGGTATAATCTTTTGTAGTGAAATGAATCTTGGTATTGCAAATTTAGGTCGTAATAATGAACAATTTTTTAAAGAATTTGATAAACTAGTAGAATCATTAGCTGATAAACAATAAGTATTTATTTTGTTAATATATTGTTTTGATTATAAATTTCCTTTAATTTATCATAATTTTCTGTTAAGTTTCTTGCTTCAGGAGTTATATAGAATGCAGTTACATATCTACCATTTCCAATAGAATAATGCTGTTTCATTTTAATAATATCTAATTGTGCTATTTGTTGATTATATATTGAAAGAAAATCTTTTCTTTCAAAACCAAGATCTTCGCAAATTTCATCTATTGTTGCTAATCTTTTATTTTCAATAGTTATTTTTTCTATAGATTTTATAAGATTTGATAAATATTCAGCAACTTTTTCTTCATTAACCATGTATAATTTATTTTGTCAAATCTTTAAATACCTATCGAATTTTAACAAACTTCTATATCATTCCAACAATAAGAGAATATACTCCTTTAATTAAAATTAATATTGCAACCCAAGGAATATGCCAAGAATATATTATGTTTAATGCAACTAAAAGATCTATAATTCCCATTATTAAAATCATTGGTGATTTAATACCACCAATTAAAGAACTTATTGATTTAATTAATACAAATATTCCAATATACAATGCAAGAATCTTTATATTAAATATTACATAAAGTCCTGCAATTATATCTAGTAAACCAAGTAATGATAAAAGCATAAATATATTATTAGTCTAGTTTATTAATAATTATGGAAATCTTTGCAAGAAAAACAAAAAATGGAATGTCTATTAGATTTAATAGAAAAAATTATAAATTAATTTTTCCAGAAAAAATTTGGAAAAAATATCCATTAAAAGATTTTTTGGTAGACAACTTGTCTTATTTACTTACTATTAATCTACCTTTAGTTGCTGAAATAGATGAATTAAATTACAATACTTCAATACCATTCTTTAAAATATTTTTTGATAACATGGTAATTAGAGGAATACCTCATGCTGTTGAAGAATATAAGAATTTAAATACACAAGAGATTTTGAAAAAATTTATGAATATTCAGTATAAATTCAAAGATTATAATTATAAGATTCCAAACCATAATTATAAGAATACAAAAAATAGAGCAGTTGTTTCTTTTTCAGCTGGAAAAGATTCAACATTATCATTAGCAATTGCTAATGAAATAGGTCTAAATCCAATTCCAGTTTATATTAATGATACTGTTTCTCCTACTGAGAATTTGTTAAAAAAGAAAACTATTAAAAAAATATCAGATGATTTTAATCTAAGCTATCATATAATAAAGAATGAGATTGAAAAATTAAATGATTTTGAAACATGGAATATGCCTGAATCATGTATTGGTTATACACATATGTTAACAAGTTTTTGCTTTATTTTATTACCAATTGCATTTTATTATAATTCAAAATATATTGTAGTTGGTAATGAATTTAATTTAAATTATAAAATAATGAATAAAGATGGTTATTTAACATTTCCTTCTTTTGATCAATCTAAAGAATGGATGATTCAACAAAATCTAATGATAAATCTTATAACAAATAACAAAACAAGTATAATAAGTTTAATAGAACCATTAACAAATTTATCTATTTATAAAATTTTATTTGAAAGATATCCAGAATATGCAAAAAATTTAGCATCATGTTATGGCTTAGATGCATCAAATGAATCAAGATGGTGCCATAATTGTTCTACATGTGCAAGTTCTTATTTAATGATAAGTGCATTTGAAGACCCTAAAAAAGTAGGATTTAAATATAATATGTTTGATAAAAAATACAAAAAATTATATTCTGTATTTGGGGGTGGGGATATATATGAAAAATCAGAAGAATCTATTGAAGAAAATAAATTTGCTTTTTATTTAGCATACAAAAATGGTGCTAAAGGATATTTAATTAATAAGTTTAAGAAAAAATTTTTAAAAGAGGTTATTTCTAGAGAAGATGATCTATATAAAAAGTTTTTCAGTTTACATAAAACAGTTTCAATTCCTAAAAATATAAAGAAAAAAGTTTTTGGTATTTATTCTGAAGCACTAAAATATTAATGTATTTTGAAATTTGGCATAGTACAGATGTTATTATTTCTGTATGATCATCAGAATTCATTATTTAAATTATATGACTAAGATCAATATACCGTAAACAACTTCTTAAAGTTTATGGTATAAACATTGACTATTTCTAGCAGCCATGTTCAAAGGCAATTAGAATATGGTAGTTTTGGCTAATAAAAAATCATTTCAGCAACCATTTCCATAATGGAATGAATTTTATTTTCTTTTTATTAATCTTTTCCTCAGATTCATAATCTTCAGTTATTATCAATAAATTCCTGCACCTTAATTTTTTTGAAGCTTCAATTAAAGCTTTTATCTCATGTTTTTTTGTTTCTTTATTAATATTATAACAAACTTGAATTAATTGTTTAACTTTAAGACCTTCTTTAATAACAAAATCTATTTCTCCTTTATTTTTCCAATAATAAATTTCTTTTTTATCTCTTTTAAGTTTCAAAGCAACAACATTTTCATAGTATCTTCCTATATTTTCAGAAAATCTTGGAATTATAGAATTTATTATTCCTGTATCTATACAATAAACTTTTTTCGGATATTGCATTTGGTCTTTTATATTATGAGAAAATATAGGTAAAAAAATAAACAAGAATGATTTTTCAAAATATTCCAAATAATAACTTAAGCTTGTTGGCGAGACATTAATTTTCATAATAGTTTTTAAAGAATTTCTTAATTTTCTTATACTTATATATTTTGAAAAGCTATTAATTACAAAGTAAGCTGTTTTTCTTAATATTCTTTCTTCTCTTAATTTATACTTAAGCATAATATCCTTTGTTATAATATCATCATAAACTTCTTGTAAGAAATATTTTTTTTGTTCAGGTTTTTCAGCTAATACAGATAAAGGAATAGATCCAAATTCTATATATTCTCTTAATAAAGAATTTATCTCCTTTTTTGTAAAATATTTTTTATTTATATTTTTAAATTTCAAAAAATCTTTAACTGATAATGGGAATAGATAATAGGTTACTTTTCTTCCAGTTAAAACAGATGCAAGTTTTGGTGTTAATATTTTTGAACCAGAACCTGTTATTATAATTTTTACTTTCTCCTTTTTTTCTAACATTATCCTTACCCATTTCTCCCAACCTTCAATTTTATGAACTTCATCAAGAACAATATAAGCAAAATCTTTTTTGTTTATATAATATCTATAGGTT
>JAGGXH010000041.1 GCA_021163145.1 Candidatus Aenigmatarchaeota archaeon | reverse complement strand
GTGTAGGAATGGTAAGATAATTTCTAAATAAACTATGGGTAAAAAATATAGCAAAGATAGAATAAATAAAAAATACACTACCAACAATTAGAGCTATTTTTTCCTTTTCCATATTATCTACTTATCATGGATATACTCTTAGAGGAGTTCCTTCCCATCCAATAAATATTGCTATTAAAATAACGATTATTATAAAAGCAATAATTATCCCCCATATTATTAAACTGCCTTTTCTCATTTTTTCACCTAAGGAAATATTTGTGCCGGTGGCATACAACCAAAAAATACAACTATTAATATTATAATTATAAATGCAAGTATTATTCCCCATATTGATATATTACTCTTTTTCATATAAATCAACTAATTTCTACATTCACATTTAATATTTCAGATGTTACAAATGTCTCGTTGCAATATGCTGAAATATTTATATAATAACCTGCAGATGTTTGATTACCTTTCGTCCTAGCAAACACTCTAAAATAGATAGGATATTGTTGATTTTCATATCTAAGTTCATCTGTTTCTTGCTCATTGAGTGGTGTACTGTCTTGAGTAGCATAGACATCCTCCTTATCTGAAGGCTCAAATTTTATTAAACATATCACCGGAATTTCTTCACTATCCCTTTTTATAACTGTTAGTATTTCTGTTTTTGAAGAAAGTTGTCCAGAAATGACATTAATAGGATTCTCACTTAAATGAAGTTCAATATCTGGTGTATAGGGTTCTGGTTTTCTATTGCAACCAGATACAAATACTATAGGTATTAACAATAAAAGCACAAGTGCTATAAATTTAGATTTTTGCATATATCTATTAGTTAATTTAAAATTTATAAAGATTTATTTCTTCTTCCAGAAGAATCCAACTTTAGCTTTAATTTTCTCAACCTTGCCTTCATTGTGCAATTCCATAAGAACTCTGTAAAGAGCATGCCAGTTAATTGTTTTACCAGTTATTTTCTCAACTTCTTTTAATATCTCGTTAGTGCTTTTTATCTGTTCTTTTGACAGAACTTTCAAAACAGATTCTCTATGTTTACTCATACAAATATTTGGTATAAAATCTTTTCTAAAGTCATATCCAAATCCTTATACCAAAGGTTTATATTATTTTAAATTATAATATTTTTTATGAAAAAGCCAAAGAAAAAACCATGGTTAGCAGGATTATTATCATTTTTTATAGTTGGAATGGGTCAGATTTACAATAGAGAATATGAGAAAGGAATTGTAATGTTTTTTCTTATTGTTATTTTATGGTCAGCATTTTATAATGATTATTCATTATGGTCATTGGTATTCTTAATTGGTTTATGGACTTACTCTATTTATGATGCTGAAAAGGTAGCGAAAGAAACTATATACAAAGAACCAGATAAAAGGGCAATTTCTATAACAGTAGGGTTATATTTGATAATTATAATTGGAAGTTTTATAGCTGGATTATTAGTAGGTTGGGTAACGGTTTATACAGAAGAAACTCAAAATTCAGTAATAGAAGAATATAATCTTCATATATTAACTATTAATAATGATTCTGAAGATTGGAGCAAAGCTGTTGATGAATGGTCTGATGTTTATGAAGATGCTACAAGTGATAATTATCTGGTGGCACAAGAAGTTACTAATGTTGGCATAGCAACAGAAAGTTATGTATATCAGCATAAGCTATTCAAAAAACATATTTCTAATTTCAGATATTTTATATTAGAAAATGAAGATTCTTTAAAACAAATATATGGAAATAAGGAAATATTTAATATCAAAAAGTCTCTAGATGACTATGATATTCTTTTAGATCAGACTTTAGATTTAATGAAACAGAGAACTCAAGATTTAAGAAATGCACATCAAGAATATAATGAACAGCTTCTACGATATCTAAAAATATTGGCTTTATTATAAATTAAAGATATAATTAATATTATGAAAAAAGTTGATAAAACAACATTTGCATTGTTTATTACAGTGATTTCATTTGGTGTAATGTATCTCTTTAGAGGTATAGACATGGCTAATGACCTTATCGGAAAGACATATAGCGTAAGTATCATCATTGGATATATCATCGCAGGTTTATGTGTTGTTGGTTTAGGATTTTATATTCTCTATAAAAGATGATAAATAATCGCAAATCAATAAAAAGCATGTAAACTCATACAAATCTATAGAATTACATACAAAAGCTTACAAATACATAGAAAACCATAGAAATACATATGAATGTATAGAAAAATATGGAAATGTATATAAATGCTTATAAAAGCTGATTAAAAATGTAAAAAGATGAATAAAGATGCACAAAGCTGAAGAAATATGCATATACATGTTAAAAAACGTATAAAGTTGAATAAATGTGAATAAAATTGTTTGAATATGTTTGCAGATGTTTAAAGTTGTTTGAAATTAAAACCATGTGAAACTATCTATTAATCTTCAATTGTAATATAACCACCCTTTGCTCTCAAAACACTTACTTTTTTACGTTTCTTATATCTAAATTCATCAAAATTCTTAATCTGGCATTTCTCTATATCAAATCTCATTTGACAATGATAGCATATGAAATAGTGTTTTCCTCTTGTTCTAATTTCAAGACCGCATTTTGGACATTTTACAATTTTATCCATAAAATCACCTCATTTTTAATAAAGTATCATAAATCTTATTAGAAAATTTTACTGGCTTTCCAGACTTTATTTTTTGTTTGATATACCAAAGTGTATTTCTTCTTATTCCATATTTTTTAACATCTTTAGGTTTTAATTTTAGAATCTTCTTAGCTAATTCTTTATTGTTTTGGTATATTGTATAACTAGGAGCATCTAATATGCCAGTATTTTCTAGATTGTTAGTTTCTTTACCAATATGAATAATGCTATCAACAATAACATGCTTTCTTTTCAGAATTCCAGTCTTGCCATCAAATTTGCTCTCTTTATGATTTTTATAATCATCTAAAATAATATCTAAAGATTTCCAATATTCAAGACCTCTAAGAACTTTTTTAGTATTATAATCAACAAAATCTTCATAAACTATTTTTTGAGAATTCTTAGAAAATGGTGCAATTGGTTTCACATTATCTTTATTTCCAAAACCAATAGAAACAAAATTAAATGGCTTAATTTTCTTAGTGTAATCCTTTCTTTTATTAAGTTTTGCAAATCTATCTAAGATAATTGGTGTAGATGCTGTTAGTTGACTTATGGCATACATTCCAGAATATTTTTGATTAAATTGTTCATTAGAAATAAATCCATAATGTTCTTTGAGGATATCTAACCATATTTGTTTTTGCCAATCTTTTTTACTAGGAAATGGATTTTCTAAATGACCAAGACCATGTAAAGAGTGTTTTATAATTTCTATCTTCTTACCTTTCTTCTTGTAAAGAACATATCTTTTTGAGCTTATACCATAGAACCATACATCTTTATATTCTACTTTAAACAAAAGGTCTTTAAATTCATAAGGATTTAATGCTTCAAAGAAATTTTGAATTTCTTTAACATATTTATCTGGTATAGCCATACTATCTGTATCACAAAAGGCGTAAGTTTCATTATGCTTCTTTAATAAAGTTTCTGTAATAGCTAAAATCAGTCTAGAAGCTGATGTTATTAGAACAGCAAGTATTGGATTAAATGCCTTGCCAAACTTTTCTAATTTACTAACTTGACAATTAAAATTATTTAATCCATAGATTTTAGTTATAACTGATTTATCAGTATCTTCTGTATTTATTTCAACAAATATACCATAACTAGAAGCATTTGCTATTATCTTTAATGCTTTTTGTTTGCTTTCTAATTGTTTATATCTGATAGAATCTGTTTTATGGGCTTTCATTTGATATTGTACCTCTTTTCTCTTCTCAATTAATTCTTTAAAGAAATCTTGTTTCTTTGGATTAATATCAATATCTAATATATTTACATTATTTAGATTATCCTGATAATCAAGTAGTTCAAATCTAATAGCTTTTCTTATCTTAGGTGTTTTACCAGTTAATAATTTTGAAGCAATAATATCTGCTAAGCTATACCACATAGTTTTCTTAGAGCTAACATAATTTATTCCAATATTGAAAGTATCTTTATTTTTATCATACTTTGTTCTTATTGGTAAGATATCTTCATTAGGTTCTATTTCAATAATTGCATTTAGTTTTTTCCATGTAGATTTTTTTCTTAACTTTGATAATGTTATATTATCAATAAACTTTCTAACATTTTCAGTATCTTCAAAATATTTTATTTGTTTAGAAATAACATATTTCCATAAATTTTGTAATATACAAACTGTTGGATACATACTTGTAAAATCAATAACTGTTATTTTAGTTGGCTGTTTTCTTATTTTGACTTCACATCTGCCACCATAATAAGTTGTCATTAAATATCCTAGAATCTTTTTAGGAAAATCAGGATTTTTCTCAAGAAAAGGTCTTATCCCAAATTTATCTAAACATGCTTTACCAATTGAAGCTGGTGAATAGACTTTTGTTATCGGTAAATTAACATCGTATTTCTTATACTCATGTTTCAGTTTTAGAAATAAATCATAAGTTGCTTTAACGTCTTGTAAATTATATTCTAAATATTTTTCAGTTATTTTTCCATGGTCAACTTTAGTTTTCTTATGTTCAGTATCAAATAATTTACATGCTGATTCTAAAGTATGACTATCATTTGTAAGTGCAAATGCTAATGTTTTGATATCTAGAAAGTTTCCTTTAAAACTAGACTTCTCACCATTATATTTTAATCCTCTAGCAAATTGAATAAATGATTTGGTTTTGTCTATATGTTTTATCTTGATTCTTGGATATTTTTTATTTTTAGATAATTTGAATGAAAAACCATTTTTCATATTGTATCTAGTTTTTCCATAATCAATAGCTAATCTTGATATATCAAATGGCAGATTAAATCCTATACATAATGTTTCAGCATCATAAATTTCTGGATAAAATATATTTTCTACAAATTCCTTTCTACTGTAAAGATTAAGATTATTCTTTTTACAGAATTTCTTTATCAGATTAATTTGCTTCTTAACTAAGATTTCCGAGTTATAGAAAATTCCTCTATATTCTAAAACATTATCTTGATAAACAGAAAATGCTCCAAACATAAGATTTTGATACACATCAGTTGTTGTTTCTGTATCAAAGACTAAAACTCTATTAAATTCTTTATTATTATAATTATTGCTTCCATACTTTTGTTTGCTGTCCACATAACCTCTAACAGCTACTTGCATCTTTAATCAACTCCTCACCTATTAATTTGAGCAAAGCACCCTGACTAATCATTTTGAATCTTTTCTTTGCTTTAGAACTAGAACATTTTCTAATCTGTGGTGATAATTTGTTTTGTTCTGACGTAATTTTAGCATGACAATTAGGACATAGTAAAATTGTTTCGCTATTGTTTGCTTTTCCAAATATATGATGCCATTCAAATTTTCTTAGAATAGTTGGGTTATCTTCACCACAATTCCAACAACATTTAGATAGATCTATATCTATTCTCTTATATTGTAAAAGTTTCTTTATTCTCTGCTGAACTATTGCTTTATTCATTTAGAACACCATAAATTGTATAGAATTCTTCATCTTCTCTTGCTTCAGCAATATCAAATAATTTGTCTGGATTTGTTTCTAGTTTATGTTTTTTACCATAAACATCAATTATGACTTTTCCTTTAAAGGGTTTCAGAAGTTTAACATCACCAGTTTTCAGAAATTCTTTAACTGCATTATGATATCTACCAATTAAAGAAGCATCCTTAGAATTTGTAACAATTATAGAAATTGTTTTGCCTCTTGAATTTATTATCATTTCCCTTTGAATTGTATCAAATCTTTTTGGTCTCCATCTTCCACGATATTTTCTAATAGCTGATTTTATATGTGATTTGACGATTTTGATATCTAAACCTAACTCTCTAGAAGCCCCAGTTAAAGATTTCTTAGCTCTCATCATATCCAAAACTTTTAATGATAAAACTCGGTTATGCTTTTGAATAGAGTTTAATTTTATCCATGCAATTCGACTTAAATTTTTTATTATGTTTTTTTTAGCCATAAGATTTTTATACCTGTTCACTACAATATATTTATGAGTAAAATAGTTAGTAAACAGAGTTTACCTAAAGCTTCAATAAAAAAGGAAAAAGGTAAACAGCGTTTACTTAAAACGAAAATAATAGAAGAATTGGAAAAAAATAAAGACAATATTTTACCTTATTCTAAATTTTACAAAAAATACAAAAGAGATTCTGTTAAGGAAAAATTATTAGAATTGGAAAAAGATGGTAAAATTGAAATATTTCCAAGACGGGATAAAAATAATCTAATGTTTACCACACACATCAAACTAATAAAAGATGTAGCAGATTGTGATTATATTAATGAGCATATAAAAACCTTCAAATCATTTACATCAGGTGGTGGAAAAATAACAATAATCTATGATAAAATACTTGAAGCTAGTCTGAAAAGAACCATTGTTTGCCCTAAGATATTTGATTTCTTTAAAGAATGTTTAACTGACAATAAAATATTAAATGATGAAGAACTCGCAAAAGCCATCTTGAAAACCTTTCATCATGTTATAGTATCATCAATTAATTACAAATATATCAATATGTTGAAAAAACTAGATAAAATGGAAAGAGACAATAAATTAACTTCTTCACTAGAAAGAATTATAATAAAATACCCTGTAAATGATAATTTAAGATATCATGCTTCCAGAGTATTGAATTATATTAATACGAACAAAAATATAGATATTTTATTTGATATTATAGGTGATAAAAATAATAGACTTTTTGCTGAAGAATCTACATTTGCTAGCATAATTGTTGAAGCATCTAAGATATTACCGAATAAGAAAGAATATATCAGAAAAAAAGCTGATATGCTTTTAACTAAAGATTTAGATTCAAATAGACAAAGAGTATTAAAAATAATTATAAAGGATGTGTAAATATGAAATATCTATTATTAAATGGTCATGGAATTAATATTAATGTAGATGGTGCTAGATTGCATATTAAAGATGGTAGAACTTCTGTTAAAGAAAATCCAGTTAAATATATATTTAATCCAAAAATGATTGATTTTGATAATATTGTAATTTATGGTCATAATGGTGCTATAACATTTGAAGCAATGAGATGGTTAATAAAGCATAATGTTCAATTAACATTATTGAACTGGAATGGTAGATTGTTAACAAATCTTATGCCAACAGAAGCCAAACAGACTAAATTAAAATTTAAACAATATCAAGCTTATCAAAATAAGACCAAAAAAGTATTCTTAGCTAGAAAAATAATTGAAGCTAAGATTAAAGGTAGTCAAGCTGTTCTAGATTATCTAAAAATAAGATATCCAGAAATAAATGATAATATAGAAAAAAGAGCTTCTAAATTAAAACAAGCTAAAACAGTTAGAGAAGTTATGAATGTAGAAAGTCAGGTAGCTATGGTTTACTGGAAAGAATTAAAGAAGATATTAAATAAGAAATTTGATTTTAATGGTAGAAAATATGGAAACTCTAAAAGACCTGTTGGTGCAATAGATGAGATTAATGCTTTATTGAATTATGGATATGCTTTGCTAGAAAGCCAGTGTTATGGTGCAATTAATTCTACTGGTCTAGATACACATATTGGGTATTTACATGAAATTCAAGAAGGTGGTGCTCCACTTGTTTATGATTTACAAGAACCATTTAGATGGTTAGTTGATTATGCAATAATCAATGCTCTTGAAAATAAGGTCTTTGTCAAAAAAGATTTCATAAGAACAGAGAATTATAATATAAGGCTTAGACCAAGTGGTGCAAAGAAGCTGACAAAAGAACTTGAGAAAATATTTAATATGAAAGTTGATTATAAGGGCAAAAAATATACATGGGCTTTTATAATCAGGATGAAAACTAAGGAATTAGCAAGATATTTGTCTGGTAAAAGATTAGGTATAGATTTTGGAAATCCTATGCCAGTTCTTGAAAGACAAGATACATATGAATTAAGGCAAAAAATACTTAATTTATCATATTCAGAAGCTAAGAAAATGGGAATTGGTAAGGGCGCTTTGCATGATTTAAAAAGAAGGGCTAAAGGTGATAAACCATTTAAAATATATAAAAAGGTTCAAGAGAAGCTATTAAGTGATTAGAATGGACAAAAATAAAGCCAAAGAAAATTTTGATATAATTTTTGATGAAATTATAAGACAATTTAGTATATGTCAATATGTTGAAGATAGTCATAATAGAAAACTAACATTTATTATGGGTTTTGTAGCAATAGTAATAAGTATTATTTTTACACAACAAACATTTTTTAATCAAACATACACTATTATCACAAAAATAATATTCATAATAGGTCTTTTGTTTATATTATCTTCTGGTATTATCGCTTTCTTAGGGTATAAGGGTAGAAAATGGTATGCAGGGATTGATATAAAACATGCAATGAATCTTTATAAAAAGAATCCTAGTAGAAACTTTAAGATGATTATTGCCAAATTCATAGCAAATGCAAACTATGTAAACAGAAGGTCCATAGACACAAAGGGTAAATTATTAAACTGGAGTTATGTTTTTATGGGTATAGGTTTAATTATATTTATATTTTTAACATTACAAATGTTATTTAATTTTGTAATAGTATAAGGTGTTAAATTTGAGTAAAGATAAAAAAATTAAAAAAGTTGACACTTCAGATTGGGATACTACTAAACCAACCGAAGCAACTACATTCATATTAGAGAAAAAGAACAAGGATAAGAAATAAATATATATTACGGCACAATTAAAATCTTTTCATCGCTAGATATAATTTCCCCATTTAAATTATAGAAATATGCTTTTATGGTAAGAATTTTTCCTTTATAATTTCTTAAATTCTGACAATAATTTATTGATAATCCATTTTTTAATGTATTAGACGAAGAAGAACATATAGTGTTATTATCATATAAAACCGTAACATTAATTTTACATGTGTAATAATCTACTGTTGATTTAATAGGAGGTGCTATCTTAGATATATATAAAATTTCTCCTGTTTCACAAGAGCTCATAATACCATAGTTATGATAATATGGTATAGCGAATATTATACCAACTATGATACCCGTAGCTATTGCAAGAATGCAAAAATAACCAATTGTTTTCTCTTCCATCATCATTTTTCACCATTTATTATGTTATAATAGCAATTAAAATAATCAAATAATTTGTTATCAATATTACTATATAGCCAAGAGTTAGCAAAAATGCCATTAAAAAAATCAAATTAAAATTCTCTAATTTATTATTTTTTATTTTATCTCCTATTAAACAATATACACCATAAATTAATACTAAAAACCAAGGTAAACCTATAAGTGAAAAAAATGATCTCATAACATCAAATGTAAGAACCTGTCCGAAAACTGTTGTTGATTCAAGAAATGACGGTATTATTTGTAAAAACACTGTAATAAAAAGTCCGATAGCAACTAGCTTTAATTCAAAAATAAAAGTTTTATTATTTATCGATTTATTCATATACTATTATTCAAAGCAAATCTTTATAAAAACGTTCAATTTTTCTTTCTTATATATATCCC
>JAGGXH010000019.1 GCA_021163145.1 Candidatus Aenigmatarchaeota archaeon | reverse complement strand
ATCATAAAGTAAGCATTATTTGTGAAAATAAAGAGTTTTATAAACCCTATGGAAAAGAATTTGTATACGAGTTAGACGAATTCACACCTCAACCATTTTTTCCTAAATTGTTGGAATTAGAAAATGAAGTCAATAGAGGCTGGTATTCTAAAGTGTTAGATTCGTCTATTTCTTTTAAGGGATACTCCTTAGCTGAAATTTTGTATATTGATTTCTTTGATCAAATAATAAATCCGGTCTTAGTAAAATTTATAAAATTGAAATTTTTATTGGAAAAAATGCAACCAGAAGTAGTGATAATTTTTGGGAGAGGATATCAAAGTAAGATTTTAAAGCATTTATGTTTAAGGATGAATATAAAAGTTTACAACCTTGCTGAAAAATGGTTTATAGATAATATATGGTTTCCTCTTTTAGAAAAAGCTTATCCGTATATACTACCAATTTTTGTCTTGATTGCTTTCGTTTTTCTAATTATTATTACATTGTATGATATGTTAATAATTGGAAATAACCAAAAAGAAAATAGAAGCAAGGACAAAATAGTTATTTTTACGCCTCACGAAGAGAATTTTTTGAGACGAGCTCAAAGCTTAGCAAAATTAGATAGGGATCGGGTATATTTTATGCTTATGTTGCCGTTCTGCCGTTGGAAAGTATATAAATGCTCAATATTACAAAAACTAATTGGCCCTGACATAAAATATGGTTTCGTTTCTAGTAGCACACGTGATTTATTACCCATTATAAAAAACAGTATTTCATTGTATATGTTGATATTTAAAAAAATTTTAAAATTGCCAAGAATAAAGTTAGTTTCTTATGATATTTATCTTCCTATCAGCCATTTAGTGTATAAGCTGCTTCTTTTCTTTAGTATTCACTGTTTGTTAAAAGCAGTTTGCCATATTCAAATAGGATATCGATTTCTCACAATTGTTTCCAAAAAAGTGGTTTTTATCAATGCAAATCTTGCTAAAGCAAGAGCACTCAATCTAGTATTCAAGAAAAATGGAATTACTACCTATCAGTTACAACACGGTATGATTGAGGCCATATCAGGTTATAGAACTAATGTTGTTAAAAATCTTGCATGGAGTAACTTCGATGCAAAACTTTTAAAACAATTTAGTAATGATGATATTGTTATCCCGAATTGTTATCCTCATTATGAAGTTATAAAAACAAAATTAAAGAAGTTTGATGGTAAATACTATAGACTATCAGATAGAAAGAAAAAAATTGTTATTTTTACGAGTCCCATTTCTTGGGAAATGAGATATGTCAAACGGTATATTAATACAGTGTTAAACGCTATTACCAATTTTAATCATATTGACGTTGTGATAAAAATACACCCTGCTGAAAACATAAAATGGTATGCTCAACTTTTACAGAAACAATCTATGCATTTTTCTATAATCAAGGATGCCAACATATTTGATTTATTTGAAAAAGCAGATGTGATTATAACTCCATATTCTTCAGTGATCGTGGAAGCATTATTTTTTAAAAAGCCTATTTTAATATTTAGTATACCAATTTATGATAAAAGCACTTTATTCGGATATATCAATCCAGAAAGAGTATTCTCAGATTCTGATGATCTAATTGTAAAGATGACGCAGCTCCTTAATGGGAATACTTTCACCTATAATGTAGATTTAACTCCTGAAAATCAGCTATTTGAGACATATTTTGGACATAATGTGCCCTTTATTAATCTAAGTGATTTTATTTTGCAAGATGAATAAAGTAATTTGGGCGATAATAGGATGCTTAAACTTATTATAGCTATTATATATTTTGTGTATGTATGGGTTCTGGCTAGATGGCCAATGTTTGGTCTTCTTATATCCATTTTTTTAATCGCAGGTGTACACATTGAATATCTATTTTTTACCGAACTTTTTTGGATTGGAGAGGTACCCATATCTGTCTATGATATGTTAGTATTTCCTTTTTTATTATTTGGACTAATAATAGTATTAAAGAAACCAAGAAGAATCTTGGGTAGTTTAAAGTATATAACTACCTTATCATTATTTGTAATTGCCATTATCAGTGCTTGCTGGGGTCTATACAACTATCACGAACTACGCATAGTTTTAAGAGAATTTCGGAATTTATTATATTTTACATTGATAGTATTAATTACAGGTCATTTTGTATCTGACAGTAAACGACTATCTCTTGTTGAAAATACTATCATATTTTGCGGTATAACAACAAGTGTTTGGCTCATAGCTTATTTTCTCAATAGTTATTATCAATATGGATTGATATCTTCAGCCGCCTTACGTACCAAATACCTTCTTGCCACTGTTCCAGCAATGGCATCTGGTTTATTGGCATATAAAGAATGGGACAAACCATATATGAATTTATTGGTAATACTTCTACAGGAGTTATTTCTAATATCTATAATTACATCATTAGCACGGAGTGCATGGGGTTATTATGCAGCAGTATTTATTTTAATGCTAATATTTAATCTTCACGGTAAGTCCAAAGAATTTTTAAAATTAATTTTAATTTTAGGATGTTCAGCAAGCATACTGTTTGTGTTGGTAACTTATTTAACACGAACTTACTACATAGACTACATAGGAATGAAAAAGTTAATAAGAATGCGAGCTATATCTTTGTTAGATAAAACGGCTCCGGAAAACACATTTACAGTGAGAGTTCGTGGCGCTAAAGAATTAATAAGTTCCCTCCCTTTTTATGGTTGGTTAGTCGGTATGGGATTAGGAGGTCAACGTACCGAAATTGTGCCTGTATGGTATTTATGGAAATTAGGTATCATTGGGTTAATTCTTTGGCTTATTACCTATAGTATAGGTTTTTTGGAACCACTATTATATTTACGGAAAACTGTAAAATTAAAAAAAGAAATTATTAAGTGGTTTATATCAATGTTACCTTTTCTTGTTACTGGCAGTCTAACAGGTACATTTATGACAACGGGAGGATTTATACTTTCTGGTTTATATATAGGTATTAACTGGAAATATATTGAAATTAACTCAAAACTTGAAAACAAATGAGTAAAAATGACCTTCGGTTTTCAGTGTCACTCTTTCCTACAACCTTAAGTTTATAAAGGAAACAATTTTCAGTTGAAATTTAAAATAAAAACAAGATTATTAAAGATAATATAGTTGAGCATACTACTGGATAATTTAAAAAAATGGATAGCAAATGAAAATCGCTATAAATACTTTATCAGTAACCCCAAGTAGAGGAGGAAGTAAAACGTATTTAACAAACTTAATTCGACATTTAGTGAAATTAGACCGAAGGAATACTTACTTCCTTTTCGTAAGTCCTATCAACAACGTTT
>JAGGXH010000056.1 GCA_021163145.1 Candidatus Aenigmatarchaeota archaeon | reverse complement strand
GAAATATAGATTGGATTAATATGTCAAAAAAAGATCCTGCATTTTATGAAAGAGTTGAAAAAGATAAAATAAAGTTGGTCTAAATGGATTTAAAAGAATGTTTGGAAAAAAATTTTTTGGTTAAAATAAAACCAGATAAAAAACTAGTAGATAAAGAATTAAAGGAAGCGGAAACAGATTTAAAAGAAGCCTATAATGACTTTAATGCAAATAAATTTAAATGGGCAATCATAAAAGCTTATTATTCAATGTTTCATGCTGGAAAATCTGTGTTATTTGCACTTGGTTATAAAGAAAGAAAACATGTAGCAGTTCAAATAGTTCTTGAAAATTTAGCAAAGCAAGGAAAAGTTGAATATATATACACTCAATATTTATCTTCAGGTGCAGATGCTAGAGAAAGTGCTGATTATAGATATACCTATTCAAAATATATTGCTGAAGAAGTTCTTGAAAATGCAAGAAAATTTTTAAAAAGGATGAAAATTTTATTAAAAACATTGGGTTGTTGAAATGATTTATCAAAAATATATTAATTTAAAATATAAACCAACTAAAAATGATTTAGTTTGTGTTTTCAAAATAACTCCTGCAAAAGGGGTTTCTAAAAAAAGAGCAATTGGAGCAGTTGCAGCTGAAAGTTCAACAGGTACATGGACATCATTATTAACTATGCCTGAAAAAAGAATGCTTAAACTAGGTGCAAAAGTTTTTGAAATAAAAGGAAACTATGCAAAAATAGCTTACCCAATTGAATTGTTTGAGGTTGGAAATATTTCTCAATTATTAAGTTCTATTGCTGGAAATATATTTGGAATGAAAGAAATTCAAAGTTTGAGATTAGAAGATATTATATTTCCAAAAAAATATGTTTCTAAATTCAAAGGACCTGAATTAGGATTAAAAGATTTAAGAAAATATACTGGAATTAAAAATAAACCATTAACTGGTTCTATTTTCAAACCAAAGCTTGGATTAACACCAAAAGAGCAAGCTAAAAATGCATATAAAATCTACTCAAATGGGATAGTTTTTACTAAAGACGACGAAAATTTATCTTCAATGCAATTTAATAAATTTAAGGAAAGAGTTTTGAAAATGTTGGAAATAGTTGATAAAATTAAAGATGAATATGGAAGAAATGTTATATATGCACCAAATATTACTGCACCTTATCAAACCATGATTAAAAGAGCACAATTTGTTAAAGATCATGGTGGAAAATGTGTTATGATAGATTTCTTAACTGTTGGTTGGTCTGCTTTCAAAGAATTTAGAAACCAAAACTTTAAAATGTTTATACATTTACATAGAGCATCTCATGCTAGTTTTACAAGAAATAAAGATCATGGTATATCAATGCTAGTTTTATCTAAATTAGTAAGATTAATTGGTTGTACTACATTGCATACTGGAACAATATTTGGTAAAATGGAAGGTTCAAAGCAAGAAATTATTGAAATTGATAAGTTCTTAAGATCAAAATGGTTTGGGTTGAAACAAGTTATGCCTGTTGCTTCTGGTGGATTGCACCCAGGTTTAGTGCCAAAATTAGTTAACATACTTGGAAATGATTTGCTTATAAATTTTGGTGGTGGACTGTGGGGCCATCCTATGGGTGCTGAAGCAGGAGCAAAAGCAATAAGTCAAGCTGTAAATGCAACAATAAAAAATATTTCACTTAAAGATTATACTAAAACACATAAGGAATTAAGAGTTGCTATTGATAAATGGGGAAATTAGGATAATTTCTCTAACACTTATATTAACTTTATATATAAACTTGAGAATAATTGTATTATGAAAATAAAATTAACAAAATGGGACAAAATATCTATAGTTTTTTTAATAATATTTGTTTTAGTTATGGCTTATCCTATTTATAGAGATAAAGATGAATGTGAGGTTGCAAAGCCTGGTTATGAATGTGCTTCTGCAAAAGATGTTATGATAGAAAATTGTGAATATTGGGCAAAATATGATTGTGATACATCAAAAGATGAATCTTTAGTACAAATAGAATGGTATATTGATAATCTTTGTGATATTGCTTCAAAACACAAAGAATTAAATTTAGAATGTCATAATTTAAAACTTGCATGTAATCAAATATCTGGAAAGCAATTATGTCCGGTGTATTAAATGAATTGGAAAGAATTTTTAAAACCAACAATTGGAAAGATTGTTTTAGATTTAATTATCTTTTTATTATTAATTTTTATTCCAATTTTACCTTCTAAAAACTGTTCAATAATGAATCCAGAAAGATGCGAATATTCATTTAGTTCCTTATTTTCACATTTTAAGGCATCAGTACCACTATGGCAACAAGTTAATCTAATTTTATTGTGTTTAGGTTTATTTGTTATATTGTACTTTATTATATGTTTTTGGTATAAGGTGAAAAGAAAATGAAATTAGTTAGTATTGATGAAGGCGAGATTGAAATAGAAATGAAAAGTGAATTACAAGGTATAAAAGAAAATTTAGAAAATATAATTAAATCGAAGAATGTTAAAAATGGGAAAATGGAGTGTCATTTGCCACATGAAGTTGCTGCCTTTATATGGTTAGGATGGGAATCTGGTTTGAAAAAAGATATGTTAAATTTTTTAAAAGATATTTTGCCTGCAGGAAAATATAAGGAACATGATGAGCCAGGGACACCTTTCAGATACAACTTCTATCAACATGCTCAAGTTAAGCTTGTAGGAGAACCAACACTGATATTGCAAATAAAAGACAATAAATTGTATTTAGGGAAATATCAAGATATAATGATTTTAGAGCCAGTATTTAAAGAGATACCTAAATTGAAAATATTTTATAGATTATATATTTTTGGTGATTAAAATGAAATTAATTGTTAAACCAATTGAATTTGAAACAGGCGGAAAGCCAATATTAATAATGAATAAGCAAGATGCAGAATTTTTAGGATTGCATTCTTCTGATAGAGTTTTAATTAAATCAAAAAAGAAAAAAATAATAAGCATAATAGATATATCAGATAAACTTGTTTCTCCTGGAGAAGCTGGAGCAAATATTGATTTATGTACAAGATTAAATATTGCTTTGGGTCACTCTATAGATGTTGTTGCAGCAGGTACACCAGAATCTGTTAGATTTATTAAAGAAAAAATACAAGGAAGAAGATTAAACTATAAAAAAATAAAAGCAATTATTGAAGATGTTGTTGAAAGACATTTAACAGATGTTGAATTAAGTGCATTTATTACATCTTTAAGCATTTATGGTATGTCAATGGATGAAACAGAATCATTATCAAAAGCAATGATACAAACTGGAAAAAAAATAAAATTACCTGGAAAAAAACTTGTTGATAAACATGGTATTGGTGGATGTTCTGGAGATACAACATCTATGGTATTGGTTCCAACAGTTGCAGCAGCTGGTTTGACAATTGCTAAAACAAGTTCTAGGGCAATTACTTCTCCTGCAGGAACTGCAGATAAAATGGAAATATTAGCTCCTGTTGAATTTAAGATTGATGAAATAAAGAAAATAATTAAAAAAGCAAATGCATGTTTAGTTTGGGGAGGAACATTAGATTTAGCTCCAGCAGATGATACATTTGTTAAAATAGAATATCCATTAAGTATAGATCCATTAATGTTACCTTCTATTATGTCAAAGAAAAAAGCAATGGGATCAAAATATTTAGTTATTGATATGCCTACTGGGAGAGGAGCTAAAATAAAAACAGTTGGTGCAGCAACATCTTTAGCATATGATTTTATTGAACTTGGTAAAAGACTTGGAATTCATACAGCTTGTGGTATAACATATGGGGAACAACCAATTGGGTATAGAATTGGCCCAGCATTAGAAGCACAAGAAGCATTACTTACATTAAAAGGAAATGGGCCTAAAGATTTATTAGAAAAAGTAGCAAGCCTTGCAGGAATATTATTTGAAATGGTTGCAAAAAATCATATTGATGGTAAAAAGCATGCATTATATTTAATTAAATCTGGTAAAGCATACAAAAAAATGAAACAAATAATAGAAGCACAAGGAGGAGATCCTAACATAAAACCATCTGACATAGAAGTTGGTAAAAAACATGTTTATGTTAGATCTAATAAATCTGGATTTGTATTGTGGACGAAAAATGCAGAAATTGCTGCAATTGCAAGAGAAGCAGGTGCACCTAAAGACAAAGGTGCAGGTTTAATAATAAATAAGAAAAACGGTGATAAAGTTAAAAAAGGAGATATTTTGCTAATAATTTATTCTAATAATTCTGCTAAATTAGATTCAGCTCTAAAATTAGTAAAAGAATATGAACCAATTGTGGTTGGAAAAAGTTATGAGGAAAGACTGTTATTAAGTAAAGTTCCTGCTAAAATCCCACATAAGAGAATATTTTTATTAGAAAGATAAAAATTTAAAGATTAATATCAAATAATAATTATGAAAAAAATATTATACTTGTTTTTAATTGGTATAATATTATTTAGTGGATGTATTAGTAAAACAGGACCAACTGGACAAATTATTGTAAACCCAGAATTAAAATATATAGAACATGATGGTTCATGTAGAAGAGACATTGATTGTTCAATTGCTTATTGTGCAAATTCATTGGAAAGACATTGTATGAATTCTATTCAAATAGAAACTAAGATTAAATGTAATGAAACAAATCTTTTGTTATACAAAGACTATGATATATGTGCATGCATAAATAATAAATGCTCATTAATACAATAATAAAACATGAAAAAGAAGATATTATTTGTAATTCTTGATGGTGCAGGAGATGGTCTTAGACCAGGAACAACTCTTGAAAGAGCATTTAAACCTGTATTAGATTCATTTACAAAAAATGGATTTGCTGGTTTAATTGAAAATAAATTGCTTGATCATCCAGATTCAGGTGTTTCTATTTTTAATTTGTTTGGATATAAAAAAGATGATTATCCTGGAAGAGGATATCTTGATGCTATGGGTATAGGCTTACCTCAATTAAAAGATACAGTTTATATGAGAGGAAATTATGCAACTGTAGAAGAGATAGTTGCTGAGAAAGCAGAAAATCAATATGAAACTAGATTAAAATTAGTTGATAGAAGAGCTGGAAGAGATACAAATGGATTAAGAGAAATAACACAAGATATCAAAGAAATTAATATTGAAGGAATTAAAGTAAAATTATTTAAATCAGTTGCTCATAGATGTGTATTAATGATATCAAATATAGATATTTCTCCTAATGTTTCTGATTCAAATTGTCAAGTTGGTGAAATTGTTCCTAAAATAAAACCATTAGATAATGATACTGCATCTATAAGAACAGCATCTATTTTGAATAAATGGTCAGATGAAGTTTATAAGATAATGAAAAGTCATAGTGCAAATAAATATAGAAAGATTCCTGCAAATTATATATTATTAAGAGGAGCTAGTATATGGAAATTAGAAAAACCCTTTGAAGAAAAATTTTCATTAAAAGGTGCTGTTATTGCAGCATCTCCTGTTGTAAGAGGAATAGGAAGACATTTGGAAATGGGTGTTATTGATGTTTCAGGTGCAACAGGTGACAAAAATACAAATTTAAAAAATAAAGTATTAGCAGCATTAGATGCATTACATTCTTATGATTATGTTGTTTTGCATATTCTTTCTCCTGATATCTATGCACATGATAAAGATATAAATGGTAAAATTGCAAATATTGAAAAAATTGATAGAGAAGTTTTTGCAAGAATAAAAGAATATGTTGATTTTTCAAAAACAATTTTAGTTGTAACTTCTGATCATGTTACTAATCCTGAAAATGGTATGCATGAACCAGGAATGTTTCCATTTGTGATTTATACATTAGGTATAAATCCAAATAATGTTGAGAAATATGCAGAAGAAGCTTGTAAATTAGGTCCAGTTATACAAATTGAAGATTTTATGGAACAACTTATAGAATATATATAAAATATTAACAATAAAATTTGATTTTAATGCATCCGTAACATTTAAATACTTCCATAAAATAATTCTTGAATACCTTAAGATGGTGAGAGAAAAATATTTTTCTCACTGTTTAATAAATTAAAATACCAAATGAGTGGAAACTTAGGGTGAGCAATAGCAATGATAAACCCACGGGGTATACAATGGTATTTTAATATAATGTGCATATCCTAGAGGATGCAATCTAGGATAGAAGGGGTCGATTTGAGCAATGAATAAGTTGAACACCTTTTGATTTTGTGATAAAGAAGATGGTCATATGAGCTCTTAATGGTCATATTTATTGACTGATGAAACCACCAAAGGTAGAGAAAGAGAGAGGTCTGTATGCCTATTCAAGCCAAATGATGGATGGCTCGGCTTCTAAGAGAGACGAAGGACGTAGCAATCTGCGATAAGCTTGGGCGAGGCGAATGCAGCCATCGAACCCAAGATTTCCGAATGCGACTTCGCGCTAGCTTCGGCTAGCAATCCGAAAGGATGTCGAACCCGCTGAATTGAAAGGATACAGAGCTTAGGATAAGCCATAAATATTGGTACTGTATATACATTAGTATTATGAATATAAGGTGTTATGACTCTATAATCAAGAAATATACAGAAATATTTGTGAGTGTAGAAGAAGATGAAACATATTATAAAGTTTCCAGATCTTTTATACCAAAGAAATACATTAGAAGAACACCAGAACTAATGTATATACTAGAATACCTGAAATGTGATGGAACAGCTTCTTTAATAAAAAATAAAAATAGTATCAAAGGAGAACTGTTATTTATTACGACAAATAAAAAATTTGAAGAAAAACTAAAACAAATTATTATTAACAAATGTATAAAGCCAATGACAATAAGACAAATTTCAAATAAAATTGGTATAGCACCTTTTGTTGTAAGAAGAGTTTTGAGAAATTTAAAAGCAAAAAAAGTAAGTGAAGTAAAAATTAATAATCGTAACCAATATTTATGGTCCCTTTGTTCTTATCCCAGAATGCATCTTAGTAAGCGGAGGAAAAGAAAGCAATAGCGATTGGGTAAGTAAAGGCGATCGAAAACCCAATAGGGCAAACCGAACCAATGCAGAAATGCAACGGGATGTGGAACCTGTGTACAGCTTAGCTGGATGACCAGAAGTCTGCTGGAAAGCAGCGCCATAGAGAGTGATAGCCTCGTATGGGAAATCCAGAAAGCTGATTGCAGGAAAAGAGTACCATTCCTCGGATATGGAGTGGGAATATGGGAGACATCAACTCCTAACCCTAAATATCTTAGAAGTCCGATAGCGAAGAAGTATGGTGACAGAAAGCTGAAAAGCATTTGTTACAGAAGATGAAAAGATCCTGAAATCATTTGGCTATAGTCATTCGTGGCCTGAAAGGTGTTTCTGCGAAGGAAAATGCTGTGAAGCATGTGTACGAGCAGAAACTTACAGGGTCACGATGTCAGTTTCGAAATCAGAGAAAGGTGTTTTTGATATATTTCAGACGCTTGGATTTAATCCAAAAATTTATAACTATAAATATGATTATGAAACTGTTAGTATGATTCATTTAAATGGTAAAAAACAATGTAAATTATTTTTACAAAAAATAGGTTTTAAACATCCTATTAAACAAAAGAAATTGAAACACCTTCTCTGACGAAAAACACTGGACAGGGAGTTCATCTCTGTGGTGAGGATAATTGCTTAAGGCAAGTATCCAAAGCGAAAGCAATTGGTCCGCAGCCTTTTTAGGTGAGGGACAGCGTCTGAAAGGGCGTGTAATCACAGGGATGAGACCAGAAAGGAGGTGATCTATTCCTGGTTAGGATGAAGCGCGACGAAAGTTGCGTGGAGGTCCGCTACCGATGCTACTACAAAGTGCTCGGGTGAACTGGGAATAGGGGTGAAATCAGACCTAATAGGAATCAAAATTTTTACTTCCATAGGGTATAAAGAAATAAAATATTGTAAAGAAATATTATATTATGGAAATAAATAAGATAACGAAAAGGATTTATCAAAACTTATTGCGCTGTTATTAACAGATGGTGGAATTTCAAAAGCTTCTAAAAGACTATATGAAATTTATATCACAAGTAATTCAGAAGAGATATTAAAATTATTTGAAAAATGCATAACAAAGCTTTTTGGAAAACAAAAATTTTACAGATATAAATTTAAAACAGTTAGAAATGTAAAAATAATATCTAGAGAAGTTACTATAAAGCTTTTGAACTTTTCACCAACTTATAGAACAAGACCATGCATTACTTATTTATGCAAATATTGCAAACCCAAGAATGGATATCCTCCTGTAATTATACCAAAATTTATTATAAGTGGAAGTAAACAAATCAAAAGAGTCTTTTTACAAGTAGTATTTTCAACTGACGGTTGTATAGAATTTTATAAAAATAAATACAAAAAAGGTAATAAAGAAATTATCCAAAGGCGAATAAGTTTATCAAGTTATAACCCATATTTATTAAAACAATTTAATGAAATTTTAACAAGCTTGGGGTTTAAAACATCTATTACAAAAAATGAGATAAGAATAGCAGGTTTAAAGCAAATTTTAAAATTTCAAAAAGAAATTGGTTTTTTAGATGGAGTTAAGATTTCTTCAAAAAGTAGAAAATGGAAAGATTATGATAAAAATAAATTGTTAAATATTGTTATTGATTCCTATTAGTTCTGACACCAAAAGCCAATCGAACCTTCTGATACTCCTATAGTGAGGGCACAGACCAGATTCTTTTAGCCTTTTGAAGAGGTAAGAAAAATTTAAGTTGTTTGGTAATTAATAGTAAACAATGGCAATTAAATTACTGAACTATCTTGAAATATTCAAAGATAAACAAATTTTTATTGGTGGATGTGAGAACATTCTTAGGCAATACAGAAAGCAAATAAGATCCATCTCAAAGAAATCTATATCAAATTATTACCTTAGTGGTAAATCGAATATACCGGTAGATTTGATATTTAGAATAGCTGAGAATAACACTGAGATATTAGAAAAATGTTTTGAGAATGTTAAAATATTTTCACCAAGATCTTATAAGGGACACAAATTACCAAAGATAGTAACAAAACAGTTAGCTTACCTCATTGGTAGTTTAAGAGACGGGACAATTAATGACAGAACGTATTCGATTGTTATTAGTCAAAAAGGACAGGAAGGTAAGAAATGGTTGCTATATCTTAGAAAAATTATTAAACAAGAATTTGATATAAATCCCAAGATTATGAAATTTAAAAACAACTTTATTATACAGATAAATTCAAAGGTATTATTTATATTTTTAAATAAAATATTTGAGATGTCAACAAATCAAAGTGATTGGGAAACACCTAAAATAATAAAACAAAATAAAGAACTTTGGATTCCGTATATTTCAGGATTTTTCGATGCAGAAGGATATTGTACAAAAACAAGAACATTTCAAAAAACAGGTAAAATAAAAATTTCATTTCATCAAAATAATTTTGAGTCTTTAAAATTCATTAAAAATGTTTTAAATTTAATGGATATCCCAACAGGAAAAATATATCTTCAAAAAGGAAGGAAATGTTATGCATTATACATTCAATCTAAAAACGGGATTTTAAAATTTTATAATATTTTTAATCTCTTTAGAAAAAGAGATAATTTAAAGAATCTGGTTCTTGAAATTTAGCTATAGGAGCAGAAAAGCTGGTTCCTCCTTAAATGTGTCTCAGCACAGCCTCGCCAGAGACAGTTAGTGGGGTAAAGCACTGATTGGAAAGTTAAGGGGAGAAATCCCCGGCTTTCTTGTCAAACTCATAATCTGCTAACGTCTTAGAAGGCGGGAGTGAGGGTACCGGCGTAAGGTTGGTATCCGAAAGGGGAACAACCCAGCCCAGGGTTAAGGTCCCTAAATCTGTTCTAAGTCGGGAAGCTTGTGCCAGTTCCAAAACAGACGGGGCGTAGGCTTAGAAGTAGCCATCGCATAATCAACGTGTAATAACGGACCGTTCTAGAACTGGTGCGGCGAAGATGGACGGGTGTAAGGACAGTACCGATACCCTGGATGTCGAAAGACATAGCGTAAGGAGGCGTTCTGTTCGGGCAGAAGCTTCTTCGTGAGAAGGAGTGGACCGTTCAGAAATGAGAATCCTGTTGGAAGTAGCATGAAGTTGTGTTAAAAACACAACCGCCTGGAGAACGAGAGTTTTACGGCAACGTTGTTCGGCCGTAAGTTAGTTGATCCTAAGGCTTGTCTTAACTGAGCAAGCTGAATGGGAAACTGGTTAATATTCCAGTACCACAGACATACATGCGGCAACGCAAGTTTACTTGCAGACGGCTTTGGATATTCTGACGTAAGTTAAGCGCTTAAATCTGGGGAGTTTTGTCATAAAGAGAACCAGATGAAGGCGTGATGAGCTTTCCTGTATAGGAGAGTTCAGAAAATTCCAAGGCCCCATGAAAATGCAAGTAATCGGATTGTCTGTGATCATATCTATAACCGACACAGGTGATTCATGCTGAGAAGGCAATGGCGTGCGGATTAACCAAGTTTAGGGAATTAGGCAATTTGGCTCTGTACCTTCGGTAGAAGGAGTGCCTACTACCCTAGTTCAACTAGGACTAGTAGGTCGCAGTGACAAGAGGATGGCGACTGTTTAACAAAAACGTAGTCGGTTGCTAAGGAGAAATCCTTTGTATAACCGATGAGGCCTGCCCAGTGCGAGTGTGTTAAAGCCGATTTCAACCGGCCTAAGCCCTCGTAAACGGCGGCGGTAACTCTGACCGTCTTAAGGTAGCGTAATCCCTTGTCGTTTAAATGACGACCTGCATGAATGGCTTAACGACTATCCTAGTGTCCCAAACTTGGATCCGGCGAAACTGCTATTGTGGTGAATAGGCCACAGACCCCTAGGGGGAAGAGAAGACCCCGTGGAGCTCTGCGGCAGCCTGTCGCTGTTGTATTCTTTTGATTACATAGCGTATGCAGGAGCCGCTAAGCTAATGGTTCCGGCCATTAGATAGGCGCCAATGTAACACTGCATTTTCAAAAGAATACAACTTACCCTCTCGGGGGGACACCGATTGGTGGGCCGCTCGGCTGGGGCGATATGTATAAGATCTCAATGAAGTGCATTTGTCAACAAGTTCATCTTAGATTTTCCGAAATGTTTAGAATTAGTATCTGAAACTAAACTTTGTCTAAGAAAACCTATGTTGTCATAGAATTTTCTTAAGTTTGAAATATTTGAAATTATAATAGAATTTGATTTAGATAAACACTTTATTTCTAAGTTGTTGAAGCATTTTATAATGTCTTTTCTCAGCTTAGGATGATAGCATCTTATTTCAATATATTTTACAGATTTTTTGGGATTGAAATAAATACATCCATCACAGGAAGAAAAAGATTTTAAAAACTCCGAACTTAATATTTTAGACTTTTTAATTTCATCAGGAACCTTACATTTCGGATAATCTCCGTTTGGATTTAGCAATCTTGACAGAAAAGAATCTTGTAGAAATAGCATTTTTACAAACGTTTTCATGAAAAATTTTAATATCAAATAAATCTTTTGCGAGTAAATTAAAATAATCTCGTATTGATTTGAATTTATTTGTAAGCTGAATACAATAAGTTCTTTTGCTTTTATCATAATAAACAGAACCATCAGATAAAAGCAAGCCAATAAAGGAACTTAATTTTTCATTCATTGGTATATATTAGTCTTCAGTTATTATTAATCTTTTTTATCCTTCATCATTGTAATTGCACAGAGAGATTTTGGCATACCCTAAGTACGCCCTTGAAAAGATATCAAGGGCGCCCAAAGTGATGCTCATCTGGGTCAGGAATCCAGAGAAGAGTGTAAGCGCAAAAGCATCATTGACTGGATTTCGCAAAGTAAGAAATCCAGAGGTGAAAGCCTGGGCTAACGATACGCCGAGTGTTCTTGATGGATGTCGGTGACTTCCGAAAAGCTACCCCGGGGATAACCTACAAGAAATCACTACTAACATAAGTAACAAACAACGATAAAGCACAAATAAATTATAAAAATATTATGAGAAAGAATAGTAAATTATTTGGTTTTATAGTAGGTGCAAGCGAGGATGGATATATCTATCATAGAAAGGATAAAAACGAATATGGGCTTGAAGTAGAACAAGTTTCATACAAGTGGTTAGTGTATTTGCAAAGAGCATTGAAAATTATTTTCAACAAAAACACTAAGATAAGAAAAGTGAAAGGAAAATATTATAGACTAAATGTTTATTCAAAAGAAATTTATCTTATATTATTAAAGTTTCATAAACATCCTCGGTTAATATTAAAAGAAAACAAGGCTTTTCAAATAGGATTTTTACAGGGAATTTTTGATGCAGAAGGAAGTGTTAGTTTAAATTCAAATCATATCAGAGTATCATCAAAAAATTTACAATTGATTCGAATTATCAGAAAACTACTTAAAAATTTTAATTTTAGAATTGCTAAACTTTACAAAGATAAAAATAATGTCATAACACTTTCACTTTATGGGAGAGATAATCTATTAAAATTTTATAGATGTATAGGATTTAATCATCCTATTAAACAAAAAAGACTAAAAAATAAGATTTCTTGTAGGTCCCTATAATGGATTCGTGGCGGGCGAGAGCTCCTAGTTTGGAACCCAAGCGGGTTTCAACGAGCAAATCGACATATTTTGATGGGTCAAAGCTTCCTTTAACTGGTAATGATTGTAATTTCGATTTAAAGAACCAGTTTTAGATTTTAGTTAGAGGAAGCTCTATCAAACACGAGATCCCGCGCGTTGATTCTCCGCTGTCGGCTACCCCTCTCCTGGCTGTGCAGCAGCAGCCAAGGGTGCAGGTGTTCACTGATTAAAAGGGGACTTTAGCTGGGTTCAGTACGTCGTGATTTAGAGTGGTCTTCTTAATTTTCGTATTCAAGATGATCTATTGAGCATTAGCATTTGCTAGCAATGATAATAGATTACCAAATACGATATAATTAATTTTAAAGGCAATGAATGAACCGCCCCAATACTACATTATTAGTTGATGTGGTAGCTTATGAGCCTTTGATTCCACTCTAAACGACAAAGACAGTACGGTTTATATCTTCTAGGGGTGTTGTTGCCTGACTCGAGGGAAGGATGAGTACGAAAGGAACGTCCTTCCGTGGCCTCTGGTTGATCAGTTGTTAATGCACTGCTGAGCAGCTACGCCATAGCTCATAAGGGCTGAATGCATCTAAGCCCGAAGGAGCCGGGAAAAATAGGCAACATTTACTGCAGGTAGACGACCTGTTTGATAGGACAGGGATGTAAGCATCGAGCTTTTTGCGAGATGTTTAGTCCGCTGTTACTAATGTTGTTTTAATACAGACCTCTCTTTCTCTAGAACCTTTGGTGGTTTATTAATTTTCTTCTTCAGAAAAATCATTTTAAATAATTTACTTTATTAACTATATTTATGAAAAACGAGGAAGTAAGAAAAGCTAAAGAAAGAATGAATAGAATTTTTGAATTAGCTAAATCAAAGAGACCTGAGAATAATGAATTTTCAGATTATATAGAAAATACAACACATTATAAAAAATCTAATTCTTTAGAAGAAGAACAATATGAAGAAGAATGGAATGTTTTTGATCCAGATGAATGTAATTATTGGAGATGCTAATTTTTAAAAACATTTAGATACTATTTTAATTTAGGTGAGCTAGGTAGACAGCTGCCCTTGCTTTAAGCGAGGAGGAAGCTCTGTCCACCATCATGATGCCAAAAACCTGAGAAGGTTTTTTGTTAAGGGGAATGTAAAAATCATTCCTACTAACACTGGCGTGGTGCAAGACCAAGCAGGCCTAATGATGAAGGAGGGCCGGGTAGGTTGCTTAGACAGATGCTGTCAAGCAGTTTAGATGAAAACAACGTTTTGTTGTTTGATCTGCTTTACAAAAGACAGGCTATGCCTAGCACACCTTTATTTTTCAATAATTATTTAAAGATTTAATTTTTAATATATGTTAATTTTTAATATATGTTAATTATTAAAGAGGTGAAAATAATGACAAATGGTTGCACATATAGAGTTACTGAAAATTATAATAGTCCTTTTGCAAATCTTTGTAAAGGTGATATTGTAAAAGATGTTACAGATAAAGAAACTGGTAGATGGCATCTTAATGTTGTCGAAACAGAAGATGGTAGTAGACATTTAGTGAATCCAAAGATTTTAAAATTATGTCAACCATAAATATAACATAATTCAATGCTGATTATAACTAAAAAACGAATTATATGTTGAGAAGGTGATAACTACCCTCTAATTTTAAATACTTCTATATTAACTAATTATACATGGCAAAGCAAAGAATACAACAACCTCAAGGAATGGCTGGATTAATAAGATACTTTGATGAAGAAAAATCAATTATAAAATTAAAACCAAAACATATAATTGAAATAATTGTTTTAATAATAATATTGGAAATATTTTTAACAAACTTTATATAGTAGAATATTTAACATTTTCTTATGGTAAGTAAATATATTAATAATGCATGGAAAGCTTATAATAAAAATTTTTTAACAATAATTGGTTCTTATTTGATTGCAATATTAATAATTGGTTTCTTATATGTATTAGCACTTATGCCAATAATTGGATCAAGTGTAACATCAGGTTCTCAAATAATAGAAAAATTATTGATCCATCCAGGATATTTTATTTTTTCAGCATCGATGATAATAATTGTAATAATTTCATCAATATTGCTCCAGGCAGGAATAATAAAGGTGTTTGCTAAATCATTGAAAGGCAAGTCTTCTATAAAATTAATGTTTTCAACTATAAAGGAAAAATTTGTTTCAATATTGTGTGCACAAGTACTTGTACTTTGTATTATTTTTTCAATATTAATTTTAATTTTTATACCTATTTTATTAAATATTAATGATATATTAAGCTGGATTTTGTTATTAATTGGTGTTATTATTATTATAATACTTAATATATTATTTATGTTTGTTCCACATGCAGTTGTATTAAGTAATAAGAGAGCAATTGAAGCTGTAAAATTTTCAATTAGATTTGGATTAAGCAATTTTTGGTCAATTATATTATTAATGATTGTTGCAATTCTGTTTTCATTTATTGCTGGAATTATTCCAATAATAGGTGCATTATTAAATATGATTTTAGTTGTGCCTATTATTTCAATTTCTTATATTTCTCTTTATCTAGAGAAAGCAAATAAAATTTCTAAAAGAAAAAAGTGATTTACATGAATTTTATAAATGCAGTAAAAAAACCATTCCAAGACATAAAAAAGCTTGTTATTGGTATTATTATAATGTTAATACCAATAGTAAATTTAATTGGTCTTGGATATTTTCTTAGAATAGCAAAAAATGCATCTAAAAAAATAAATAAAATGCCTGAATGGAATGATCCAATTGACTTATTTGTAAAAGGACTTATAGCATTTATAATATCATTAATCTATGCAATACCAGTATTACTATTAGCACTAGTATTAATTGGTACATCTATATTTTCATTGACAGCATTAAATTTAACAAATAATTTAATAACAATATTGTCTACTGCAGGATTAAGTCTAATAGTGTTAGTAATAGTTTCAGCTATTATATCAATAATTTCTTTATGTGCATTAATAAGATATGCAATTAAGGAAAATTTTGGTTCAGCATTTGAATTTAGTTCAATTATAAAAATTGCATTTTCTGGAGAATTTTTAGCAGCATGGTTTGTTTCAATGATATATTTATTAGCAGTTACACTAATTTTATCATTTATACCATTTATTGGAATACCAATTGCAACATTTATTTCAGGCATTACAATATATACTTTGTTAGCTGAGGCTTATAAAAAAGCCTAAGCTTTTTTCTTTTTTATTATCAGAATTTACCTTGTTATTGGGTAATTAGAGAATATATTCTAGATATTATATGATAGTGTTCTGAGGTGATTTTAATGACAATAAGAGTTAAACAATATAGAGGAAAGTTAACTGTTGAGACAGATGATAAGGATGCATACGACCATTTATTGGCACAGAAAAATGGTGGTCTTGGATTTGCAATGGAAAAATATGGAATTCCATGCATAGAAGGAAATAATTATTCAGATATGTTAGATAAAATCAATGATGAAGTTAATACAGAATATGATGACTCATTTGACGTAAGAACATATACAGGAGATTTTATATGGGGGAGATAATTTATGTTCGATAAAATGAAAAGATCACCTTATTATGCAAAAAGCACCATGAGTGATGGATATATATTTGGAAACAATGAGACAACATATGTCAAGAATGTAAAGGTTAAAGGAAATAATGAGAGAAAAGTTGCTGAAATAGCAGAAGAATTGACATACTAGAGGTGCATAAACATGGTATATGGAAAAACAAAAATAAAGAGTTCAGTATATGAAAGAGATAATGAAGTTTATATAACAGGAAGTGGTAAGTGCTCATCTGATAGTATGTATGTTTTGCGAGAAGTTTCATCAAAACTTACTTCAGCAGTTGATCATGCAAATGAAAGTGCATATAGAGCACATAAAAATAGGTGATATATATGTCATATCATTCAAATGTTAATATATCTTCATTTGGAATGTGTTCACATACAAAATATGGTGATGTTTCAACAATAGTTGGAAATGGACATGCATCATCTGATGATATAGAATGTTTAAGACATATGTCTGAAGATTTAACAGGTTGTGTTGATAGAAATAATGAAAGAGTATATCAATTATTGAGGGGATAGTATGAAATATTCAACTTCAGTAAGTACGTGTATGACAATTAATGAAAACGATAAAAGAATAATATTAAATGATTTTGATGTGAATGTAAATGGATATGAAAATCAAAAATTACTTTCACAAATGAAAACTAAATACAACAAATACAACAAATATAATAACATAAGCGAGGAATTAATTAAAAATCATTCACCACATAGTCATGCAGAGTGGAGAATTACATTATGGTATCAGATGTTGTATGATATGTGGTATAGACTTAATAGGTGGCGTGACTATATTTAAACGCCATCTATTTTTATATTTAAAATACAATATTTAATATGCCAGAACCAATTAAATTAATATTTCTTGGTACAGGATCAAGTGTACCTACAATAAAGAGAAATCATCCTGCAATATTATTAATTTACAAAGGAGAATACATATTGTTTGATTGTGGAGAAGGAACACAACTTCAAATACAAAAAGCAGGATTAAGTCCACTAAAGATTAATAAAATTTTTATTACACATTGGCATGCAGATCATTTTTCTGGATTACTTCCATTAATAGAAACAATGCATTTAGAAAACAGAAAAAAGCCATTAGAAATATATGGACCAGATGCAACAAGATTTGTAGATTCTTTAATAGAATTAAGTTACTGGTCAATAGGTTTTCCACTTAAAGTAAAGGATTGCAAAGACAATAAAATATTATTTTCAAATAATGATTATGAAATATTTTGCATTAAAGTTAAGCATAATGTACCAGCTTATGGATATTGCTTTAAGGAAAAAGATCATTGGAACATTGATATCAAGAAAGCACACAAATTTAATTTAAGTCAAAAAGATTTGAAAGAAATAAAAAATAAAGGTATAGTTAGGAATGTGAAATTACAACAAATTGCTAAAAAAACTGAAGGAAGAAAAATTGTTTATTCTGGAGATACAAAAGAGACATCTGCTTTATTTAAGGTTGCAAGAAATGCAGATGTTCTTATTCATGATTCAACATTTATTGACAATGCTGGTAATAAAGATCATTCATGTGCAATAAGAGTTGCACAATTAGCAAAAAAATATAATATAAAAAAACTTATTTTAACACACTTTAGTAAGAGATATAAAACAAACAAGGAAATTGCAGATGCAGTTAAACCTATTTTTAAAAACACTATTGTTGCAAAAGATTTAATGAAGGTGATTATTTGAAATTTAAAGTAAAACTTGGCCCAGCTGGTATCCCTTTAAATTGTAATGGTAGTTCTATTGATGCAATTGAATATATTAAAAAAGAAGGATTACAGGCAATGGAAGTTGAATTTGTTAGAGGAGTAAAAATGTCAAATAAAACAGCACAAATATTAGGAGAAAGAGCAAAACAATTTGATATTGAATTGTCAATTCATGCACCATATTATATAAACTTAGCAAGCGAGAAAAGAGAAGTTATTGTACAATCTAAAAAAAGAATATTAGATTCAATGGAAAGAGCTTATCACATGGGTGCAAAAATAGTTGTTGTTCATGCAGGATATTATGGAAAATATACACCTGAACAATGTCATAAAATTATGTTAAAACAATTCAAAGATATAGTGGAAAGAGCAAAGAGAAGAAAATGGAAAGTTAATGTTGGAATTGAAACAATGGCAAAACCAAAATCATATGGAAAAATAAATGAAGTATTAGATATTTGTTCCAAAATAAAACAATGTGCTCCTGTTATTGACTTTGGTCATATGTTTGCTTATAATCAAGGTAAAATAGATTATGAAGAAATTTTAGATAAAGTTAAAAAATATTCTCATCTTCATTCACACTTTTCAAACATGAGAAAAAATAAGAAAGGTGAATATGTTGATATTCATAAACCAATAGATCATGAACCACCATTCAAACCATTAGCACAAGCAATATTAAAAAGAAAAGTTGATATTACAATTATTTCAGAAAGCCCTATATTAGATATAGATTCTTTAAAAATGAAAAGAATTTTTGAAAAATTAGGATATAAGTTTACTTAATTAATTTTGCATTTACTGTTCCATGTTGTCCTGGTCTTGAAGTAACTTTTGCAAGACCGATTTCTGTTTCTATTATTGCACCTTTTGTTATAATATTCATTCTTACAAAATTTGGATTAGCAGGATTTTCTTTTACAGATAAAATTTTAACTTTTTTCCCATTTATATTAGCAACATCTATTTCCATTAATCTTTGTTTGTAATTTCCTCCATATGCTCTTATTTTCTTACTTCTTTTTTTACCTATTTTTATAGGAATAAAATCACTACCAAAGTCTCTCTTTTTTCTTTTTCTTAATCTATTTAAAAGCCCTCCGGTTGGCTTTCTCTTGCTTCTAATTTGAACAATTGCCATACAATATCACTTGCATTGAACCTTTATAAATATTAATAGCTGTTATATTTATAAATACTAAAGTTGTTTTTTAATTTAATTGTAGGTGATGTAAAATGTCAGCAAGACCATTAGATGTCTTAGATAAGGCAAAGGAAAAAAGAGTTATAATCTCTTTGAAAAATGGCACTGAAGTAACTGGAACTCTTAAAGCATTTGATTTGCATCTTAATATTTGGTTAGAAGATGCAACTCAGAGAAAAGATGAATCTGAAATAAAATTAGGTTCAGTATTAGTAAGAGGAGATACAATTATATTAGTTTCTCCAGCTATGGAGTGATTTAAATGAGTAAAGGAACACCTTCATTTGGTAAACATAATAAGACAACTCATATAAGATGTAGAAGATGTGGTAATCATTCTTACCATAAAGTTAAAGGAAAATGTGCTAAGTGTGGTTATCCAAATTCTAAGTTAAAGAATTTTAGATGGAAATGGAAAAATGTATTAACAAAAATTAGAAAAAAGTAAAATTTATATAATTAGCAATTCTTTAATTAGCTATAGTTATGGGCCATTAGCTCAGTCTGGTCAGAGCACCCGATTTTCAGTTAATCTAACTGAAAAGGTGAACCTCTTAAGCGGGGAGTCGAGGGTTCAAATCCCTTATGGCCCACCATATATTTATATTAACATATATTCAATAATTATCTATGAAAAAATTGGTGCTTTTTACATTTTTATTTATATTTATATTAATATCACAGAGCTATGCTCATTATTTTACAAGTTGTTCTGATTTTAATGGGCATACATATATAAATGAAAGCACCTCTATGGATGCTCTTGGCACATGTTATATTAATGATACAGTTGATTATGGTGTATTTATTATCAATACATCAAATATAGTATTTGATTGTAATTCTACAACATTTTATGGAAACACTAGTGGGTTTACAATATATGTAAGATCTATATCTTATGACACAGGACAAACAACTACTATTGATAATATAACTATACAAAACTGTACAATAGATAACTATCATGTAGGAATATACGTATATAATGCAACTAATGTAAACATAATAAATAATACGGTTTATAATTCTTCATCTGTTAGATTACAATCAGGATCAAATAATAGTCATATAATAAACAATACATTTAGATTAAATAAAGATTATGCTGTTAAGATTGTTGACACAGAGAATGTATCAGTAGATAATAATTTTGTTTTTGATGGTGGTACATGGGGTGTTATAGAACCATGGAAATCATATAATATAAATATTACTGGGAATTATCTTAACCATACAACTGGTATTTATTATGATGGTGGAGGATATCTGCGATATGGTGGTGTTATAAGAGATAATATTATTAACAATAGTTATAAGTATAGTAATCATGCAGGTTCTTTATGGACAGAATGGTGGAAAAATCTTACTATAATAAATAATACTGTTGAGAATAGTTATATAGGTTTACATTTGATGAGAAATTATAATACAGTAGCTGCAAATAATACACTTATAGAG
>JAGGXH010000017.1 GCA_021163145.1 Candidatus Aenigmatarchaeota archaeon | reverse complement strand
GTATATATCGATAGTATTTATCATTTTGAAAAGTATAGAAGTTTCTAATTGCACCTGCTATTATATCAGCTGCTTGTATACAAAGTTCTTTTTTAGAATCTACATGATTTATCCTGCATTTTATTTTCAACAAATATACATATATTAACACTTTATCTCAAAAATATATAAAATACAATTATTTCAATGGCTTTACTTTGATCCAATAATAAGGTCTTAAATCAACTATTTTTATTAACAAAATAGCTATTAGAGGCTTATTTGTTAATAAATAGTAATTATTACTGCTATAGTAATATATAATACATATTTTTATATATTATTACTGCTATAGTAATATTATGAAATACTATGAATTATGGATTATAATGTGGAAATGGAAAAAAGAGTTTTTAGTAAAGGAATTTATATCAACTTTCCAGACACCTAACCCAAATAAGACATTATTTGATATGACTAAGAAGGGGTTTTTAGAGAAAATAGAAAGAGGTAAATACAGAGTAGTTTCTCCTGAGAAATTATTTGAAAACAGGATAAATATATCAAAATCTTATAATTTTTTAAAGAAAATTAAATTAAAATATAGCTTAACAGGGCCAGATGCAGTATTTTTATGGACTAGGGGTGGATATCAAGTAGGAAGATTCTTTGGTTTTTATCCAATTTATTTGAAAATATTAAAGTCTGATTTGAAAAAATGGAAACAATTATTAAAATCCAATGGTATAAGCTATTATATCCAGGGAGAACCATTAAAACAAACATATTTTGGAGTATTTTACATATTGGTTCCTGAGCAAAGATTTGCAAACAAAAAAATAGATAATTTATATGTTGATACTTTAGCTGAAACAATTAAGTTTTGTAAAAAAAATATATACCAATATGAGCCTGCTTTGGAAATGTTAAATGAGATGTATAATTTAGATATGGAAGTGAGATATAGTGAAATTCATCAATAGAGAAAACGAAATAATTAATATTTTGAAGAAACTATCAAAATTCAGAATAATAGTTGTTGGTGGTTATGCTGTTTCAGCCAGAGCAAAGCACAGGTTTTCTGTTGATTGTGATATAGTTATTCCTAAAGACGAGCTGGAGAAAATAACTAAATTATTGAATAGAGAAGGTTTTGAAAAATCAATAGTTAAAGATGATCTTGATAATGAATATGGTGGGGAATTTATCAAATATATTAAAAAAATAGAGAATCTTCCTGTTAGTATTGATTTATTAGTTAATTCTTTGGTTTGCAGAACAACAAATGGTTCCTGGAGTTTTGATTATATCTTAAAAAATTCAGATAAAATAATAATAGCTGGAATTGAAAATTCTATTGAATGTTTAGTCCCTAGTAAAGAATTATTGTTAGCATTTAAGATTCATTCTGGCAGAAAAACTGATCTAAGAGATATTATTATGCTAAATGATGCTAACTGGAATATTGTTAAGAATCACCTGAATAGAGGAAATTTAGATGTTTTAAGAAATCAGATTGAATCTATGATCAAGGAATTAGATAATAAAAATCTTGCTGATTCATTAAAAGGAGTATTCCAGTTAAAGGAAGATGTAGAGAAAATAATACAAGATACTAAAAAGAAATTAAATGAATTATTAAAAAGAATTTGATCCAATCACACAAGAGTTTAATATAAATAAGAATATTAAGAGATTTAAAAATGTAATAGAAAAATATAAAACAAAGAAAGAAATATTAACAGATACAGAAAGATATTTAATTGTTGCAAGGAAGCCAAAGCGTGATTGAATGGCATAAAATAAAAAGTTTAAACGAATTAAAAGATATTATAGAAAAATTTGAATAAATTCTTTTACTTATGTATTATAATAGTTCTATACAAATCTAGCATTATCATGGGAGAAGAGATGAAATGTTTAAAGATTAAGATGTTTTTTGATTATATTTAATATTCTTGCTTTTTCCTTTTCATCTTTTCTTTTAGAATTAAAATAATACAATCTTAGAGCTTTTTCAATAAGATAAATAGTAGATAATTCATTAAAATCAGAATTAAGATCTCTTTTACTTTGATAACCTTTAATAATAGGTTTTTTAATATCATTTGGCATAAATAACTCTATTTTTGTAAAATCATATATAGGATCTCCTGAAAATGCCCATTCTACATCAATAATTCCACTTATCTCTTCATCTTCAAACTTAATATTATTTTGTGTAAAATCTGCATGCACAAATGTTGGTTGGTTAATGTTTTTTAATAAATCTTGTCTTTTCTTTATATAACTTGCTGCATTATAAAGTATTTCTTCTGGTATATTTGTTTTGCTAAATGCCTCCCACCAACTATATTGGAATAAATTATCTATAAAATAGTTCTGCCAATTTTCTTCTGGTAAAATTCCTCTATCATCTATAAATCCAAAATGATTAAATGTTATACTATGCAATTCTGCTAAACATTTACCTACTTTTTCTCCTATTTTTTCATACTCATTTTGAGATTCTTTATAATATTCTTTAAGAGTTTTTCCAGAAATTTCAGACATTAAGAGATATGCAAATGGTAAAATTGTTTTTCTTGTATCAGGTATATGTATTTCAGGAACAGGAACACTTGTTTTTGCTTGTATTAGTTCATAAACAAGAGCTTCTTTTCTTGCTTTCCAAGATGATCTATCATCATACTTTTTTAGAACATAATTGCCTTTATTTGTTTCTATTTTATAAACTTCATTTACATACGCATCACTATATTGAGAACAACTTTCTATAATTATCTCTGGATATGATTTTCTAATAGCTTTTTGCAAATATTCTAAAGATATATCCATATATATAGTTAGATTTATAAAGATATCACTTAATAGTAGTTAATATATAATTTTATCTTGATGCTGGGCTAGCTCTAGTTATAGAAGGAAGAGATATTGGTATTAATAGTTTTGGAGTTTTATTTTCAAAAATTAAAAATAACCTAATTATAATAACATTTTGATCATGTTTAAATTCAATCTTACATGCTTTAATTTTTTTTAACATATCTTTACTAATATTTTTTATGATTTTAGAAATATATTTACTTGCATTTATAATTTGTATTGCATTAATCTTGCCTTCATTGTCTATATCAATTATAACACTTCCTAATTCAATAGAACCCTTTGTTTTTTTACCTTTGTGATATACAAATAGGTCATCATTTTCTATATCATAACTGAATTCAAATTTTTGCATATTTATCAACCCTTCTTTGCCATCTTCTATTAATTTTTATAACAGTACATATTATTAAATCTCTCGAAAATATTATTATATATCTATGACATTGCCTATTACTATAAATAAAATAACAATCAAATTTCTCCTCATTTCTTTTATGAGCAACTTGCTTTCTTGAAAAAGTTAATCTAACTGGGTTCATAAGATTCTTTTTTATTTCTTTTATATCTATTCCTCTTATGCTAGCCTGGACCTGAGCATGGTTTGTTAGTATTATTTGTGATTCATCATATTCTTTAAGTTTCTTTATAACATAATCTTTATAGTTCTTTTCCCGAATAATTATTGATTATTTTGTATAGATTTATAATTATTTTGCCCTATGATAAGGTGATAAACTTAAATAAGTCATATTATAATAATTTTTATGGTAACCCTTACATTCTATGGTGGAGTAAAAGAAATAGGTGGAAACAAAATACTTCTTGAAGACAGGGGCACCAAAATTTTCTTGGATTTTGGAATGAGTTTTGGTAAAAGGGCTAAGTTTTTTGAAGAGTTTTTAACACCAAGAACAGCTGCAGGAATAAAAGATTTTTTAACAATGGGTCTTATACCAGATATTCCTGGAATATACAGAGAAGATCTATTAAAACATATTGGAAGAAAGCCAGAGCAACCAGATGTACAAGGAGTATTATTATCTCATGCTCATGCAGATCATGCAAATTATATATCATTTTTGCATCAAGATATACCTATTTATTGCGGAGAAACAGCAAAAAGAATATTAGATGCTGTGCAAGAATCTTCTCAAAGAGGCATTGAAAACGAAGTTATAGATTTTAAGAAAAGACCATTGTTTAGAAAAGACTATAAAAAACCACCTATCAAAAGAAAATTTAATTTATTTAGAACAGGTGATAAAATAAAAATAGACTCACTTGAGATTGAGCCTATTCATGTTGATCATTCTGTTCCAGGTGCATATGGGTTTATTATTTACACTTCTTCTGGACCAATTGTATATACAGGAGATTTAAGAATGCATGGATTAAGAGCTGAAGATACAATGGATTTTGTAAACAAAGCAAAAGAAGTTAAGCCTATTGTAATGATAACAGAAGGCACAAGAATAGATGTTCCAAAAACAGATGAATCTGAACCAAAAGTTTATGCTGATTCTAAAAAAGAAATTCTTAAAAATCAAAAATTAACTATTGTTGATTTTAATTTCAAGGATGTTGATAGATTTAAAACATTTTATAAAATAGCAAAAGAATGTGGTAAAAAAATGGTTATTAGTTTTAAGCATGCATGCTATTTAGACAGATATTGTGAAGATAAGAAATTAGATGTTCCTAATTGCACTGGTGAAAATATTTATTTGCTTAAGCCTAAAAGGCTTACAGGAACATATGACAATTCTGATTATACTGACAAATATATAAAACAAAGAATCGATTATCCAAATGTCATAACAGCAGAAGATATTGTTAAAAAACCTAAAGAATATATGGTTGTTCTTAATTTTTGGTATTTTAACATGCTTGTAGATCTTAATCCAGTTAATGGGCTTTATATTCATAGTTTATCTGAGCCATTTGATGAAGAAATGGAAATTAGTTATAAAAGAATGATGAATTGGCTAAATTATTTTAAATTAAACTTTATGCAGAGCCATTGTTCTGGGCATATTAATGGCACTGATATGAAAGAACTTATTAATATTATAAATCCTAAAATTATTTGTCCTATACATACTGAACATCCTGGGATGTTTAGGGATCTTAGTATGAAAACTAAGATGATTAAGGAAGGGAAGATGTATAGGGTGTGAAGAATGGTTAAAAAAATGAAACAAAAAAAGAAAACATTAATAGAAGAATTACCTGCAATTGTAGCTCAGGGGAAAAAAGAAGCTCAAAGAATTTTAGATGCTTTATCTAAGAGAAGTAGAATAACCTTGCAAACTAATGAATTAGTTTTGCCAACAAAAGCAAAGGGCGGACTTAATTTATTTGCTGGGCAAGCAGTTAAATCGGATGTCAAAAAAGAATGGTTTAACAGATTAATTTATGGGGACAACCTTTTAGCAATGCAAGCTTTATTAGCTGGAGATCCTGCAACAGGTTTGTCTTCTATGAGAGGAAAAATAGATTTAATTTATATTGACCCTCCTTTTGATTCAAAAGCAGATTACAGAACAAAAATTAAGTTGCCAGGAGTTGATATTGAAGCAAAACCCACAGTTATAGAACAACATGCTTATTCTGATACTTGGAAAAACGGAACTGTTTCTTATTTACAAATGATGGTCCCAAGATTAATTTTAATGAGAGAACTCTTGAGCGAACAAGGAAGCATCTATGTTCACATTGACTGGCATGTTGGTCATTATGTTAAGGTTATAATGGATGAGATTTTTGGTAAGGAAAATTTTTTGAATGAGATAGTTTGGGTTTATAGTGGTGCAACTAGCCCTGGATTAAAAATTTATGCTAGACGACATGATACAATCTTCTGGTATAGAAAGTCAAAAGATTATATATTCAATCCAGATGAAATAAGACAAGAGTATAGTGAAGCATCTAAGTCTATGCAAGGTAAGACTAAAAAATTTCATCATAGTGACGAAGAGATTGTGATAGAATTAAATGAAAAAGGTAAATTTCCCGAAGATTGGATTTATGTTCCAACAGGTATTGCAATGGCAAAAGAAAGAGTAGGATATAATACACAAAAACCAGAAAAACTCATAGAAAGGATCATAAAAGCTTCATCAAATGAAAACTCAATCGTCGCAGACTTCTTTGCTGGTTCTGGCACAACAGGAGCAGTTGCTGAAAAGCTTGGTAGAAGATGGATTATGTCTGATTTAGGAAAGCCTGCTGTTATGATTATGCGTAAGCGTTTGATTGATATGGAGGCAAAACCTTTCTTATACCAATCAATTGGAGATTATCAGAAAGAGCAATTTGAAAAATCTCAGTTTAGAACTATTGGGGACCTAGCTCATGTTATTATCAATCTTTATGGTGCTTTACCCTTTCCACCACAAGAAGGAATACCTAATAATTTAGGTTATATCAAATCTTCAAAAACTCTTGTGTTTGTTGATTCTCCTGCCAAAATGACTGGATACCCTACATTAAAGAAAGCCCAGCAGTTAAGAGCTGGATTTATGGGTGGATGGAATAAAGTTGTTGTTCTTGGATGGAATTTTGTACCAGACATTGGAAAAATAATAAATGAATTAAACGACACAAAATTAGAAGTTTTGGTAATCCCTCCTGATCTATTAGACAAACTAAAAACGAAAGCAAGTTATGAGAAACTCATAAAAACAGGAAAAATAAGATTTTCTTCATTACAATACTTAACAATAAAACCAATTAAGATCGAACACAAAAAAGATGAAGACATTATTGAAGTAGAATTAGACAATTATATGCTTTTATCCCCAGATGCTTTGCCTTTAGATGATAAAAACAAAGAGAAATTAGAGAAAATAATGGGTAAAGACCCCTTGGCGTTAATTGAATACTGGAGTATTGATCCTAATTATGATGGAGTTACATTCAGAAGCAAATGGCAGGATTATCGAGAAAACAATGAAAACCTAAAAGTAAGCAGAAAAACAAAACTTGAAGTTCCAAAAGTTAAAGGAAAAAGGGTTGTTTGCGTTAAATCAGTTGATGTTTTTGGTTTTGAAAGCGTTGCTGTTCGGGAGGTTAAATAAATATGATAGACGGCCATTCAGGTTTGAGTAATAATGTTGTAAAGGAATTAGGTTCAAAAAACTTTCAAGCTAAATTGTGTTACTTAAAAACAGATTCAGGGAATTATTTTGTAGTGCATGTTCATTCGGGAATTATCAATGTTAGCACACATTACAAAACATCAAATTTTTTGCAAGATTTAGGGTTTGAAGAATATAAAAACTGCCAATTTTTTCCAAGGGGTTGCTATTATAAGGTAATCTATGCTGTAAAAAATGATTTTCTCAGTAATGGCTTAGGACATATGAGAGAAACGCAATTTGTTCATTCTGAATTTGAAAATTTTATGAATAATATTGATGACATTTATGACATGACACTTGAAATAAAAAGAAAATCTTCTCTTTTCTTTAGAGATTATATTGCATTTAAACCAATCTCACTAAAAGAATTAGAAATTAAAACTCCTATGTGGATTGATAAATATAAATCAGAAAATTTTAAACAAGGTTTTGAAAAAATTGAAAATATCAAGCAATCATTGAAACAAGAAATAATCTTATTAAAATTATTAACTAGTAATGGAAAGGAACTTGAAGAAGCTGTAAAATTAGCTTTTGAGATACTTAGATTTACTGTAACTAAAACAGAAGAAGGTTTTACAGTTGATTTACTGGCTGAAAAAGATTCATTCAAACTAGGATTAGAAGTTACTGGCACAATAAATATTATTGATAAGAAATCTAAGAAAATAAACCAAATTCTAGCATTTCAACAAGATGAAAGATTTGGTGGTTATAAATCATTATTAATAGCTAATGTCAAAATGAATGAGGACCCAGAAAGTAGAAAAGAACCTTATATTACAGATGAAGCATTATCCTTAATAGAAAGTCTTAATGCGGGATTTATTGACACTTTTAGTTTATTCAAAGTTGTAAAACGTATTCAAGAAGGAAATATGTCTTTAGATTCCTATATATCTTCAATAAAAAACAAAAAAGGAATAATTAACTTTGAGGTTGGATAAATGGCGGTCAAAGAACCTAAAAAGAAACCAAGAACTTTTATCAGTTTTCATCACAAAGATAGGCATGCTAAAGAATTGTTAAAGGCACAGTCTAAAAACAAAAATATACCCTTGTATTTTACTTCAACATCTCAAGATAAGCCATTTTCAAATAAATGGAAAACAAGAGTTAAAAAAAGAATACAAAACTCATCAAATTTACTTGTTGTAATTGGTAAAGATACCTATAAGAGTAAAGCTGTTAATTGGGAAATAGAACAAGCTAGAAAAATGGGAAAGAAAGTCGTTGGTGTTCAGATCCATAAAGGAAAACACCACAGATTACCTTCTGCAATGAGAAAAAGCGAAGAGTTGAAAAGATGGAAAGTTGAAAATATTGCGAGGAGGCTTAGGAAGAGGCGATAAAATGGCTGAAAAAGTTTTTATTAGTTTTCATATGGATGATAGACATGCAAAAGAACTATTAGTTGCACAGGCAAAAAGCGATAAATTTGATTTAGAGTTTATAAACTATGCAGTTAATGAACCTTTTGATAATAGATGGAAAACTCAATGTAGAGAAAGAATTAATCAATGTTCTGTCGTAATTTGTTTGATAGGTGAAAAAACTTATCAAAGAGAAGCAGTGCTATGGGAATTAAATACTGCTTATGATTTAGGTAAAAAAGTTTTTGGAATAAGGATTTACCGAGATAAGAATCATATTGTTCCTTTACCATTGAAACAGCATAATGCTAAAATAATATTATGGAATATTCCAGATATTGTAAAAGAATTAGAAGAGGTTTAACATGAATGATAAAAACATAATATTAGAACAGTATAAGTTATATGTTGAAACTGCTGAGAAGGTTAGTGATAGAAGGCAATCTTCTAATAATTTTTATCTTACTCTTAACTCAGTTCTACTGGCATTTACTGGGTTTTTAACAAGTCTAAATTTTGAATATTGGCATTTGATAATAGCAATTTCAGGAATTTTTATATCCTTATTATGGTTTATCTCTATAACTTCTTTTAGAAAATTAAATAGTGGAAAATTCCATATTATCCATATAATTGAAGAAAAGTTACCTATTAAACTCTTTAAAGATGAGTGGAAGTATTTGGGAAAAGGTAAATCTATTAGTAAATATATCAAGTTAAGTTTGGTGGAACAAGGCGTTCCATTCATATTCATTATATTGTACCTCGCTGTAATAATACTAATGGTGTATTAAAATGGTCCAAGCAATACATTTCGGAACAAGAAATATCCCTTTGAAATTAGCTGAAGCTATTACAGCTCTTGCTAATGCAGAATGGGAAAGCGGAGAATTTTTAGATAAAGTCAGCCCTGTAACTCAAGATTTATTAAAGTTCTGGGATCCAAAAGGAGCTTTTGCGGATTTAAGACAATTCAATTTCCATAAAGGACAATGGCAAGCAATTCTTAACAATATTTACATTCATGAAGTTTTGAAAATAAAAAATGTTCAAGACATCTATATGACTATTCGCCCAGAATTACTGCAGGAGATGGACTTGTTGGATTTACAAAAAGACAAATATAATCATCCTAAATATTGCATAAAGATGGCAACAGGTACAGGTAAAACCTGGGTAATGCATGCTTTATTGATCTGGCAGTATCTAAATGCAAAACACGAAGAAACACCATCTGGTTTATTCTCTAAAAACTTTCTTTTTGTTGCTCCTGGATTAATTGTTTATGAAAGACTGTTAGATGCTTATCTTGGAAAAATGCAAGAAAATGGACAAAGGGATTTTGAAACATCTGACTTAAAGAAATTTGAAGAAGTTTTTATTCCAGAAACCTATCGAGAAGAAATCTTTAATTTTATCCAATCTTCTGTCTGCACAAAAGAAGAGATTGGAAGAAAAATAACAGGGAAAGGGTTAATAGCCATAACAAATTGGCATATTCTTGTAGAAGAAGAACCTACCGAAGAAATAAGTCCTTTAGAAGATCCCACTGTAGCTATAAAAAAAGAATTTCCTATAAGGCCAGGAACAACAGCAGGTCATTCTTTAGATGTTCTTGATAATAAATATTTTAGAGGAAAACAGCTTGATTTTTTAGCTTCCCTAAATGATATAGTGATTTTTAATGATGAAGCCCACCATTTAGGAGAGTGGAAAAAAGCAGATGAAATTTTAGAAAAAAAATGGCAACAAGCATTAAATCACATAAAAGGGGAAAAGAACAGCCAGTTTATACAAATAGATTTTTCAGCAACACCATATAATGTTACAGGAAGTGGACAAAAAAGACAAATACATTATTTTCCTCATATTATTATTAATTTTGATTTAAGAGAAGCTATAAAGCTTGGATTAGTAAAAACAGTGGCTATTGACAGAAGAAAAGAGATTATGGCTTTGCCTCTAGAATTTAAAGCAGAAAGAGAAGGAAAAGCTGTAAAGGGATTATCGGATGGTCAGAGAGTTATGCTTAGAGCAGGTTTAACAAAGCTTAAAATTTTAGAAGAAGGATTTACAAAATCTAATCCAAAAAAATATCCTAAAATGCTTGTTATTTGTGAGGATACAAATGTTGTTCCTTTTGTCACACAATTCTTGAAACAGGAAGGTCTTTCTGATGAGGACATTATGGAAATCCATTCTAATAAAAAAGGTGAAGTAACTGCCAAAGAATGGGAACAAATAAAGCAAAAGTTATTTACATTAGACGAACACAAAAAACCGAGAGTTATTGTTTCTGTTCTTATGTTAAGAGAAGGTTTTGACGTGAATAATATTTGTGTAATTGTGCCGTTAAGATCAAGTAGTTCCTATATTTTATTAGAGCAATTAATTGGTAGAGGGTTAAGATTAATGTGGAGAGAGCCAGAATATGCAGAAATAAAAAATGAAATAAGAGAAGCATTGTTAATTAAAAAACGGGAACCAAAAGCATGGTTTGATATTTTAAGCATAATTGAACATCCAGCCTTTATTGAATTCTATGAAAGGGTGCTGGAAGATGCGATAGGTAAAGTGGAGAAACTTCCCACAAGAGAAAGAGTTGTTGGAGATTTAATAAATATTTCTCTCAAAGAAAATTATGAAGAATATGACTTGTTTTGGCCTATAATAATACACGATAAGGAAGAATTTATTGAACTTGATGAAATCTCTTTAGATGGTCTTGAACCTTTCCCAACACCATTAGAACAACTAAAAAAGATAATCCCAAAAAAAGAAGGCGACACTTTTTACGGAGAAGAATTAACTAAAAAAACAAGATTTGGAGAATATACAGTAACTGCAGATTTGTTTACAGCAAAAAATTATAACTCTTTTATTTCAAAACTTGTAAATATAGCTTCAGTAATACCTGTTAAAGTTTCAAAAAGAAGTACAAGAAAATTCCCTGTAATGCAAATTAATACGGCACAAATAGCCAAGTTAGCAGATATATATATAAGAACCAAACTTTTTAATCAAGATTTCGATCCTTTAAAAGATAACAATTGGAAAATATTATTATTAACACAATCAAGAATAACAGAACATATAATCAGAAATATCAGTAAAAAGATTTATGATATTCAGAATAATTTAGATGTTGAAGAAGCACAAATTACAAAAAGATATTTTTCGGAAATTAAAGAATTAAAAGGAAGAAAAGAATATTGTGTAGATGTTTCTAAATGTATTTATCCAAAGATACCTTTTCCAAGTAATAAAGGTGGTTTTGAAAGAAGATTTATCGAATTTATTGATAGGGATAGTCAGGTTGAGAAATTTATAAAAATAAACGAACATGCACACAATTTTGCTAATATCTTATATGTAAGAGAAGACGGGCTATTAGCTCATTATTTTCCAGATTTTATGGTAAAAATCGGAGATATAATATATTTAGTTGAAACAAAAGCTGAAAAAGATGTCAATAATCCTAATGTTAAATTAAAACAGCTGGCAACAATTGATTGGATAAATAAAATAAACGAATTAAAATCTAAAGATAGAATGAATTGTAAATGGAAATATGTCCTTCTTGGTGAAAAAACTTTTTATTCTATGTCTGATAAAGGTGCATCAACGAAGGAAATATTAGAATATAATCTAATGAGTAAATCAAAAATAAAAGGGACCCTTACGAGATTTATTAGTCAACGCGATGATAAATATTGATAGTTTGAAACGCAGAACTAACATTCCCTTTTTGTGGAAAAAGTAAAATATGTAACTCATGTCAAAGTTACAAAATTATGTAAAGAAATGGAACTACAAGTATAAGACAAAGATATGTTATCTTATTTTATTTGGATCTATTGGGGTTTAATTTATTTTTAAAGTAAATATATCCAATATTAAAACCATACAATACGCCAATATAATGTGCAAAGAAATCAATAATACCATCCTGTATCATTAATTTCACCGGAAAAATAAATTGTGCCATTGTAACAAATATCAACAATAAAACCAATAATGAATGATTAACAAACATATTGCCCATTCTATACGAAATAAAGTATCTAATTATAGAAATGATATTTTCCTTATATCTATAACTATAGTAAATCATTGGTAAAAATGGTACAAGTAATATTATTATACTTTTATGATATGTAAAATAAGAAAAGCTAAAAGAAAGAGCTATATAAGATATTATTATAATAAAGAGATTTCCATCAAATAAATTTTTCTTTATTTTATTAGAAACATAATAAATTAATAAGGCTGGTACAAAACCAACAACAGCAGAAACTATACCAGAAGCTCCGCAACTTGTTTCTAAGCTAAAAGATATAATAGGATAAAACAAAATTTGCACAATTGAAATAATAATTGGTGTTGTAATTATAGTTAATAACAACAATTGAAAATAATCCTTTGCTTTGTATATATACGATATCAATATTAGTTGAAAGATTGTTACGATCATAAATAAACTCATATTTCCTAGATAATGTTGCCAGCTAGCATGAATAAAGCTAGAGCTCAGTAAACTTAACAAAGAAATATTATTATATGACAATTTTATCGAATCTCTGAATGTAGTAGGTAATAGCATAAGAGAACCTGAAATTATTGGTAAGATAAGTAGATATAAAATATGTTTTAATCTAATCAAATTTTTAATTTCCAGAGCGTGTTTTTTAATTGTTCTTAACTTTTTCACAGATAAAATAAATATCTTAAAATTTATATATTTTAAGAATCATGTTTATAGATGATAAATATGCAAGATATAAGATTTTTTGATTTGGAAACAAAATATTTGTTCAAAGAAATAAGAAAGGATTGGGAAAACTTAACATGGTCTCAGAAAGAGGAATTGAGAAAGGAAATAATTCCAAAATTAAAAATGGGTTTAGCAGGAATAATGGATATGGAAGGCAAAGTTATATTCTTTACTGAAAAAGAGATTAAAAAATTAGTGAATGAGTTGTTATCAGCACATACTATAGTTGGTCATAATCTTATAAGATTTGACTATGATATTATTTCATCATACTGTTCAATTAAAGAAATGGAAGAGATAAAGAACAAAACAATAGATACACTAAAAAGATTAGAGATGTTGACCGGAAGATTACTTGGATTAGACCATTTAGGAGAAATTAATTTTGATATGAAAAAAACAATGAATACAATAGAAATACCAAAACTTATTAGAGAAGGTAAAATAGATGTTGTAAAATCATATCTTAAACAAGATCTTTTAATAACAAAAAAACTATATTTACATGGTCAAAAGATGCCAATAAAATATCTTAATATAGATAAAGTTACAGGAAAGAAAGAAATAAGAGAAATAATACCAAGGTGGTAAAAGTAAAAAGTAGATTGAAAATATAAATATTATTTTTTCTTATATCCAAACATCTTATTATAACTATTATGATCAAATATTCTCAGAACAAAACAAATAACTTCAATCTTGGTGCCTTTTAATGTATATAACATTCTCCAATAATTAGTTAAATCAACTACCCAAAGATTAGTTACAGGTAATTTAGCTTTCTTTATTAAATTTTTGGGCACAGGATCTCCATAATCAGGATCATTTTCTATTAATTCTAATTTATTTTTAATAGATTTCAACAGTTGCTGGTTCTTAGAATTTATTATACCTTTCTTTTTCTCAATTTCTATTATTCTATTCAGACTTTTTATTTCTTTTTCAGCTTCTTTACTAAAAATTATATCTACTTGTTTTTTCATAAATCTATCCTCTTACCTTTTTCTAACATTTTAAGGAATTTTGGATCATTATTTTCAATCCAAGTAATGCCTTTTCTGCCAATATAAATTGATCCCTTGTCTTCTAAATAAGCTAAAATCAATCTTAATGTCTGATCCATTACTTTTGTTTTAAGCCTTCTTTTCAGCTCAGATAATGATATTGGCCCATCTGCTTCTTGAATAGTTTTTTCAACCATTAATACTGTTTTCAAAGTAGGCCAATGTCTAATTGTAAAAGATATTTTAATATTAATTGGCTTACCTCTTGTTTTATGAACATTTTGTAATCTCATAATAATTATATATATAGATAAGTATATAAAT
>JAGGXH010000016.1 GCA_021163145.1 Candidatus Aenigmatarchaeota archaeon | reverse complement strand
TATCTATATTACCACATACAAATCTTGGCCTTAATGATATCAGTTTTTTTACACCAGAATTTGAATAATTTGAATCTTTAAAATATATTATTTGATCTGTTAATCCAAATTTATTATTAGCATTAGTAATTTCATTTACAGTTAAATTATTTAGTATAATAATTGGAACTCTGTTCTCAGATTTAATTTCTTTTAAATCATTAATATGTTCAAACTTGCTTTCATATGTTTTAACTAATTTTTTAAGATTTTTTATTTCATGTTCTATCTGTTCAATTATAAAATCCTTTCTTTTAATTTCTTTATCTTTTAAAATCTTTTTTCTTACTTCTTCATTTTTTCTAAATTCTGATTCTAATAGCATCTTTTTATGCTTTCTTAGGTCATGAACTTTCTTTTCTAATGTTTTAGAATATTGTTCTAAATTTTTGTATCTTCTTTTAAGTGTTCTAAGTTCATCTCTTAATTCTTTATTTTTTTGTAACAATTCATTGTATTTCATATATTTTTATATTCGCATAACAAATTATAAATATGAAGTATCCTGAAGAAGTTCTTACAAAATCGCGAAAAGGAAAAATAGAAGTTAGATCATTAATAGATAAAGGAAAGTTTATTAGATATAATTATAAAGATCCAGAAACAGGAAAAATATTAGAAAAAGGAAAATTAAGCTTAATTATAAAAAACACAAAAGGAAAAACAGAACATTATTATATGATACCGATTAAGGGTAATCGCTATTTAGCAATTCCAATAAAAGATAAGAAAAAAAGAAAAGTGTGGAATAGTAAAAAAGCAATAAAATTATTTTGAATATTTTGTTGTTAATATTTTTCTAATTTTCTTAGCTATTCCTTTTCCAATTCCTTTTACTTTTAATAGTTCTTTTTCAGATGCTTTGAAAACTTTTTCAGGTGTTTTAAAATATTTTAATAAATCTTTTGATCTTTTAATAGAAATATTTGGTAATCCATGAATTAAAAATTCTTGTTGTTCAGACAAGCTTAATTTTGATTTCTTTCCTCTTAATGGTATTTCTCTTTTCATATCAAATTGTTCTCTTCTTGCTATCCAATATATCATACCAGCTGTTTCAGCCATATCTTTTGTCCATATAATTGGTATTTGTAAATCAATTGTTATTGCTGCTAAAACCCCTCTTATAATATTTGGCTGTAATCTTCCATATAAACTGTTTCCTTCTATAATTAACAGAGGTTTTTCAAAATTTTCTTTCATTTCTTTTAGTTGATTAAATATTCTCTTATCAATTATACTATTAATAAAATCATTTGTAGTTTTTCTTTCTATAACTACTCTATCACTAAGCAAAAAATCTCCGCAAATAAGCATCTTTTTTTGTATCTCTACTTCATATTGATAGAAATATTTTTCAATATCATTATTTTCTCTTTTATCTATGAAAATAAGAACTTTAGCCATATTACTTTAAATAGTTCCAAAATATATATATTTATAGGCCCAGAAGGATTTCAAATTTCAGAATTTCAGTCCTCGGACTTGAATTCAGATATCTTCGGATATTCAAAGAAATTTGGACTTGTACTGGGTCACTAATTCTTAGAAATATATTATTTATATAAAATCATCCAAATTTCTATTGTTTTGCATATCCTTTAAAATATTTTTCATTTTTGATTCCTTTCTTTTAGAGATATAGAAATACACTTCATCTCTTGTTTTCTGTGTTAATAATATTATGATTTTACCAACCTTTGTTCTTCCAACCCTACCTCTTCTTTGAATTGTTCTTATTTCAGATGAAACAGGTTCATAGAATATTGCAACATCAGCACCACCATGAATATCAATCCCTTCTTCTCCAATAGGAGAAGTAATTAAACAATTGAATATATTATCCTCATATTGTCTAATTATTTCAATTTGCTGTTTTTGTGACAAACCCTTTTCACCTGCTTGTCCTATCAATATTGCAGGTCTACATCCAGAAATTTGTTTAAGAACATCATATAATTTTTCTATATTGTTTCTATAATGAGAAAAAACAATAAATTTTATTTTATTATTTTGTTTTAATTCGTTTTCTATTACATTTTTAATTTTTTCTATTTTAGGATGCTCTACATTTAAAGAATTTATTTCATTAAATATTTTTATTAAATTAGATGCCAATACTTTATCAGATTTTGTTTTATATTGCATAATCTTTTTAATATATTTTCTTGCAGATTCAATGCTTTGTGTTTCAATTAATTCTAATAAATACCAAATCTTTATTGTTTGCGTTATTACTGAAACAATATAATAATTAATTGGATTCTTGTTTTGGGATATTCTTTTGCTTACTTTTTTCTGAGCATCAATTAGATCTGCTTTTCTTATTGCATTTATACCATATTTTTTTAATTCAGTTTGCTTTTCTGATAATTTTTTCTTTAATTCTTGCTGAATTTTTAGAATCTTATCTGGTAATTCAACCTTTATCCATTCTATTTCTTTTTCTTTAATATAAGGAGACACATCTTTGTCATCTTCTGTTCTAATTTCTACGTGGTCAATTGAAAGATTATTGCATATTTCATTTATTCTTTCTTTTGAACTTCCTGGAGATGCTGTTAACCCTAATATTAAAGGATGTTTTGATTGTTTTAAGAAAGTTTTTGCAACAGATGTATATGCATAATTTTTTACACATTTATGAGCTTCATCAGTAACTAATAATGAAAAATTTTCTAAATCAAATATTTCATTTTCAATATCATTCCTAAATGTTTGGGGCGTACCTATTATAATAGTGCCTTGCTTATATAATTTTGATCTATTATATGGATTTATTTTTCCTGTTACTAATACAATTTCTTCTTCTGGAATATTTAAACATCTTTTAAATGATTTTTGGTGCTGAGCATTTAATGGTCTTGAAGGAGCCATTACTAAAATTTTTGAATCTGGATATTTTTCTAGTCTATTTATAGCTAATAATATTGCAATATTTGTTTTTCCAGTACCTGTTGGCAATACAACTAATGTGTTTCCTTTTGAAGCAGTATTAAAAATAGATAATTGATATTCCCTTTCTTCTATTGTTTCTGGATTTAATAGTTTATGAGAAATAAATTTCATAGATAAATAATAGAATTTAAGATTTAAATTACTTATTCTTTTTCTTTAAGAGCTATTGGGCTAGCTCCTGCATGCCAGCTTAAACGTGGTCTAATTTGTATTTTAAATAATCTTTCAGAATTGTCATCTAATATAATTGCAGTTCCTTTGGTTTTTGGTAAATCAGCTATTGATTTTCTAATATCTTCTAACAAATATGTTTGCATAATAGATGATAATGCATCAAGATCTGGTTTAGATGTTAATCTATGTGAAATAACTAGATCTGCTTGTGAAATAGCTGTTTCATGCAATTTATTTGGTCGTTGTGTTATAAATACACAAGAAATTCCTGGTTGCCTACCTTGTGTTACAAGTGTTAATAAATCTTTAGATGCTGCTGTTATAGTATCATTTGGAAGAAATTGGTGTGCTTCATCCATTATTATCCATGTCATTGGTATCTTTTTTATATCTTCTCCTTCTATTAATGCTTTTTCTTCTTTTCTTCTTGCAGCAACTCTTGCTTGATATATTTCCCTTGCTAAAACAGCTAGCATAAGATTTCTTATATTCCATTCTTGTAATGATACATCTAACACAGTTGCTATTCCTGGTTTAAGTAATTCAGATATAGTTGTTGCTTTTTTTGAAAATATTCCCCATCCTTGTGCTGCTAAGAACCTATTTTCTAATGCCATCTTGACTTTATTGTCTGATCTTTCATCTTTTTGGATCTCATTTATAATATCTTCTATATTATAATCTATTCCTTCTAATTTTCTAATAACTCTTTCTAATAAAATACCAAGAGGATCAAAAATATTTATATTAAATGTAAGTGCCCAATCATTTGCAGACAAATCAGATGGTTTTATTGCAAAAACAATATCATATGGAATATCATTTTTATCATAAAATTCTGTTAATCCAATGGGTACAGCATTAATAACATTAAAACCTTTTGGTTTTAAATTCCAGTTTCTTAATAATTCTAAATCTCTGTCATTTGGTGTTTTCATTGACCAAAAAATTCCCATTGTATCAATTAATAAACATGAAAGATTTTTTCTTAAATCATCAGGTAGTTGCATTAATTCTTCTGCTAATACTGCTCCTGTGTAACTATTATGAACTATTATATCATTTGCTACAAAATTATGAAATTCAGGAACTGAAATATCACATACTCTGAACTTACCTTCTAATAATTCCATAGATACAATCTCATCCCAGAATATATCAGATAAAGCTAATAATTTTATTATTTTATTATTGTCAATTTCAGCTATTTGTAGTAATTTTTGTATTGAGGGACTATAATTAATACTGCTTCTAATTGCTTTTGGAACCTTATATCCAAAAACTCTTCCAACTTCTGCCCAATTATCAGGTCTATAAACATCCCATATTTCTTTTGGTATTGTGTCAATGTTTGGATTTGTTAGTATATTTTTAATTTCTTTTAAACAAAGTTCTTGTTTTCTTGCTTTTTCCCCATAAAATCCTATTTCTTTTATAAACAAAGGAATATTTGCAGTTCCAATTATAAGTTCAAATGAATTAAATGATTTACCATTGTATTTTATTTTCTTATTTCTAATTTTAGACAATATTCCAAATCTTAATAATAAATGATGAATTTGATTTATCATCTTTTTTGATGATGAAGAATAAGAAATCTCCCAATAATAATCACTACCTTTTTTTGATTTATAGATACTTCCATCACAACTAAATAATCTATTAAGAAACAATGATAATTGTTTTTTTGGTAATTGGAATATTATATCTGGAATAAATTTATTTTTTGATAATTTTCCATAAACTTTAATTTTATCAAGCCATTCTCGTATAGAACTTTTTTTATTAGGGCAAATTGTTCCTTTAGTAAAGTTACCATTTTTATCAAAACATAATTTCATTTTAGTTTTATCTATTTCTCTTTTAGATTTTATAATTCTATAACAATTATCATGACTATGATTTTTTACAATTAAGTTATTATCAAATTCATATATTGCATGCAAGAAATCTTCATAAATTTCTCTATCTTTATTGCTAAATAAAACAAAACCATTGCTTAAATGACCTTCTCCAAGAAGATATGCAAGCAATTTTATTTTATATTCTTCTATAGATTTATTTCCAAAAACTTCTATTTTTCTCGGAACAGCTATTCTACTACCAATTGATAATTCATTAACCTGTCTCCATCCTTTAATAGTAAGCAAAGGATGTTCAGGTGTTATTTTTATTTCTCTTCCACTTCTTAATTTTAGATGTATTATTTTATCTACTTCTCTGACAAAATAATCATCTCTATCTACTGGAGTTATCTTTAATTTGCTATTCAATCCAAAAACTTTCTTTTTAATGTTTTTCAAGTCTTTTATAGGTACTAAAGAACCATCTTCTAATGTAATAAGAGTGTTTTCTTCTACACATTTTCCACTCCCACGCTTTCCATTTATTAAAATAACATGAGGTCTCATCATATCCATTAATATAGGATTAGTTAAATGTGATTCAAATCCTATTCCTACTACATGTTTTCCAATAAAAACACATCCTTTTGATCCATATTTCTTTATATCTTCTGGATCTCTTCCAACAATTATATCTTCAACAGCCATAAAAAGAATTTAGATTACCTATTATTTATTTGTTATTGAAATATTTATTTAATTCTTTATAGTCTACTTATAGAAATAATTTATTTATATTGTATTCCAAAGCTATATGATTTTCCTTTTTTTGATTGATCAGATGACGACTTAGATTCATTTTTTTCTTTACCTTTTTTAAATAAATTTTTCACTTGTTTTTTAAATTTCTCTTTGTCTTTGAAATACTTAAATCCAATATAACCAATACTAATTAATATTAAACCAACAATACCACTAATTAAAGGATTTTTAGTTACATATATTGCATATGCTGTTATACCACCACATGGTCTTGTTTCTCTTGTTTCTACACATTGATAATTAGTAGATGCATCACAAGTATAAACTATTCTTGTTTGCTTTCCATTTTCACATGCAAGCCACTCTGTTGGTGCACTACATGCATTACATAAAGCAGGATTTCCTTCAATATTTAATGTAAATGTTTTTGATGCATTTGCATTTACATGTTCTCCTTTAGCATAAACAGTATATGTTCTTGATCCAGATTGATCAGAAGGTATATCTATTACAAGTTTGAAATCTTTTGATACACCAGGTTCTAGTAAATCTACACTTAATGGTTCTACTCTAATCCACTCTATTGGATCAGTATAAACAACTACATTTACTGCATTTGTTAAACCAGTATTTGTTACTCTTACTGTTATTACTGTTGTTGTTCCTTGTGTTCCAGTTACTGTTTCAGGTACTGATATTTCAATGTTTGTTGGTCCACCACTTGGCTCAAAAAATGATCCTATTCCACCACCACCTCCACCAGAAGCACCTCCACTAATCCTTGTTTGTGCAATTACTTCTAATGTCTCTGTTTTTTGAGATGATAATCCAGCTATATCTGTTGCAGTTACTAAAACTTGATAAGTTCCAACTGAATCAGGAACTTGCATAGTTCCTCTCCATCTACCATTAATATAAGACAATAATACTTGCTGATTTTCTATTTTTGCATTAACACTGTTTATTACACTATTATCACTTACATCTACTATTATTGAAAACTCATTTCCTATTTTTGCAGGATTTGGATCTAATACAACTGATAATATATTAGGTGCTTCAGTGTCTATCCATGCATTTGTATTATTTGTTAATATAACAATGTTTTGAACAACACTATTGTCAGAGTAATCAGTTACATTTATTGGAATTATATAATAGTCTTTGTGTTCTAATAAATTAACTATTCCTTCCCATAAATTATTTTTTAGCCAATTTAATTTAGTTTGGTTTGCAAATATTGATCTAACTCCAATATTATCAATTGCTTCAACTTGTAAATCCAAATCTAATGTATTATTATTCCATGATAATATAGTTATTCCTATTATTTGTGGATTTTCATTATCAATATCATCTATGTTACTAAAGTTAGTTGGTGTATCATAAGTTTTTCCTTTGTAACTACAAACACCACTGTACATATAATTATTATCTATAATTGCATTTGTACAATTCATATTACTTAATTCTGAATTTCTTACATCTGATATTGTAAAATTAGAGTCAGTAATATTTGAATTATTTATATAAGATGTTGAGTTAATTTCAAATACATATGTATCTGTATAATATGTTCCATCAATATTAGTATTTATCAAGTGTGTTAATCCTGGAATAATATCAACTGTTAATGTTCTTTGTATTGAATCTGAAGTATAATTTTCTGATCCAATATATTCAAACATATAAGTATATGTACCTACTGGCAAAAATCCTGTAATATTATTATGTTTATCAGGATTTGTAACTTCAATACTATTTCTTAATAATTTAGTTGTAGCATTACTATCTCCTATTTCAACCCAACCATTTGCTATTGTATCAGTACCATAATCAACTGTTAAATCTTGTTCTAAATCATTTAATGTTAAATGTAATATTGGGTTTGCTTTGTTAATTGTATAAAGCATTTCAATATTAGCAGAATTATAATTTTTAGATTCTAAAGCAGTACAGCTATAATTATATGTTCCAGCACCTAATAAAACTTCAGTTCCATTTTCTGATATTATATCTGTTCCATTTCTTTCTAATAATATTGATTGTTCTGTATTATCAATATTACAAATTGCTGTGATTTTAGTTCCATATATAACTGGTGAATTAGGGGTTATTATTAATTCTATATTTGGAAATGCTTTTTTAATAATTAATGTTCTTTGTATTGAATCTGAAGTATAATTTTCAGATTCTAAAGCAGTACAATTATAAATATAATTTCCTGCATCTAAAATTATAGCAGTATTATTTTCACTTGTTACATCTGTATTATTTCTTTCTAAAATAATGGTTTGCTCTTCATTATCAATTCCACATATAACTGTTACTGATTCACCATAAGTTAATGTTTCTGATGGTTGAACAATTAAATATACATTACTTTTTGCTCTTTGAATTTCATAATCTTTTAAATCAGTCCAAATTTCATTTCCAGCTAAATCTTTTGCATACCATCTATATGAATATGTACCAGCTGCTAAATCAGACAATGTAATTGAATAAGTATCGCTATTTTGTAATATGTTTGTATATTCTGTACCATTAAATTCAAATTTAACTTCTTTAATTCCAGAATCATCTGTTATATCTATTGAAAATATATAATCTTGATTAGGTGAATATGTTGCTGGAGTATTTGGTGTTACAATTACTTGTGAATATTGTGGTGCATTATTATCAATTTTAAATTCAACAGGATTTGTAAAATTAATGTTTCCTGCATTATCTCTAGTTGCACCACAGATCCAATTATGAGAAGAAACACTATATGGTGCTGAATAATTATATAAAGCATAATCTGTTGGACAGCTTGATATTTGTGTATTTGATATACATAATCCTGAACTTTCAATTCCACTTACTGTATCAGATACAACCAAATCTGCTGTTGCACTTCCACTAATCCAATTTGCTGGTGCACCAGAAATAGAGACAAATGGCTTAGTTTTGTCAAATTTTAACACAAATGCTATGGTTTTACCCCATGTACCTGCATTATTTTTTGCTTTAACTTTAAATATTGTTTCACCTTCTTGGAATTCTGAAGATGTATGATCATAAAAATTATTTGTTGTTGATAAACTATTTTCATTCGGTTCAGTTCCATCAAGAGTATAGTAAAACACATTATCTGATGGTGAATTTGGATCTGTCCATATAAAATACGGACTACCATCTGTTTGCCAATAATCAGTTTGAATTTTAGTTGTTTGTGTATTATCTGTATAAGCATTTATTTCTGTTATATCTGGTGTTGAAGAATCAACAAATATTGTAAAAGTTAATTCGTTTCCCCAATTACCTGCATCATCTCTTGCTTTAATGTGAAATATATGTTCCCCATCTGATATTGCATCATTCTCATATTGGTAATATAAATCAGTTGTATCAACAATATTATTTGGTTCTTGATTCAATGCAAAACTAAATCCTGTTTGTGTTCCATCTGTTGTCCAATAAAAATATGGATCATTATCTGTTTGCCATGTTGATTCTATTATTTCATTACCATTTAATTTTGTTTTAGCACCCAAACTTTCAATTACAGGTGCTGTTTTATCTATTTTTATTTCTTGAGTTTTAGGTATTTCATTGTTTCCATTATTATCTATAGAATAATAAGAAACTGTATTTACACCTTCATTGGATATTACAAATTCTCCTGTATACACTTGCTCTGGACCATTATTAATTTTATATCTTGTTTCATCACAACCAGAATAATCACTACATATTAATTTAACACTTACATTAGAAATATACCAGCTATTGTTGCCTTCTGTTCCAAATAAATAAATAGAAGTTTCTGGATTTGCAACAATTATATCATCTATTGTAATACTTTGACTATAACCATCACTAGAATTAACAACAAATTCCCTTGTTTCTTTTATTCCATTATAATCAGCAGTTAATATCATATTACACGAATCGCTATTACCTGTATCTAATATAACTGGTAAGAAATAATTACCATTTTCATCAGTAGGGTTAATTAAATCATTTGTACCTATTGAGAAATAGCAAATTGTTGTGTTGCTAAGAATCATTTGTACTCCTTGAATAGGGTTACCATTTGAATCAATAATTTTCCCTTGAATATCTAAATCTCCAATTACCATTGCAAAAGATATGGTAGAAATAATACTAATTAAAATTGTAAAAATTGTGGCAATTATTATTTTTTTTATCATTATTTTCACGAATAATAAATTATTAATTAAAAAAACAAAGCAATTATTCTATGGAAGTGGGATTATTATTATAATCTTTTGTTAATACTGGGTCACTTGAATGTTGTTCTGGCTTCTCTTTCCCATTTAATCTTTGTTGTATGTTTTTTATTTCTGAATTTACTTTCTTTTCATATTCTTTCCATTCTTTTTCCTTATTCTGAATTCTTAGCTTTGCATCAGTTAGTGAAGCAAATTCTTGTTCTAGATATTTTTCTTTTTCAGCAATTCTTCTTATTTCTTCAGCTATTTGTTCTTGTGTTAAATTCCTTTGTTTATCGAAGTTCTCTTTTTCTTCTTCAAGCTTTTTCTCTTGTTCTTTGAGTTGTCTTTCTTTTTGACTAATTTGTTCTAAACTAGTTTCATATTCTGTTTTCATCTTTTCAAGTTCAGAAAGTTGAGTATCAGCTGCCTTATAGACATCTTCTACTGTATCAAGTTTTTGTTCTATTAAATATGTCTTTACCAAAGCATCTTCTATAAGTTCCACATCAGGATGACCAGCTTTTAATATTTTCTCCAATTCTTCTGTTTTTGTTTTAATATAATTTTTTGTTTTATTATCTTTTACATAATTTTTATAAATTTCTGATATACTTTCCGCATCAAAACTATCGGTTCCCTTATCTATTTCACTGAACATCTCATCAATTTTTACAGCATCTAGATATAAAGGTATTTCATATGATTTTCTAAGGGTTTCAACTGCCTCTGTTGGTGTGTATATTTCGTTTTTTTCAATTTTATCCAATAAATCATTAATTCTCTTCCATTCTCTTTTTCTATCTTTTCTTTCTTTCCAAGATTTTGTTCCAGGTGTAAAAGATCTTATAAAATATCCTAATGTTGCAAATAATCCAAACACACCTGTTGCATATATAGGTATAGAAAGGTCTATAACAGAACTTGCAGAACCATTAAATGTTCCACTTACATCTACTCCTTCTAATATATAATCTAGATTTTCACCGCTTAAAGTATATGTTTCTTGAGGAGTATTTATAATCATATCTCCGGAAGGTAATATGTTTACATCACCTTCTGGAAATGTCAATGTTCCAGTTATATCATTTACAACATCTCCATTTGCATATTTTGTTATCATTTCGCCATCTCCTGTAACTATAACATGATCAACATGTGCTGAGAAACCAGGTATTTGTGCAGTATATGTTTGTGCATTCTTTGCTATTTGAATATTTTCAAAATCTGCACCCAAGCTACCACTTACTTTATCCATATGATTTCCAGAAAAATCTGTTTTTATATATGCGGCATATTCAATATGTGGCAAACTTAGTCCTAAATCATGTAAATAATTTACTACTGGTTTGAACCATAGAGGTGATGTCATTATTGCTAATAATGCCATTTTTGGTAAACCCATTTTAGCTTTAGTTTTTAAATCATAAGAAACCGCATCCCATATTTCAACTGCTTCTTTTTTTTCAACATATTTTTCAACAATATAAGGATTTGTTGATAATCTATCTTTTCCAATTATTTCCAATGCTTTTTCATATGTATCTAAATCGACAGTTCTTTCAATATTTCTACTGCTTTTATATTTTTTCCATCGCTCATTTAGACTGAAACTCATATATAACCACCATTAAATAGTCATCCATCTATATAGAAATATTAGGAACCAAAAATTTAAATACTTATTCCACTATTTAAAGCTTTCGGTTTCTATTGAAACTATATATATGGAAAAAATCTATAATTGATTATGCCTAGAAAAAAGCAAAGCATTAAGCCAAACATGGGAACAGCATGGTTTTTAGCTATATTAGTGATAGCAATATTAGCAGCATTTTTCCCAACTAATATATCAACAAATATACTGTTATTAATACTAGCAATCTGCGGTGCAATGGTAGCAGCTTATAACATAACAATACAAGAAGAAAATCAATTCTTAATATCAACAACAGCATTAATAATAATTTCAATGGCATTTATGACAATGAATATACCAGATATATTAAAAGAATTTTTGTCAAATCTAGTAGTTGGAATAGGTGTTGCAGGTTTTATAGTTGCTATTAGTTTAGTGTTTAAACTAGCAATCCAAAAATAATATATCCAATTATTGCAGCAATTAATGATAAAATCCAGTATTTTTTATCCCATGCTAGTACTTTATATCCATCTAAAGGAGGTATAGGAATTAAATTAAATATAGCTAGAAAAAATGCTATTCTAGCTATAATAAATAGTACATTATAATTAAATAAATAAGATAGCAATGTAAAAACATATCCTGTTATAATATTAACTCCTGGTCCAGCTAGTGATATTATTCCATATTCTCTTCTAGTTAAGTTTGCAACATTAAATGCAAATTTGTTTTTGTTATAAGGATAAATATATACAGCACCAGGTGCAGCAAATATTATTCCACCAAGTAAACCAGAAAAAACTCCTAATAAAAGTCCCATAGGCCACATTTTATATACAGCGTAACATCCAAAATATTGAGCACTAAATTTATGCCCAAATTCATGTAATAGAAACACAACTATAATTACAATTATCATTATTGGTAATAAATAAATATTCAAACCACTAAACACAAATGCTAATACTAATACAGAGATAACTATATCTCTGATCTCATTTTTTTCAAATAACATATAGTTATTATTATATATATAGAATTTATAAAATATAATGTGTTACCAATAAATCAAACAATAGCTTTAATAATAATATTTGTAATAGCAATAATATTAATC
>JAGGXH010000039.1 GCA_021163145.1 Candidatus Aenigmatarchaeota archaeon | reverse complement strand
TTTCGAAATATCCCAATGGATTAGCCCAATTACCTTTCATTAAATTTTTACCCATGTTGACACCTAAACGATGCAGAACCCCTGCTGTCATAGAAGTACCAGACCGATGCATACCTAGGACAATAATGGTTTTGATTTTAGATTTCGACACCTGTTTCTGTTCAAATTTATTAACTAATTTTTCTTCAAGTAATGAAGGAGAAATTTCATAAATTTGTTCTTTATTTTCTTCAATAAAAGAAAAAATTATATCTTTTTCGTTTTCATCCAATATCTCTTTCCATCCATCATTCCGATCTGTTTGTATACAACCAAAAATGCCATCTGGAAAAATTAATTCTTTTCCCAAGCCCACTAAAATTTTCGTCATTGTTTCTTCTGGATGTGAAACTAAATCTTCATATTTTACTTCTATAACCTTAGAATTGTTCTTGTTTTTAAACTCTAAAACAGCTAAATTTGTCTCAAGCCAATATTCAGCCAAAAATTTTATATTCCCAAAAGGGAAGATCCTGGTTCTATCTATATATTCGGGTAATCTCCCATAGTGAAAGCAAGACCAACATCTAGGTTTTCTTTGTTCACTTTCTTTTGGCCAGTAATGAAACGTTCTATGATGCTCTAAGGCGTAAACAAATAACTTTTTTAGACTTGCTACAACAGAAAACAAATCTCTACGAATCCAAATAACTCGACAGTCAGGAAATAAAGTATTCAAAAAAGGCAATTTGTTAGAAAGATGTGGATTTTTATTTAAAAAAATGAATGCTTTATCTTTGTTTTTTCTCCTTTTTTCACAAAGAAAATACTCATAAAAGGACTTTTTTAGATTATCAATCTGTTCTCTTCTCATATTTTCTATATCTGTCTCATTTAAAGAAGGACATGCAAAATCTTTAGTTTTAGGGGAAGCCATCTTAACATTTCCGATTTGCGACCAGATTTTTTTCAATTCAAAAGGACAATAAACTATATTATCTAACTTGTCTAATAAATTAGCCAATAAAGTTGTGCCGCTTCTCATGCAACCTACTATAAAGATAGGTTTCTTAAGTATGCCTTTATTATCTATTATATCTGTTTGTTCTTTAACTTGGTTGAATAGAAAAATAGTAGTATCTCTATATGAGCCTATTTTTTTTATATTTTTTGCGCCACTATTTTTTAGAGTAATGCTCAAAGGTTCATGGTAAAAAGTTATTTCAGATTTTATAGTCGGTTCTTTTTCAAAGCCAGATATGATACCTACATGTTTTGTAGAATTTACTAATTTTTTTACAAATCTTTGATAAATTTCTTTTTGTGAAAGGTGAATAACTACATCCAAACATATTGTTAAATCGCTTTTCTCAGATAGATCTACTTTTAAAAAATCTGTACATAAGTATTTTCTTTTTGGATATTTTGCCCTTAAAGTATCAACAACCACTTGTGAAATATCAATACCAAGATAATTGTCAACTTTTATATCACTTGTAACTTCTGAATCTCCACAACCAACATCTAAAATTGAATTAGGCTTATAATACTCTACAATTTCTTTTATAATCTCTTTCTTATATATCAAAGGCAATCCCCTAGAACCCCAACCACTCCCTAGCTCTGGTGAGTTACTATATCTGAAATCCCAAAAAATTTTATTATTCATGTTTGATTTCCTATACTCTCTCAATCTTTCGTTAAAACATTCTATTTTTTTGTTTGCTTTTGGAAAATGACTAGGTTTAATATATCCACTAGGATCCACAAGCCAATGATAGTGTAATATAACAGGATTTATTTCTTTCATAAAATTAGGATATTGAGATTCATCAAAATGTAAAGGCAAATTCATGCCTAATGGAAGTTCTTGAAAAGGTATTTTTTCTTTTAATGAATAGAAAGCAAGCGTTAAGCTTGCTTGCTCACAAAAGAACTTTTGGCTACCTAATAGATCCATGTGGTCCAACAACCATTTGTTATAATGTATCCATTGAGTTACCAGTAATTTTAATATTTCTTTAGGTAAAATTAATACCCCTGAATTACAATACCAAATTGTAGGTTTGTTTGTTACAGTGGTATAATATATATCGCTTTCTGGATAGTCTAAGCCTGCTTGTTTAAACAACTTTTCAAAAATTTGTGGTGACACTGTTTGATCATCCGCAATTTTGGCCTGAAAAACATTTGTATATAAATATTCGCTAAAATCATCCACTATTAAGGTATCACAATCTGATAACATGACTATATCATAATTTTGAATTCTTTCTTGATTAAAGAAACTAAGTTTATTAGAGGGAGGATGTTTAGCATTAAATCTGTTAGCTACTTCTATAAAAGCATTAAACTTTAAAAATTCTTTTTTATATTCCTCATCAATGTTATCTACACTGCAGAGCAAAAAATCAGCATTAGCTACTTTTCCTCCAAACCATCTTAATGATTGAAGAAGTCTTAAGGCTTGAGACAAATATTTAGGATTATTTTCAGCCACACAACCTAATAATATTTTATGTTTATTGAATTCAAATTTTATTAAGTCAAGCACAGATTCTTTCGTTCTTTTTGCTTTTCTAAACATAAGAAAAGCGCAATCTGTCTTAGAATTTTTAATATTTCTAACAACGTTGTAATAAAGTAATTCAAAAGAATTAGTTTTTATTTCTTTTATTAATTCTTCTACAGTGCCGTGTTCTTGAGGTGATTCTATTAACCCACTCTCACAATAATTCCACAAGAAATTTGTATTTGGTATTAAATCTATCGTTAAAAGTAGACCTCCTTCTTTCTTTAATATCCTAGAAATTTCTTTCCAAAGATAAATACGTTCTTTTTTAGGGATATGTTCAATAACGCTTACAGAATAGATATAATCAAACATGTTATTATTAAAATTTGCTTCATAAAGACTACAATTTAATGAAATAACTTTTTTATTTAATTGATTGTAGTCAAGAAAACCCCATCCGTTCCATTCCCAGGGGTTTTCACTATATCTTCTTATAATTCTACTGTTGTCTAGTGTATAAGTATATGCACCTTTTTCTGCAATATATAAAGGAAGCGGAGAAACTCCTGCTCCTATATCTAATATATTTTTGCCAGAAGGTTTCTTAATATTATCAATTACCCATGGATACTCAAATAACCTTGTAGAAGTTTTAGAAAACCAGCCAAACCATTTTCTAGAATAGGAAACTAATTCTTTTAAAAGTTCTTTATTGCTAGATCTTGAAATCGCCCAATTTAAAACTTCATCATCTATATCATGTTTTGGTTTTTTGG
>JAGGXH010000047.1 GCA_021163145.1 Candidatus Aenigmatarchaeota archaeon | reverse complement strand
TTAATCTAACAATTAATAATTTATTAGATAAAGATCAAAACATTAAGATTAAATTTAGAAATCAAACAAAGATAATACATTTAGCAAATTCAAATACAATAACATTCCAATATATTCCTTTTAATATTGATGACAATATTATTAGAATATATATAGAAGCAGAAGATTTTTCAACTTCAATTACTAGAATCCTTTCTTTATCTAAAAAGAAATCACTTTTAGATAGTTTTTTTGCTTTTCTAAGAAAAATATTTTCAGGATTTAGATGAAAGGAAAAATAATTGCAATTACTGGAACCCCAGGTACAGGAAAATCAAGTATAGCTAAAGATTTAGCAAAAAAATTAAATTATAAATTAATTGATTTAAATGACATTATAATCAAACAAAAACTATATTCTGGATATGATAGAAAAATGAGATCTTATGTAGTTGATATTAATAAAATTAAAAACCTAAAATTTGAAAATAATGTTATTATTGAAGGGCATTTGTCTCATTTTTTAAAAGTTGATAAAGTTATTGTTTTAAGATGTAAGCCAGAAGAATTAGAAAAAAGATTGAAAAGAAGAAAATATTCCAAAGAAAAAATAAAGCAAAATGTTGAATCTGAATTAATAGGAATAATAACATGGGAAGCTAGAAAATATAATAAAGTTGTTTATGATATAGATACCGCGAAAAAAACAAAAAGACAAGTTTTAAATACAATAATAAAGTATTTAAAGACTAGAAGATCTAATAAAATTATTGATTGGTGTTTATATGGCTAAAGCAAAGATTGCAGAAGCATTTAAGAGATTATATGAAAGACAGTATGTTTGCATGAAATGTCATGCAAAAATAAAATCTACTGTGCAAAAAGTTAAACTTGGTAAAGTTAAATGTAGAAAATGTAAATCTAAAGAATTAAGACCAAAATCAAAGGAAAGAAAAGGAGTTTAAATGCTAGATTATATAAAAATATTAAGACCAAGTGTGGTTCTTTTAACAACTTTTGCTGTAATAGTTGGTGCATTAATATCAGGAATTTATAATATTAATTTGATTATTGTTGCTAGTATTGTTGCAATGTTAATTTCTGGTTCTGGAAATGTTTTAAATGATTATTTTGATTATGATATAGACAAGATAAATAAGCCAAATAGACCATTGGTATCAGGTTCAATTTCAAAGAAAAATGCAATTATATATTATTTATTATTAATTTCTTTATCTATTATTTTTGTTCTATTATTAAATATTTATTGCATTGTTTTGGCTTTTTTCAATATAATATTTATTTTTATTTATAATAAATACTTGAAAAGAACTGTTGTAGGGCATTTTGCAGATTCATGGTTGCCAGCATCTGCAATAATATTTGGTGGTCTTTTATCAAAAGCTATTTCTATACCATTAATTATTTTAGCTGCTATGTCTTATTTTGGAAATTTGTCTAGAGAAATAGCTAAAGGAATAGAAGACTATAAGGGAGATAAAAAATTAAATATTAAAACGTTTTCAATATTGCTTGGAAAAAAATATGCTTCTATAAGTGCTATCTTCTTTCTTTTAATAGCAATTATTATTTCACCAATACCTTATTTATATGGGTTTTTTGGCTTATATTATATAATTATTGTATGTATATCTATATTTGCATTTATTGTTTCAATATTTTATTTGTTTAGAAATGTATCTAAAGCACAAAAAATAATGAAAATTGCAATGTTTATTGGTTTGCTAGCATTTTTAGCTGGTATAATACAATAATCTATATATATTATTTATTCTAATTGATAAATATGTTTGATAAAATATCTGAAATAATTAAAAAGAAGAACTTAAAGCCAACAGATTGTGAATATCATACATTACGGACATTAGAAAATGGTGGAAAATTGAGAGCACTTGTTACAAAAGCTGAACCTAATGTTCTTCATGTAGAATATATTTGTCCTAAATGTAGTCATTATGGATATAAAGTAATGGAATATAAAAAAGTTTCTAAAGCAGCTAAAATAAGATTTAGAGTTGAATGTGATAAATGTCATTTTAAGATCAAAGTTGAGAAACTAAAAGCTAAAAAATAACAATATCTAAATAATCCTTATGCCCTGATAGCTCAGCTGGTGGAGCGTTAGTAAATCCGCTAAACCTTGGTATGAGCTTACAAATAGGTAAAGGTCGTGGGTTCAAATCCCACTCAGGGCTCCATTTACCACTGTTGTAAGTAATGTCTGTTTATAACCTATATCTTTATTATAAAAAATATGTGGTTTAAAAAATTACGTAATAAAAATAAGAAAATTATAATGGGATATTATGAAGACACATGTGCTGATTATGATTTCTATGATTGGTAAATATATCTAACTAACATACGCCGTTAAGCCTTGTTAAGAAGGCAGTTATTCTTTTAAATAGTAAAATTCTACTCTATGAATTTCAATTTTAACAAAATCTGGTTCTTCAATTGTATAAAAATTTCGACTATCAATTGTCTTGGGAATTTAATCTTTATAAAATACATAATCTGTTAATAGAAACGTTTTTAAAATAAAAAAGTTATATAAAACCAGTAGGGCCTGTAGTCTAGCTTGGTCCAGGATCCCTGCCTTGGGAGCAGGAGACCGGTGTTCAAATCACCGCGGGCCCACCATTAATTATTTGTTGGTAAGTATATTTTATGTTATAAATAATGATTTAAAGATTGTTCTTTAATAGACTTATATGCCTAAATATATTGTTTTAGAAGGAATAGATGGTGCTGGAACAACTACACAAGCAAAAAATATTTGGCGAGAGTTTGCAAATTTTGCCTTTGTGTTTGAACCAAGTGATTTACCAATAGGTAAATTAATCAAAGACCATTATTTAAAAAATGATCTATATAATAAGAAAGCAGAAGCTTGGAGAGTAATTTATTTGTTTATGGCTGATAGAATTGATAATATTCAGACAAAGGTTATACCAAAATTACAAGAAAATTATAATGTTATAGGTGATAGAGGATATTATTCAACAATAGCGTATGAAGGTGCACTTGGAGCAAATGTTGATGATATTATTGAAATTATTAATAAACTAGTTAATGATAATATAATATTAAAACCAGATTTGACTATAATTCTTGATTTAGATGTTAATATTACACTTGAAAGAATAAATAGTAGAAATAATTGTAAAGAAAAGTTTGAGAAAAATAAATTTTTAGAAACTGTTAGACATCATTATCTAAAAATGCATGAATATTTTCCAAATGAAAATATTGTTTATATTGATGCTAATAGAACTGAGAATGAAGTATTTGAAGATATTAAAAGTAAAATTAAGGAGGTATTAATATGATAAATTTTAAATATGCTATTCCTGAAATAGAATTATTTGCTTATACTCCTAATATAGATCGTGTATGTGCAGCAGCAGCTCGTTCAACACAGAAAAAGATATCATCAGCAGAAATATATGATAAAGATGATTCTAATAAAGTAGATAGAACACTTGAATATACTATAAAAATGGGTCATCATTCTATTACAGAACATGGTACATTAACTTTTAGTATTAAAGATGTTTCAAGATCAATGACACACCAGTTTGTAAGGCATAGAATTGCATCTTATTCACAGCAAAGTCAAAGATATGTAAAATATGATGAACCAGAATTTTTATTACCACAATCAATTGAAAATAATCCTGAAGCAAAAAGAATTTATGATAAATTTATGAAAGAAGTTGCAAATACATATAATGAATTAATCAATTTAGTAAAAACAGAAGATGCTAGATATGTATTACCAAATGCAACAGCAACTACAATAACTGCAACATTTAACCCAAGATCTTTACTTAATTTTTTTAGATTAAGAGCAGATAAAAAGCATGCACAATCAGAAATATGCTCTTGTGCTTATTCAATGTGGGCTGAAGCAGCTTTAGTTGCACCAAAAATTATGAGCCCTAAATTATTTCAAGAAGCTAATTTAGGTACAAAAAATGGTGAATATTATATAGATGAGCTTATAGAAATTATTGATAAATCAAGGAAAAAGTTTGAAAATGCTAAAATTGGAGAAATCGTAGAAATAGATCTTAGTGCTTTAGAAGATAAAGATGATATTATTCGAGTAAAAGCACGTGTTAGAAAATTATTTTAAATAATTTGACTTTTTCCAGGAGGAATGAATTTTTGTATTTCATCAATAGAAACTTCTTTAAATTTCTTGTTTTTTATTTTTTTAGCAATTTCACCTTGTTTTAAATATCCTGGCTTTAAGATAACATATTTCTTTGTTTTACTTTTAATTGATTCAGGCGGACCTCCGATAATTCTGGTTCCATCATATCCAATTGCAATCTTTAATTCAACTCTTTTCAAATAGTTTTTCTTACCTCTAATAATAAATGATCCTTTTGAGATATATTCTCCTGCTTCAGGTGTTTTAGAAACTTGCTCTGGTTTAATCCAATAAACATCAATAGATCCTGCTCCTTTTTTCCATGCAGAACTATATACAGCAGCAAATTGCGCTGCTTGTTTTATTGTACTTAATGGAATCTCTTTATTCTGTGATTTTATAACTGTTAATGATGCACCAACTATATCTGCATGCAATACTATATCATTTTTATCTAAATATTTTTTAAATATAATATCATTTTGCATAGCATTTTTACCAGCAATTACCAAGAAATTATCTGTTGTATAAAACCAATGGAATTTTTCATACCATTCTCCTTTTTGCCTTTTTTTAATAATTTTTTCTTGATTTTTTTGCTTTTCTTCTATTTTTAATTTATCAATTACTTGTTTTGATTTTTTAATAGCATTTTCAAATTTTCTTTTATATTTCTTAAATTCTTCAAAATATTTTTGTGCATTTTGTTGTGCACTTTTTTTGAAATCTATTTCAATATTATTTATAAAGAAGATACCACGATTTTTATCTATTTTTATATTTTCAGGTATTGTTTTGTTTTTTATTTGTTGAATAATTTTTTCTATTTTTTCAAAATTATTATATATGTAATTTGCTGCTTCTTTGAATTTGATCATTTTTTGTTCTAAATTCTTAATATTTTTTTCTTGCTTTTCAATTATTTTTTCTACTTTAGTTTTTTTTACATGTGTTTTTTCACTTATTTTAGAAAAGAATTCATCTAATGCTTCATTAAAAGTTGAAAAATCTTTATACTCCATGTTTTTATAAATTTTCATATCAATTGGTACAACATCAATTAGTTTTTCATTTTCTATTATTATTTTTGGATTAGGTATTTTCATAAGACTTTTTAGTGCAATGTATAATTTTGATTTTTCCTTTATATCATTAAATTTTTTATTTTTATCTATATTTGCTCTTTTACATATTTCTTCTGCATATAATCCAGAAAGACTTAAATCTGTTGCAAGAAATTTTACTACTTCTTTTTCTGATTTCAAATTTTCAAACTGTTCTCTTGTTAATTTAAATGGGTTTTTTACTGGTGGTGGATAATAATATTCTTCTTTTGGTATTATTTTTCTGGTTTTCCATGTTTCTTTTTGTAAAGGCATCAATATTTTATAATC
>JAGGXH010000044.1 GCA_021163145.1 Candidatus Aenigmatarchaeota archaeon | reverse complement strand
TTACCATTGTAGGTGGTTAAAAGAAACCTATATAAATTTACTCTCGCAACTTAGTTTTAATGGAAGATAAAGAAAAAAATATTAGAAAGAAAACAACATTATTACCTAAAATAGATGATGAGGATATTTATTTTTCATGTAATATAATTTGTCTAAAAAAATAAAAAAGATAAAGATAAATAGATTTTATGAAAAGATGGTTAATCAAGTCAGAAGAAGCATTGTATTCAAATGACTATCCAGGTGCTAGAAGTATTGATGAGCATTTGAAAAAAGGTATAATAATTATAGATAAGCCATCAGGCCCAACATCTAGACAAATAGATTTGTGGGTTAAAGAAATAACAGGAGTAAAAAAGTGTTCACATGGTGGGACTCTTGATCCAAGAGCATCTGGCGTATTAGTGATAGCTCTTGAAAAATCAACAAAACTTATGCCAATATTACTTTCTTCTAAAAAAGAATATGTTGGAGTTGTCAATTTGCATAAAGAGGTTTCACCTTCTTTAGTACAAAAAGCATGTAAAAAACTTGTTGGTAAGATAACCCAATTACCTCCTGTAAAATCATCTGTTGCTAGGAAAGAAAGAAAAAGAACAATTTATATCCTTGATATCCTTGAAATAGATGGTAGAAATATTTTAATTAAAGTTAAATGTGAAGCAGGAACATATATAAGAAGATTAGGTGAACAAATTGGTAAAGAACTAGGAGTTGATGCTCATTTACAAGAATTAAGAAGAATATCTTCTGGTGGATTTACTGAAGATATGTGTATTACACTTCAAGAACTTTACAGAGCATTTCAAGAGAATAATATTAAAGATGTTGTCAAACCACTTGAAATTATTGGTGATAATATCAAAAAAGTTATTGTTAAGACTAAGGCTGCAATGAACATTAGAAAAGGTGCGCCACTATATACAGGTGGAATTGTACGAATAGAGAAAGATATAAAACAAAATGATGTTGTAGGAATGTTTTCTGTTTCAGGATCAATGATAGGATTTGGGAAAGCTAAAATGACAAGCAAAGATATGATTAGAAAAAAAGGACTTGCAATTAAAACAGACAGAATTATTTAGATTAATTATAAAATTCTAAGAAATGATACTTAAAAACACAATGGGTTACAACAATATTCACAGTTACCATCACAATTTTCAGGATGTTGATACATTACATTTGCAGGCATTATTTTTATATTTTTATTAAACATTTACTCACCTCTAAAATATTTTATGTTCGCTGATTTATAAATATAACTACGACAAAATGTTATAAACATATTGTGGTATGTTTGTATAAGAAAATAAATATAAATCATTTTCATTAATTATATCTATGAAAAAATTAGGATTTTTAATTTTATTATATGCTATTATTGCATTATGTGCATTATACTATTTTAATACAGATAAAAATATATTTGATTTTTCTAATAATAAAATGTTTCAAAATACATTTGAAAAATCAGAAAGTAGTTTGACAGGAAAAATAATTTCAGATACTAAAGAAAAAACTGATAATAAAATATCTTCTCCTCAAATAATTGATGATATAGAACCAAAACCTTTGCCAGAACCTTGTATTCCTAAATGGTTTTGTGATGAATGGTCAGAATGTATAAATGGAACACAAACAAGAAACTGTACAGATAAAAACAATTGTGATAATCCAAATTTTAGACCAATTGAAGTACAAGAATGTCAATCATGTCCTGAATCTTGTGATGATGGCAATCCATGTACAAATGATTATTGTAATTACAATACAAATTATGAATGTAGGCATGATGAAATAATCCCTTGTTGTGGTAATAACATATGTGAAACTGGAGAAGAATATGGAATATGTTCTGATTGTACAGAAGAAGTTGTGTTCACTTGTAATAGCAAATGTAAAGGTCTTGGTCAAGAAATTAATACATATGGTTATATTACATCATTTATTGATAAAAATCCTATTTATACATTAGTAGTTGTTAATGTGCCTAATATGAATGTCACAAATATAACTGCTGGTTCTATTATTTCTGATGATATTAGAAATATTATTTTAGAATATTATCCAAACTCTACTTTGCAAATAATAAAAATACATTCAAATTGTTCAAGTGACCATCTAACTGCGATTTATAGTATACCTGAATTAGGATTTTCTGGAATAATTACAGATGAAAATATATTAACAGAATATTGTAAACATGAAGATTATTTTGAATGATATTTTAAAATATTAATGATATCATCGATAAATTTAACTATTATTCCACCTCTTTCCATTCTAGAAATTTTATCAATTTTTTTCATTATTTTTTCTACAATGTTTTTGTCTAATTTTATTAATTCTTGTAAATATGGACATAAGTTAACATCAATTATTTTATCTTCAACAAAATCTAGTTTAGCATATTTTGTATTAAGAATTCTACAAATATCAAGTGAAATATTTTTTATATTTTTTGGAACATTTATACTTTCGCCTTTTATAGTTCCTTTAATTATTTTATCGCCTACAACATAAACGCTCATTTTATCTGTATAATTTCCAATTTCTTCTATTATAATATTTTGACCTAAGGCACCCAGTGTTTCAATTATGTTCTTTGATTCTCTTTTACTATTTCCAATAACAACTTTTTTTTCTGTTGGATTATATATCATTATTGGGAATTCTATATTTTTTAATGCGTGTTCAGCTGATTTAATATCTGATATAAAAGTTATCTTAGGGATGGTTATTCCTCTTGTTGAAAGTCTTTTGAACATCATTATTTTGTTTTTAGTCATTCTAAAACTATCTGAACTTTGTACTTTGAAAGTTTTTGGCATTGTATCAATTATAATTGCTGCTAGTGAATAATATTTTTGTGGAACTCTTACGAAAACTGTTCCAAATTCTGTTAATCTTTTTTCTCTATAATATGGGACAATTTTATTTTCAATAACCTCAAGTCTTATAGATGTAATTGGTATATAGAAAGCAGAATTAAATATTTTTTTCGCTGCATTTAGTAGTTTTAGGTCCGTGTAATTTCTTTTTTCAGTGCCTATTATACAAATATTATTTTGATTGCTCGTATGCATAAGCTGCAATTTTTTGAGCAACATTTATACCACTTGCTTTTGTAATTCCTGATATACCAGGATTAATATTCATTTCAATTATTTTTGGTTCATCTTTTCCTATTAACATATCAACAGCACATATAGATGAACCTATAATATTGCTTGCTTTAATTGCAAGATCAATTTCTTCTTTGCTTGGTTTATATGCTTTAACTTTTCCACCTGCATGAATATTTGATTTTAATTTTCCTTTTTCAGCAATTCTTTTCATTGCAACGATTTCATTACCTATTACAAATATTCTTATATCTTCTCCACCAGTTTCAATATATTCTTCTAAAAGTATTTCTTGTTTTAATGTTTTTAAAGTACTTATTACACTTTTTGCACTTTCATATGTTTCTGCAAATGTTATTCCTTTTCCACCAAAAGAACTTACTAGTTTTATTACAATAGGAAAATCTATTTTTTTTAAAATATCTTCGATAGCTTTTGTTGAAGATATCAACCAAGTCGCAGGTGTTGGCAAACCAGCTTTTTTTAGTTCGTAAATTGTTTTAAATTTATTATGTGCAATTAAAATTGTTCTTGAATTATATGGTTTTTTTGCTTTAATGTAGTCAAAATAATCTATAATTTTATACCCATGTTTAGCCCTTATCGAATCAATTCTTGGTAATATGTAATCATATTTTTCAATTTCTTTTCCTTTGTATAATAATTTACAATTATTTTTTGCTTCAATGATTATTTCATTTATTGGTATTATATCTACTTGATCAAATAATTTTTCGGCTTCTTCAACTATTTTTTTAGTTGTTTCTGACATTTTTTTTGGACTTAATACTAGTAACTTCATTTTATATCATCTGATCTTGGACTTTTATTTGTTTTACTTATGTCAATTATAAAATTATTGAAAATTATATTTCTTCCAACTAGAACCTTTTGTTTGCTATGCGACCTATCAGATAAAGTTGCTTTTGTTTTGAAAGTTTTATCTTTTATTTTCAATTTAACTATTACGACCGGTCTTTTTACACCTTTATTCACTGATGCAGATTTTATTATTACATTTTTACCTGTTGGTTTTAATTTTATTTTTTTAGCCAAATCATAATCAATACTTGTTCCTAATGCACCAGTGTCAAACTTTGCATAACATGTTAACCTTTTTTCTCCAATTACAACTATTTTTTCAACTAAACCAACTGTTTTCTTCATAGAAAATATATTATATTTTATCATTTTATAAGCATATGTATATTTTAAAACAAGGGAGCAGAAATAGCATTATCCTCTACCATAATTTACATATTTTCAACATGCCAAGAACAGAGTATTTGATTATTAGTTGATAAATTTATTCTTACTATATATAATCTATTTTATAACAGATAAAAAGAAGGACAAGAAATTATTGGGAACAAGTTCTTTTTATGGATATAAGTATTATTTGCGATGTTTTTATTAATATCTTTAATAAATAATCTTTATATTTAAGATAATCTAAATTATTTTTATGTTATTTAAAAAGAAAAAAGCAAAGGTAAAGTCAATAAAAAGAAGAAAAATTTCAAAGAAAAGAAAAGCAAATAAAAGAAAAAATGCATTTGGTGGATATAAAATAATACCAGATGAGAAATTAGGTGCGATTGTTGGTAATAAACCACTTACACCAGCAGAAATGACAAAGGCAATATGGAAATATATAAAGAAAAATAAACTGTCAAACAGATAAAGATTTTTAACAACCAATTAATCTAATTAGGTGTAAGTATATGCCAATTCCTAAACAACTACTTAATATATTATCTTGTCCTAAATGTAATGGGAAACTTCATGATGAAGGAAATAAAGTTACATGTAGGACATGTAGACTAAGATTTCCAATTGAAAACGATGTTCCTAATTTAAATTTGGAATATGCAGAAAAGTTTTAAATTGTTATTGTTTTGATGGATAAGTAAATTATAATAATTTCCGAGACTAAATTATCTTTATGAGAAAAATAAATTTAGATAAGGCTGAACTTTTGGGATTACTTTGTTCTGATGGATACTCTTTAGATAAAATGATTTATAAATTGGAACTAGATAGAAGAAGAGGAAAACATTATCTTCGTTTCAAAAGAAGGAGAATTATTGAATTTAGTAATAAGAATTAAAAACTTTTGAAGAGATTTCAATATTTAATAGATAAAGAATATGGTTATATTCCAAATATTTTAACAAAAAGTCAGACTACTCCAAAAATTACTTTAGGAAGGATAAAGATTGTTAATGACCTAACATCATATTCTAAATTTGGATGTGAAAGATGGATAATTCCAAAATGCATTATGGATGGTTCAGATGAAATTAAATATCGATTTATTCGAGGATTTTTTGATGGAGATGTGACACAGTCTAATAATGGATTTGTCATCTATTCTGCAAATAAAGATTCTTTATTTAATTTATATGAGCTGTTAGAAAGTTTAAATATATTGTCAACTTTTCGTGGTCCATATAAACGAAAAGGTAGAAAAAATATGTATGAGATTTATGTACGAGCTTGTAGCAGAGAAAGATTTATAACCTTGATAGACCCAATAAAATACAAGCCGGCTTCGCATAGCTTTAGGTAGAAGTTTTTGCTTTACCTACTATAAAGGTAGTGCGCCAGACTTGAGGCATCAGATATTATGATAAATGATGATTGGAAGATATCTGGTGTCCTTCGGGACTCGCAGGTTCGAATCCTGCAGCCGGCGCCAATCTACAATTTAAGGGTTTTGGTTTTATTATATTGGTAGAGCTAATTCTATTTCAGTGAGAAAAGTATTCATTACATTATCTCATAATCATTTTCATTAATATATTCTCCTAACTTTTTAGCATTGATTTTTACAATATCAAGTAATTTCAGTGATTTTCTATCAAAAGCTTGTCTATGAATTGGTATTTCAAGAGACCTAAGTGTTTCATCAGTATGCACTTTTTCAAATATTTTTTGTGCATTTGCTGGATTTTTTCTGATTAGCTTCATGAATTTTTCATATTGCGATTTATTTGTTATAATAGTCTCAACAATTACTGGCCTAGATTCTTTGCCATAACTAACATTATAGCTTCTGAAAGTTAAATTATAAGCAGGCTCATCTGTTCCATTATCTAATAAAATTTCATTAAGTTTTAATGGCCTTTGCTTTATAGGAACTTTATTTCCAAAACTTTTAGCAATATTCTTTCTGGCCTCTTCACTTATTTCACTTGCTTTGCGTCCTGTTTTTCTGATAAAGAAATCTATTTCAGAATCATTAAAAGGCCTATATGCAGTTGGAATCTCTAATTTTCCATGAATAATATCAATATATTGATAATTAATGAACCTTTTATTTTCTCTCCCATTCATATTATATTCGTAAACTAGACCCAGCCATTGATTCATACCTTGATAGATAGAGCTACCATAAGGTTCTTGAATCTCTATGTTTTCATCAATTTTTCTCTTAAATAATCTAGGTAGATTCATATTAATCACCATTTTCAACAAAATATTTTTTAAAGAGATTATAAGGAATGGCTAATGGCGGTTCAATATAATCTGCAATTGCAATATCTTCATCAATCTTCCTAACATTGCATTCAATATCTTTCAACCGTACTGCTAGTTCATTCTTCTTAGCATCAAGATCATTAACACCAACTGAGCGACACAGATCTCGAACATCCTCTTCTGAAGGAGATGCTATATAATCTTGTGTTGGATATTTTACAACAGAAAAAAATATTGAAAACAGATCATCAACTAAAGAATTATAGCTCTCTATAACTTCTTTTTTAGTATAAATAATAGGGGGTGCTCGATGAGTACTCAAATGAATTATACCTCTCCGAACAGTTCCATTTATCTTTGAATAAAATGTAGAAAAATCATAATTTCCTTCTTCATCTGCCGCTGGAGAAAACATTTTATTTTTTATTTTTATCATTGTACTAACTTCATCATCTTCCATTCCTTCACGTTTATAACCATCATCTTGTTTATAGAACTTTAATTTCATAGTTTGATCAATACCATTCAATCCCCCAAAAAAACCAAAGACATAATATTCTCTAGACTCATCATTTCTTCTATCTTCCAAATTTTTACAATTCATAGTTATCACTATATATTTACTATTATATAGTAGTATTTCTATATTTATAAAGATAACGCTATTTAAATATATCCCAATTGATATAATATCAATTGTCTATGTTACATGAACAAAACGTTTATATAGTATGAACATATAATATATATAGTATGAACATTCAGAAGATGTTTTCAACTAATGAAAGAATTAAGATATTAAACTATATAATGGAAGATCCAACAGAAACTTACAGAGTAAATGATGTTTCAAGAAAATTAAAACTAAGCAAAGGCATTGTTTCAGGTTATTTTAACTTATTATTAAAACAGAATATACTTAAGAAAAAGGGAAATATTTTCTTAGTTAATTTAAATCCATTATCAAGAACAATAAAAATTCTTTTAAACTTAAATGAAATTGATATTAAACCATTATTAAAACTAAAACCAAAAGCAGTAGGATTATATGGCTCTTGGGCACAGGGAACAAACAACAAAGAAAGTGATATTGATTTATGGATAAGATTTGATAAAACAATAAAACAAGAAAAAATAGCTGAAGCACAGGGTAAGATGAGAGATAAGTTAAAATATGAAGTAAATATATTATGTTTAGATCCAGAAAGACTGGAAAAAATAAAAAGAGATAAGTTATTTTTCCATTCACTGGTATTTGGATCAATAATTTTATATGGTGAAGGGCTTGAAACTTAGTTATAATGGATGTATAAAAGAAAAGTTATTAAGAAAAATATTACCTTCAAAAGAAAAGGCAATTAAAAGTCTAAAGAAATCAGAGAAATTATTAGAAGATGCTAAAAAGAATTTTAATATCGAATTATGGGACGGAACTGTTATAATGGCATATTTGTCAATCTTTCATGCAGCAAGAGCTATCCTGATCAGAGATGGTTGGAGAGAAAAAGCTCACGCATGCATAGCTAGATATTTGGAAGAACACTATGTTAAGAAAAATAAATTAGATAGAATTATTGTTGATCTTTTAGATAGATTCAGATATCTAAGACACGAGGATCAGTATGATGTTGACTTCTTTGCTACAAAAACTGATGCTGAAGAGATGTTGGAATTTGCAAGAAAAATAATACCAATTATTAAAAAGATAATTGAAACAACCTGACATATCTAAAAAATATTAAAACTATACATTGATTCTAAAAAATCATCGTATATTGCAATTATTGAGAAATTGAATTTGAAATTTACCTAAAATACTTGGTCTATACTCAATAAAACCATTCATCATCTGTTATCATTTTATCACACAGTTTTTAATTCTATTAACTTTTTTAATATTTTTCATTCCCAATTTTAGCGAGAAAAATGAAGAATGGAAAAAGGTGAGTATAGATTAACTATTAAGAAATTCTAAAAATTCTTGGAAAAGGAAAGAATAGAGAAATAAAGAATATATTGAAAAGGTTAAATGTATTAATATAACTATCAAAACAGGTAAGTTGTCTATACCACTTAT
>JAGGXH010000042.1 GCA_021163145.1 Candidatus Aenigmatarchaeota archaeon | reverse complement strand
TTTGTTGTTTTATAACCATTTTTAATTAATTTTTTTCTTAACTTATTGTTCAAAAGTAGTTTTTCAATTTTTGTATGAAGTTCAGAATCTTTTTTAAACAACAATCCATTATAACCATTTTTTATTATATCTTTAAATCCTCTTGCATGTCTAGCAATAACAGGACATCCATATGCCATTGCTTCAAGAACAACCATTCCTTGTGTTTCTGTTGAAGATGCAGAAACAAAAACATCACATGTTTTATAATATTTATCTCTTTTTTTATCAGATACTCTTCCTGTGAATTTTACCTTTTTTTCAAGATGTAGTTTTTTTACAAGATCCTTTAATCTTTTTTCATCAGGTCCTTTTGATAAAATTATTAATTTTCCATTTTTAATTTTCTTAAACTCCTTTATTATAACATCAATTGATTTTTCTTTGCATAATCTTCCAACATGTAATATCATTGGAGTTTTGTTTAATTTTCTTATTTTATTTCTTGGTTTTATATCCAATCCTGTTGGAATTATTTTAATAGGTTTTATAATACCATATTGCTTTAATTCTTTTGCAATTGGTTTTGATGGTGATATTATAACATCTGCTCTGTTATGAAACCATTTTATATATTTTATTGTGATTGCTTTTCCTACTTTTTTTGCTCTTTTAGTTAAAAAATCAGTATATTCTGTTAGATGAGTATGATATGTTACAATAACAGGTATACCTAATATTTTAGCTACAGATAATCCCATTAGACCAGCTGTCATTGGTCCATGAAGATGTATTATATCTGGTTTTATTTCAATAATTTTTTTAATTAATCTTGCTTTTGGCAATGCTATTCTATATTCTGGATATGGTTTAAAGACAATAGATCTAAATCTGAATACATCTTTTTCTTTTCTTCCAGGTCCAGGTGCAAAAATATAAACTTTATGTCCTCTTTTTTCAAGTTCTTTTTTATAAAGATCTATTACTTTAACAACACCATCTTTTTGTGGATGATATGTTTCTGTGAAATATACTATTTTCATAGAATTAGGTAATGATTTCAAGTTAATAAATGTGTGCACCATAATTCAGCATTGGTGCCGAGGGCGGGATTTGAACCCGCGACCTCAAGATTTCTCTCATAGAATAAAATCTCAATACTCATAATCAATGTTATGAGTCTTGCGTCATAGCCAGGCTAGACCACCTCGGCTTATAATAATGGTGGGCCATGAGGGATTCGAACCCCCGACCTACAGGTGGCTTTCACTGGCAAAAGCCTCAAAGCTTTTAACACAATGTTAAAAGCCTGCCACTCTACCAGACTGAGTTAATGGCCCATGGCGCCCGAGCTGGGATTTGAACCCAGGTCTCAGCCTATCTGCAATTTCATCGACAGGGCCGAATACTAGGCCGCTATACTACTCGGGCTTGTTTCTAATTATTAAATTATCATATTTAAATCTTTTAAGTTGATAGTTTGAAAAGAAATATAAGTGTCGCCAGCGTCTTGGTTTTCCCATGTTTTCCACAGTACCGACCAAATCGATGGAGCGATTCACTTCCATGTTCGGAATGGGTATGGGTCTTGCCACTCCTCTTTGACTGGCGACAATTAGAAATAAATCTTTAAACTTATTTAAAGTTTATGGTGCGGGTTCTTATTCTTGACAATTTTTATTGAAATAAAATTAAAGTTTAAATATTTTGTTACACTAACAGTTTATATGGAGACATTAGAAGGTTTAAAGCGCAATAGAGATATTGAATTATTCTTTAATGCAAATGATGCTGGTAAATGTGATCAGTCCAGTATTTGTATTGGACGCGTGGTATTTGATTATAATTCTGGAGAAATAACACCTGAAATATATGATAATTGTGATAAAGAATGTAATAATCCAAATTGTTATAGAAATAAGAACAAATAACATTATTCAAAATTATATAAGTGCCTTTCTTCTAATGATTTTTTAATTAAATGAGCTGCTGCACCAATTGCAGTTGCACCACCAACAAGTATAACAACATATTCTATTTGCATGATTATCACATAAAAATGGTCCCCGCTGTGAGAGTCGAACTCACAACCTCGCGATTTCTGAACACGCGCTAATGAATAATGCTATTTGCAATATTCTACAGTCGCGCGCTCTACCGTTGAGCTAAGCGGGGCTAATAAGAATAGATAATCTAAATATTTAAACATTATTCACTTATCTCAACTGCTAGTGTAGATGGTATGTTCTTTTTTGAATAAACTGCAACTCTATTAGATTTTTTAATTATTGTTTTATTGAAATACTTTGCAGTTACTGTTGCACTTGGAAGATTCATCTTTTTTATTAATTTCTTTGGCTTTATCTTATAATGTAAAATTCTTTGTTCATAAGATTTTAATCTGCCTAATTTCCATGTAAGCTCTATACCATTAGAAGTTTTTCTAAGAATAGGTTTTATTGTTTCAAACTTTCCTAATATTTCAAATTCTTTTGGAATAAAATCTTTGACAACAACATTTGTCATTTCTCTTATTCTATTTTTTACTGTTATTGAAACAGACATGCTTTTATCTTTTTCAACAATGTTTCTTCCTGCAATTGATTTTCTTATTGCAAGTGATGTAAATGTTAAATATAAGAAAAGTCCAATTAAAACAGCTGATATAATTATAATATATGTTGGCCAATATATTTCAGAATACTTTATTTCTATTGTTTCACCAGCATCTATATCTGTTTTCCAAGAAATTTTATTATTTGTTACTTCTCCTTTTGGACCAGCATAAAAAACATACCATGATTTATCTAAGCTAGATTCAAATACTGCAGTATCAATATCATTACCTTTATTTATTGCCTTTAGTGTTACAAATTTTCCAAATATAGTTTTAGATGATTTATTTGAATATGCTATGTTTTTGATTGTTTGTATATTAAATTGCTTAACATCATTATAAACCAATTTATTATTAGATAAAACTTCAAGTTTTATATTATATGAACCTGGTCTGTAATTATCTAATAAGAAGACATTTTCAAAATATTTTTTTGTCTTAACAAGAAGTTCACCTATTGGAATAGTTGTTTCTTGATCTTCTAGAGATAATTTTAAATCTACATTTGAAAAATCAACAGTTCCACTATTTTCAACAAATCCTGAAATCTTAACATTATCTATACATGAAGTACAGTTTAATGAGACATCACTTATAATTATTGATGCATTTTGTTGGATATTTAATATAAGCTGTTTTTCAATTTTTTCATTTGTATTAGTGCTTCTAACTGTTATAAAATATTCATATAACTTAGGTGAAGCATCTTTTGGTGGAGTAACATATATATTAATTTTCTTTGTTTCATTTTTATCCAGTTCTATTCCAGAATATTCAGATGTTAACCATCCAGATGGTGTTCCTAAAATAGAGATACTAAATATATCCTTAGGACCATTATTTGTAATAGTAAGATCTATTACACCTGTTCTTCCTGCTAAATATTGACTACTTTTTGTAACACCAATTGTAAAATTAGATGCTAAACAGACTGGCGAGATTAACATTAATGCCAATATTGATAAAAACACCAACTTTTTCATAACAATAGTTAAGCACTACCTTCTTATAAATATTACTATTATATTAATTCAGCCCAACCAGCTAATCTCCACCTTCCATCTATATTTCTAGAAATAACGACTCTATCAGAAGTATCAGCACAAATAGGGATTTTTAATGAAAGTTCAGCAATGTCTTTTTTAATATTTTTTATAATACCAACTGTTCTCATAGTACCTACATTTAATAAAAGTGGTTCATTATTTGAGATATTTGTTGATTTATCAAATAAATTAATTTTTAATTTTATTTCATATTTTATTTCTGGTAATTCTTTACCAGCAACAGAACCACTAAGAGCATCTGATTTAGTAAAACTAGGGTCTAATTCTGTCATTACACCTGCAAGTCCACCTGGACCTGCTTCATTTAAATTTTTACCTGCTTTTTGTAACCCAATAACTTTTGTCTTTATACTAATCCATTTATCTTTATATTTTATTCCAGGTTTTATTTCTATTTCATCGCCGATTTTTAATATACCTTGTATAATTCCTCCACCCAATACACCACCTTTTAGATTTTTAATTTCAGTTCCTGGTCTATTTACATCAAATGATCTTACTATATAAAATTTAACAGGTTTGTTTACATCTCTTTTTGGAGTAGGTAAATATTTTTCAATAGCTTCTAATAATACATCTATGTTAATTTTTCTTTGTGCAGAAACAGGTATAATTGGTGCATTTTCAGCAACAGTTCCTTTTACTAAATTTTTTATTTCATTGTAATTTTCAATTGCTCTCTCCTTTGACACGAGATCTATTTTAGTTTGTACAATAACTATATTCTTTATACCAACAATATCAAGTACTTTTAGATGCTCTATTGTTTGTGGTGAAGGGCATTTTTCATTAGCAGCTATAATAAATATTACTCCATCCATTAATGCAGCACCAGCTAGTACAGTAGCCATTAATGTTTCATGACCTGGTGCATCTACAAATGAGATTGTTCTAATAGGTTCTGCTTTTTCAAAACACTTATCACATTTATCAGTAGATAAGTATTTTCCACATTTAGGGCATTTGTATATAGTTGCATCTGCATATCCTAATCTTATAGTAATTCCTCTTTTCAATTCTTCTGAATGCACAGCTGGCCATTTACCAGAAATTGCTTCTACTAATGTTGATTTTCCATGGTCAACGTTTTTGGTTGAATAAGCTAAAGCTTATTCAATGTCCAAGCGTACCTATGTTGACCTCTGGAATCAATCTTCTATCAATTTTCTTATTTTTCATAATCTCCTCCTTTATCATAGCTTCTAAATTATTGAATTTTTTAATTTTTATTGGATGAGTTAAATACTGTTTTAATTCTTTAAAAAGTTTATATTCCTTTGCTCTTGACTTTGAATTCCTGAATATTCTAATATCATATTTTAATATATTTGATTTTCTAGAATATTTTCTACATAATATTGAGTTGAATCCATCCTTATCTAATGACTAGATTAAACTTACTCGGATTTTATTTTTATAATCATCCGACCAGCGCTGGGAGCAGCCAAACCATCCCAAGACAAAAACAAACTTGAGTAGTCAAGCAACCACAACCTGGAAAGGCCACCAGTATGTGCAACAGCGCTTACTCTCTCACCGTTTTCATCTGGTATTGGCATTCCATTTTCATCTAATTCATTAAATTTACAATCTTTTTCTAATACTTTTGCTGTAAATGCTTTTTTAGGATCAGCTATAATTGAAATACCTCCTGGAGCTTTTTCGTCTAACTCTAATTTCATATCCTTTAACCACATAACAACTGGTAATCCCATATCTGGATCAAGTTGTTCTGCTATATTTCTTGCATGATATTCATTAACAAAAACTAAATCTTTTAATACAACACCAACATCATAAGCATTTATACCAATTTTATAATCAGGTTCGGTGTCAAATCCGTGTTTTTTTGCATTTTCAATTTCTGGAAAAATAGCAAGTTCTATATTATTACCATATTTTTTCTTAAGATACATTCCCATAGCAATATTCATAAATGTACTTGATCCAACTAACACATTATCTAATATGTTATCTTTAGTAACTTTAGTTTTAATATCATGAATATATCCTCTATATTCTTCTGATTTATATAATTCAGTAGCTTTAAAAATATATTTCTTCAGAATCTCAAGTCCTTCAAAATCATTATCAATATATTTAATATATCCTTCTAATTCAGTATCTGGAATATATCCTATTGTCTCATCTCCAATTGTTATTGCTTTAATAGGATTTATTTTCATTCCTTGAAAACATTTCATTACCATTATTTATCACCTAGTAATAGTATGTACCGTAAAATATATAAATCTATCATTTTATCATATACTACGACTTTTGCCATTATCTATCTCAATTAACTCAAGTTCATTAGCAACTGCAGTTTCAAATGCTTTTTCAGCATCTTCTTTGCTTACTTCTTTTTTATAATGTATTTTCATGAAGTTAATATATTCATTAATCCATTCTTCTTTAGTATATTCTTCACCTTTTATAGGATGCCAATATCTTGTTTCCATAAATATCAATTAGTTAGAAAAAATTTATAAATCTTGCAAATTATTAACCAAATTAATTTATATTAACCAACCGATTTCAACTTCTAAACAGCGTAAATAAGCGCTGTAAAATGTTTAAGTTTAAATATATTATAGTATCAAATATTTTTTATGAGTGAAAGAGATATATTGAAAATTATAAATAATGCATGTGAAGAGACTTCACATTATATAGATGATAAAGCATTTCTAAATGACGAAGAAGGATACAAAATATCGCCAGAAGCAATACAAAGATTAATTGAAAAAGGGGAAATTAAGAGAAGCTAGAGATAAAAATGGAAATACAATATATGAAATAATTGAAAAATAATTATTCTTTCTTTTCTTCAGTTGCTGCTTCTTCTTTAGATTCTTCTTTCTTAATTCCTAACATCATTTCTATATCTCCTTCACCTTCAACAATTTTAACATTTACTTGACTAATTTCATCAGAAACTGTGTTTCCTCTTATATATTTTCTTTTTCTAAGACCTTTAACTTTCAAATATTTTTTCTTACCTTTTACTTTTTTAGCTTTTCTTCCTCTAAACCCAACACCTTTCGTTAGCAATGCTTTTTTCTTTTGAGTACCTTCTAAATCTTTTCTCATTGGGAATCCAGATTTGTCAGAACCACCTGTGATTTCTAATTGGAATCCATTCAATCCTATTAAAGAACCATCAAATTTTTGACCAATCTTCATTCCAATAAAAGAAGGCACATCTTTTTCTATTTGATATGCTTTTTTTGTTTTTGGATTTGAAATTACTATTTTAAATACCATTTTTAATATACACCTCCCCAGTTTTTGGTTTTTACACCACATTTCCGGGTTAAAATAAAATTAGAATTAAAGTATTTAAAGATTAAAAATCTCTTTACCTAACTCTAATTCTTCTTTCATTCCAAGTTCTTCAAGAATTTTCAAATCATCTTTAGTTACTATTGTAACTAGTATATCACCTTCTTTTATCTGTCTACCTACAGTAGGACCATCAATTGAAACAGCAACTCTTTCACCTTTTACTGCCTTTTCAATTGAAACACCTTCAGATTGAATTGCCTTAATATATCCAACTTCTTTATTATCTTTCTTTATTCTAGCACCTGGTTTTAATTCACCTTCTAATATTTCAACACCAACAATTGCTGGATTATTAACTCTAAATACCATTCCCTTTAGAATAACAAATTTGCAAGGCATTGTTATTGATTCTAATTTTTTCATTCTAATTTCTTTTGTTTTTTCTTCAATAAATTTGTCATAATCTTCAAATATTTTATAAATAATTTTATCTTCTAGAATCTTTATGTTAAGATTTTCAGCTTCTTTTTTAAGAATATTATCAGCTTTTACATTAAATGCTATTATAATTCTTTTTAATGGATCTTTTATTGTATCTGCTTGCATTATATCTTTTTTAGAAACATCTCCAACTTCAGCTTTTTTAACAGGAACATTTCTTTCTTTTAACATATGTAATAATGCTTCTATGCTTCCTAATGTATCTGCTTTTAATATTATACCATCTCCACTTTGTTCAAATTCAATTTCTTGTGCAACGCTTTTTAGTTCATTTTTAATTTCTTCTATCTGGCTTTCATCTGAAGTAGTAATAATTGGGCTTCCTGCAATTACACCTTCAAGATTTGGAGCAGATATTTTTACACCTGCTGCTGCACTTACTGAGCCAATTGATTCAAATTGCTTTTCAACTCTAATATCTTTTTTAGCAGGTGGAATTAGCAAAGCCTTTATTTTTGTGACAACTGGTTCTTTTCCACCAATAATAAGCCAATCACCTTTTTTCACTTCACCATCATATATAATAACATCAATTGTTTTTCCTAATCCAACATGTTCTTTTACTTCTAATATTGAACCTTTTCCATTTTTAGATGTTATTTCAATTTTATCTTTCAAGAACGTTTGTGATAATCCTACAAGAACCATCAATATCTCTGGTATGCCTTCACCAGTTATCCCAGAACAAGGAACAATTGCTACAGTCTTTCTATAATCAGTTACTCTATCAAACCTTTCTGAATCAAAACCAAACTCTGATAATTTTCCAACAATTTGGTATAATTTTTCATCTAATGTTTGCTTAACATGATCTGGTTGTATTGCAAATGATTCAGAGAAGCATTTATCTTTTTGTGGAATCCATCCTGGTAATTTGTCTATTTTTGTTAATGCTATTATAAATGGAGTTTTAAATTCTTTTAAAAATTCTAATGATTCAATTGTTTGTGATTCAAATCCTTCATTTATATCAATAACAAGAATTGCCAAATCTGCAATTGAACTTCCTCTCTTTCTAATAGCAGTAAATGCAGCATGCCCAGGGGTGTCCAACATTAATAATCCAGGTATTTTTATTTCCATTGATATGTTTTTCATTAATGGGCCACATATTTTTTTAATATCTTCTAGTGGAATATAGCTTGCTCCAAAATGCTGCGTTATTGCACCTGCTTCTTTTGAAGCTACAGCAGTTCCTCTTATTTTATCTAACAAAGTTGTTTTTCCTGAATCTACATGCCCTTCTGTTACTACAATTGGCTGTCTTAACATAGAAAAAGTTACTAGTATAAACTTATTAAAGTTATTTGTATAGCATACAAATTATTAATTTAAATTTCAGTAGCATATATTTATTATGAGAAAATATACTCATCTTATATTTGCATTTCTACTTTTCCTTTTACTTAATATTATATTAAAATATAGTATCTATCTTGCATTGTTTGCTTTAGTTGGTGCACTTATTCCAGATCTTGATCTGAAATTTGGAAAGCTGCATCGCAAGTTATTTCACAATATCTGGTTTTTAGGATTTTTAATCTTTTTAGGATTGCATTTTAAAATTATAAATCAAACAATTGCAATAATAACTTCAATTGGGTTTATATCACATTTAATACTTGATGGATTAAATGTAAGCGGGGTCTATCCATTTTGGCCATTTAAGTTGTTAAGAATTAGAGGCTCGGTAAAAACAGGGAAATCATCTGAATATATGATATTTATAATTATTTTGATAATGGTATTTCTAATATCTGGAATATTGAAGATAGGTTTATTTCGATAATAAAGATGAGCCCAAGACCTCATTTCAGGCCAGCTTTCTATAAATATGTTCCTGAGATTGAGGAAAGAATAAGACAAACATTAAACAAATAATCACCAAGCTAGGAAGCTCCACCAAGGTTTATGTACAGAAATAACATCAGATGTTTCAGCACTTATTTTTGTTTTGATTTCTAATTCTACTGGTATAAAAATCATTAACTTGAAACATTTCTTAATGCATCTAAATTCAATACATTATATTTGAATAAGTAACTTTCCTTTATAATTCCATCAATATTATTTTCTTGTAAATATTGAACTAAAAGATTTCTGCTTTCAATGTCAGAAGGCATATCACATACACCTTGATCTTCTGGTTTAGTATAGTGACAATAATTACATGATGCAGAAAGCCATTCACATTTATCACTAACAGTATAATATCCATAATAGATTGAATCTTTGTATGATGGGACAAACCATTGATATGGTCTTATTAAAAATAATTATTTAACAAGAAGAAATAAGAAGTATTTTCCTACAGAAAAATCTAAGAATTTTCTAAGAAATAAAAGTACTAGAGAAATAATATTTTTAACATTAAATAAAAAACCAAGAAATGCATTGTATTTATCTAAAAAAACAGGTAGACATAAATGTACTATTATGCAAAAACATTTATGGAAACTTGAAAGAAATAATATTGTAATGAGAGAATTAAACAAGAATCAATATCTATGGTCCCTGACAAATAAAGGTAAAAAAATAGCAAATGAAATTTTAAATTGGAATAAAGTTTATTAATTATAGGAATTATAAGTGGTT
>JAGGXH010000051.1 GCA_021163145.1 Candidatus Aenigmatarchaeota archaeon | reverse complement strand
GTTCCAGAAGTACAGGCTCTTAAACGTAGTTTTGATAATACCAAAAAAATTATTCTAGAAAAATTACCAGAAATAGATTTGGATAAATATGATACATTAGAACAATTATGGAAAGATCATTATTCAGATAAAATAGCATATGCAACACTTATAAATTATGCAAAATTAATACCTAAAATTAACAAAATTAAAGTTAAGGGTAAATCTAAGTTATCTAAATCGAAGAAGGAAAATTTGAATATATTACAAGATCGAATTAATAAAATTAATACAAATGGAATGAGTAAACAACAAATTTACAATAAAATTAATGGTGAAGAGATTATATCACTTTCTACATTTTATACGTATTTTAAAAATAATGAATTAAAGCGCCATGATATAGAATAGATTTTAAGGAATTATATATAGATTATATATAGCAAGCTTTAAGCATTTATAAAATGGTGGGCCGGAGGAGATTTGAACTCCTGATTCCCGCCAATTTGAGGTTAACCTCGTCAAGGCGATGTCATAACCGGGCTAGACCACCGGCCCATAAATAATTTATTAAGTTTTTTAACATATTAAAACATATGCCTAAGCTAGATAAGCAATTTTTTGCAAGAAACACAAAAGTAATTGCAAAACAATTATTAGGGAAAATATTAGTTAAAGGAGGATTAAAAGGTAAAATTGTTGAGACAGAAGCTTATCTTGGTAAAAATGATCCTGCTTCACATGCATATAAAATAACCAAAAGAAGCAAAATTATGTTAATGGAACCTGGAACAATCTATATTTATTTTACATATGGAAACCATTATATGTTTAATATTGTAACAGAAAATATAGGAAAACCTGGTGCTGTTTTAATAAGAGCTTTAGAACCATTGCAAGGAATTGAGATAATGAAGAAAAATAGGAATATAAATGACATTGCTAGATTGTGTAATGGACCAGGATGTGTTACACAAAGTTTTGGTATAAATAAAAAATATAATGGGCAAAGCATTATAGATAACAATGAAATTTATATAGAAGATTCTAATGAAAAACCAAAGATAATAAGAACATCAAGAATTGGTATTTCACAAGGAAAGGATCTTAAGCTTAGATTTTATATCAAAGATAATAAATTTGTTTCAAGAAAATAACTTATATATTAAACAATACTAATATCATAATTATGGATAATAAAGTCTTAATAGGATATTCTGATGGAAATGAAGTATATATTGATGTACAAGAAATAGTTACTGGAAGAACTTGTGTAATAGCACAATCAGGTGCTGGTAAATCATATTTATTATCAGTATTATGTGAAAAATTACTAGAATCAAAAGCACCATTTTGTATTGTAGATACAGAAGGAGAATATTGTTCTCTTAAAGAAAAATATAAAATAGTATGGATAGGAAAGGAAAATGCAGATATAGATATTGATAAAGTTGACTTATACAAGTTGGCTTATAAGATAATAAAAGAATCTATTCCTATTATATTAGATGTTTCAGATGTAATGAATGAAAGAGAAATTATAAAAGAATTTTCTGCAGCACTTTATCAAGCAGCAACAGAAATAAGGCAACCATATTTATATATAATAGAAGAAGCTGACAAATTTGTGCCACAATCTAAGGATTCTTTAAAAGAAATTGAGGAAATTGCAAGAAGAGGAAGAAAAAGAGGACTAGGAATAATAATTGCTACACAAAGACCTGCTATTGTTAATAAGAATGTTCTTTCACAGTGCGGAAATCAGTTTATTGGTAAACTAACAACTGAAAACGATCTACAAGCTGTTAATCTTTTCTTTGGATCGAGAAAAGAATTAGAGGACATCCCAGAATTAGAACCAGGAGATTTTTTCATGATGGGTAATATATCAAGAAAGAAAATTAAAATGCGTTCTGTTCCAAGAAAAACAAAACATGTAGGAGCAACACCAAAATTAAAAACAAAATCTCTTGGAAAGTTATCATTTAAGGATATATTAAAAAAAGAATATGAAGAAGAAAAGAAAATTAAAATAGATGAAGATGTGCAGAAAAAGCATAAAGTCAAATTTATTAAACCAAAAATTACAAAAAAGAAAATTATTGAAATTGCATATTCTAAAAGAAAAAGAAAATTTATTTTATTTGGAAGAAAAGAATCTGTTGAAAATATAACTCTTAAATTATATCCTCTTATATTCATACAATTGAAATATCCAGAAAAGAAACTTCTGAAAAAAGAAGTTAAAATATATTCTTTTATAATAGATAGTAAATCACCAGCTATTGTTGATATAGAACATGGATTAAAGAAAAAATATAGTTTTGAGAAAATAATGGGATTAAATAATTATGAAATAAAAACACTGTTAAGGATATTAAGAACAGAAGGTATAAATGCAAAACAAATAGCTAGTGATACTAAATTGTCATCAAAAAATATTAGATCTGCATTACTAAAATTGGAAAAAAAGAATTTAATTACATCATTTAAACAAGGAAGAAATAAATTTTATAGTGCAATAACTAATTTTGTAATGCCAAATTTTAAGAAGCATGTTAAATATCCTGCATATGAAGATACAGTTGCAGGAGATTTAGAAGAAATATTAGTTAAAGAAAAAGATATTAGAAATCTATTTAAATCTATTAATCCAAATTCAGAAATAATAAAGCATGAAATATTTTATTATCCAATATGGAGTATTTATTTTGAAGATAGAATAATAAATATTGATGGTATTAGTGGAAAAGAAATATAATGGTGCGCCCATGGGGAATTTCACAACTTCTATTCAATCTTTATGAAGCTGATTTGAACCCCAGTCAATAGCTTTTTCCATTTCTTTGGGAAGCTATTATCCTAGCCACTAGACGATGGGCGCAAATCCATTATCCAAAAATACTACCCATTCCAACTGCAGCAGACTCTTCTCCTTTTTTAATAGCTTCTTTTGCTTTTTCTAATTCTTGTTCTGGAACATTTTCAATAAATTCTTTTAATAGTTCTTTACATTTTTCTACCCCTTCTTCTGTTCCAGAGATAAGAAAAAAACTACCATCTCTATCTATTCCAAGTGTTTTTGCATCTCTTATTGTTATAGATTGTTTTGAAGCTACATCAAAGTCTTCTTTTAATCTATTATCAGCTTTCATTACATTCTCTCTTTTTACAAATGCTATAAATTCAGACATTAAACCACCTAATAAACTATTGTTTTTATTAATCTTTATAACTTTTTATGTATTATAATTTATTAATATTTTTAATTTATTTGAAAAAATTAAAGTCTTTAAATATTACAAAATAACTAACCAAAAAATCTTTACATCAACCGATAGTTGATGAGCAACAGATTTCTACACAAAATTGGATAATGTGATGCCAATAGATAACTTTATATACTATATAAACGTATATAATACTATGAGACAACAACAAATCTTGCATTATCCAAGACTGGATACAGTTATGATGGTGGAAAAAGCTATAAGAAAAGCAAAGGAATATCCATCAAAAAGACAATTATTAAAGGCTCTTCCAAAAGAAATAATGTACCAAACTTTCAATGTTATTCTTGAATATCTTGAAGAATCTGGAAAAATAACAATAAAAGACGGAAAAATTATCTGGATATATAACCCAAAACTAATAAAAAAATATGCTGAATCTAAATTAGTGATGAAATGAATAAACAAATATTTGTATCATTTGCAGATGAAAAGATTAGAAAGGCATATGAACACTTAAAGAAGGAAAATCCTAAACTGTATAAATTTATAGACAGAGCAACAGATGATTTGAAAATAGACCTTTTTGCGGAATACCAATACAAAAGAGATTAATACCTAAAATTTACATCAAAAAATATAACATTAATAATCTCTGGAAATATAATTTGCCAGGTGCATGGAGACTTCTATATTCTGTGGTTGGTGATAAAGTTAAAATAGTTTCTATAATTTTAGAATGGATGGATCATAAAACATATGAAAGAAGATTTGGTTATTAAATAATCTATCATTATTAGCTTTATTAATTCTGGCCTGCATATACTAATTGCCTGTAATTAAACAGTCAATAATAGATTAGGTCCATATCTGCACTGTAACAAAATTCTTAAATAATTCTTAATTTTATTTCAGCTTTTTAATTTGTTGTTCATTATTATTTTTCTTTATTAAATTATAGTTATGAAGATAAGATGTAATC
>JAGGXH010000034.1 GCA_021163145.1 Candidatus Aenigmatarchaeota archaeon | reverse complement strand
CTCCAGCAGCAGTCTTCCTTGGCAGATAAATCTGCGTGGCTGCTGCTATTATTTTCTATGTGGACATTGATAGAAAAGAAAATTATGCAGAACATGAATCCACTGCCTAAAGGCAAGTGGAATTAAAGTTTAAATATTTTAGATACAACTGATTATTATGCTTATAACATATGAAACCATTAGTAATGTTTATAGATCTGAGAAACAAGAGCAATTACAAGAACTACCAGAAAATTTCTTTGAATCTGTAAAAGAATGGATTGTAAAAAAGAGCATAAATAAAGATACAAACTCTCTTATTGAAATACAGAATGCGAAAAAAATAATTGATGAAATAATAAACATGAGACAAAAGAAAATTGTTTTAGCTGCACTAAGGACAATTAGAGGAAACCTTCCACCTAAAAATTTAACAGAAAATGAGCAAATTTTATTTGATAAAATAGTTGATTTATTAAAGAAAAATAAGCAAGAAATAAAAGAAAAAATAGAAACATATGATGAATTTATAGAACAAAAAATTAATGAAGTCAAGAATGTTATTAATGAATCTAATACTAAAATAATGATAAAAATATTGACAGATATGCCAGAATTTGTTGGACCTGATATGAATAAATATGGTCCATTTAATGCTGGTGATGTTGCACATTTACCAGATGAAATAGCAAATGTTTTAATATCAAGAAATGCTGCTGAAAAGCTGTTAGATTAAATTTAAATACTCTATAATACAAGTGTTTAAAATGAACTTACCTAAAATTCAAATGCGTTTTTGTCCAAAATGCAAAGCACATACTGAGCATGAAGTAAAAAGAGTAAAAGCTAGTAAAAAGAAGAGTTCAGCAGTGCAAGGACAAAGAAGATTTAAGAGAAAAATGAAAGGATTTGGTTCATTTCCAAAACAGAACCCAAAAGGTAGGGAAAAACCAACTAGAAAAGTAGATTTAAGATATAAGTGTAAAAAATGTGGAAAACAGCAAACAATTGGAAAAGGATTTAGAGTTAAGAAATTTGAATTAGTAAAGTGATAGTTATGAAAGAATTTGCTCCAAAACCAAAAAGCAAATTTTTGAAAGTAGTTTGTTCTAAGTGTAAAAATGAACAAGTAATATTTAACAAAGCATCTATACATGTAAAATGTCTTGTTTGTAATGAAGAATTAGCTGAACCAAGAGGAGGAAAAGCTAAAATTAAAGCAAAAGTTATTAAGACATTTGAATAATTATATAAAGTTTTCTAACAATATCTATTATATGCCTGATACTAAAAAAATAATATCTAATATTAGTAATGCATTAAGATATAATTTGAACCTAAATTCTGAAGATAGTTTTGTTGTAATTGCACATGATAATTCAAGTGAAGAAATTGCAAAATATATAGAAAGATCTGCAAAAAGTCTTAATATTAATTATTCTAGGATTTGTTTTGGAAATAGCAGACCATATAAAAAAGAAATAGTTCCTTCAATAATAGATAAAATAGAAAATATAGATCCTGATGCAGTAATAAGATTATTTAATTATGAAAATTATAATGGTTATGAGATTAAAGAACTTGATATGAGAATAGCATGGTTTGATAATGTTAAAAGCAAATGGAAATATGCACATGCACCTGGCATAACATTAAAAATGATGGAATCAGGAGCAATGTCAGCTGACTTTAGTGCAATGAATTCGTTTTCTAATTATATAATTAATAATAAATTAAAAGATATAAGGAAATTTCATATTACATCTAGTGAAGGAACAGATTATTGGATAATAGTAGATGATTTAAAACCACAAACAGATTGTCCTATAAATTCAGATGGAGGAAATTGGCCACCTGGTGAAATATGGTATGAAAAACCAATGGAAAATAATGAAATGATGCCATTAAAAGGATATGGAAAAATTGTGTGTAATGTTTCTGTTGGAAACATATGCCAAAAAATAGATAAAAACAAGCCAATAATTGTAGAAGTAAATGAAGAGAATCAAATAGAAAATATAATATATGGAGAACCAAAATTTGAAAAATTAAATGAAGCATTATTTGGAAATAATGAAAAAGCATTTACACAAGAATTAGGATTACCAATAAACTTTAAAGCAAACATAACAGGAAATATGCTTGAAGATGAGAAAAAAGCTGGAACAGCACACATAGCACTTGGTCTTAAAAATACTCATGTAGATTTTCTAATGTGGAAACCAACAATTGTAGGTTATAATTCAAATGAAGATGAAATTGTTATTATGAACAGAGGAGTATATGATTTTTCTTAAATCTTTAAAAGCATTGAATAATAATTTCTTTTCATGAAAAAAGAAGGATGGCCTAAAAAAAGAGAAATTGTAGTTGGAACAGTTATTCGTATAAACCCGCATTCTGTTATTATAAGATTAGAAGAATATAATAAAGAAGCTATGATTCATGTTTCTGAATTAGCAAGAAGATTTGTAAAAAACATAAAAGATGTAGTTAAAAAAGGACAACTTGTTGTAGCAACTGTTATGGATGTTGATAAAGATAAAGGACATATTACATTAAGTTTAAAGCGAATAAACAAATATGATGCTGATGCAAAATTAAAGGAATATAAAAGAGAGAAAAAAGCAGAAAGTATTTTATCTATGGTAGCTAAATCAATGAAATCTGATATTGATACTGCATATGAGAAAGCTGGTTTCAAATTAAAACAAGAATATGGCGAGTTATTTCATGCATTTCAACAAATTGCTGAAGAAAATGATGTTGAAAAATTGATTAAATTAGGAATAGATAAAAAATGGGCAGACAAAATTATAGATATTTCGAAAAAACAATTTGAAGCAAAAGAAAAAACAATAAAAATGAAGATTTCATTGATATGCCCAGAACCAGATGGTATAAATAAAATAAAAAATATTTTAGAATCAGCTATTAAAAAATATAAAATAAATATTTCATATATTTCTGCACCAGAATATTCATTAGAAATAAAAACAAAAAAACTAAAAGAAGGAGATAAAACACTAAAATCTGCTGCACAATTTATAATAAATAAAATAACAAAGATTCATGGTAGTGGGTATATTATTAGTGATCAATAATGTTAATAAAAAAATGTATAAAGTGTAATACATATACATTAAAAGAAATTTGCCCAAAATGTGGTGGAAAAACAAAGAGTGCTCATCCACCAAAATTTTCTTTAGAAAAAGAGAAGAAATATTGGAAATATAAGATTTAAATAACCATCCCCTAAAGGGGATGGAATTCTAATGAGCTTGAAACTTGATATAATGTGCCATCTGTTCAAAATTAGAATGTCCTACACTATCATAG
>JAGGXH010000033.1 GCA_021163145.1 Candidatus Aenigmatarchaeota archaeon | reverse complement strand
TTTAAAAAGGTTTACCTATATAGTGCTGTGAATAAAGGGAAATTAAAGATTCCCCCTTTCTCTGAGAGATTCTTTTTATTCTCTGTTATATTCAATTGAGTTCTCGCGATAAAATAAATCTCTGCGTAAGCAGACTATATTTTAAGAGAAAGGGACGTTCAAAATTATTGCCAATGAATCTGTATATAGTTATAAGTTTCTTCGCTATCAAGTAATTTAGTAAGATTTCCAGCTCTAATAAAGAATTCTTTTGTGTTGTGTTCTTTTACAAAAACAGGTTGTGGAGAATTATCTACTTTCACTATGCATACTTGTTTATTATCCATTTCTTCAAAACTAATTTTGATATACGAAACATATTCCACACCCAAATAGCTAGTAATAAGATGTACCAATAATTGTTGAAAACCGTCAATGTCTTTCTTTTTCAATGTTTCTAAATCTTTCTCTATACCCATAATATTTCCATCATCCGAAATTCCAATAAGTAAAGTTCCGCCTTCACTATTCAGAAACCCAGCAATAGTTTTTATTATAACTTTCTCCAAATCCTTATTAACTTTATTTTGGATTAAATCCCATCTTAGAGTTGATTTAAATTCTACAGCAGAAGATTCACCCAACTTAATATAGTCTGCAACCGTTATTTTTCTTTGTTCTACTTCTCTTGATGTAAATTGTTCTATGAATTTATTTATTTCTTTGGCAATTAATTCTCTCCTTACTTTCAAAAAGTCTTCATATTTATCAAGTTCTAATAAGTTTTCGTCTGTTGGTACAAGTTGTTTTTTCAATACTTCTTCACCAAACTTATTCTTTATCTCTTCAAAATAAACTTTTGGAGGTTTGTTATTAATGGAACTAATGTTAGTAGTTGCTGTCAAGAAAGCTCTGTTTGCTATTTCATTTATGATTTTCTTATGTAAATGATTATTCTCATTATATTTATCCAATTTCCACAAAAGAGATGAAGGAAAAATATGGTGGCTTTGGATATAATAAGATTCTCCATGAGTTACATCTAAAGGAGAACCATTAAACCAATCAATAGCTCCTTTTGATTTTATTAAAATATACAACATTCTATAAATCGGATGTTGTATAGACCTTCCTTCTAAATCACTGGCTTCAAGTTTAATCCTTCCTCTTTGATCGACTATAGCGTTTATTAACTCCTGCCAAGGATCACCATTCCTCATTATTATATTTATATCGTGGTCAAGTCGCTGGTCAGTTTGTCCTGCATATCTCCCCCAAAGATGAGCGAGATATAACCATCTAATTGCATTTTTTAATGAGTTCTCATTAGGAAACACATTATTATTTTTAGACAAGAAAACAACAAGAGGAACAAAGATGTTTGTAGTATTCACATCTTCAGTAGAATGAATATAAGCGTGTTTAGGCAATATGGTTGTAAGATAATCTAAAATTTTATCCAATTTATTCCAACCTTCAATAACATTCTCTTTAGGAGTTTTATGGATTGTTTCAAATAATGCCCTTCCTTTAACAATACCTACTAGGCATCTTACCATAAATCCTAAATCAAAATAGAAATTTCTTTTTTCAAGCTCCCTTATTTTTTTCTTTAGAGTTCTTCTTGCATCAGGCCATTTTCCTGTGATATGAGTTAATGCTAATTCCGCATCGGTTAATTTAGTCCCTAAACTATTTACTCTATCAAAAATATCTATTGCTTCATCAATGCCTGCTGTACTTGGAACATATTGTACTGGAAAATCTTTTTCTCGTATATTTCTCAATTTTGTTAGATTGTCATTAAGTTTATTTGCTAACTCAAAAGGATCTGTATTTTCTTTTGACAGTTGTTTAGCAATAGAAAAGACATTAATTTTGCTTTCTGGAGAAAAACAATCTATTACTCTAACCCATACAGGATTATTCTTCATTATAGCGGGTTGGTAGTACTGAAATTCTCCTGTCTCAAGATTAAAATATAAGTGTCTTGGATCATATTTAATATCTTTCTCAATATAATAAGGAGGAATTTCACTTTTTAATAAGATATAAAGAGTTGTTAATCTTTGCTGACCATCAAGAATAATTGTAATAGTTCCAATTTTCTTTGGACTAACTGCATAATTCTTAATCTCGGGTGGTGTGTCTGTTGTCCAGAAAAGCAATGCTCCAACAGGATAACCATTAAACAAGGAAACCATTAATTGTTTTGATTGTTCTAATGACCAAACATATTCTCTTTGGAATTCTGGTAAAACAATATCTTTCTTCTGAATACCTATTAAAAGTTCATTGACCTTCATAATACTATTGATTAATTAGTATTCTTTATTAAAGTTTTCTTTTTATTGTAGGGAAAAGAAAAGTTACTATATTGATACTTCAAAATCAAACTCTTGTAGCTTAAGAGCAGATTCAATAATAAAATCAAAACAAAATTCAAATTCTTCTTTTGAAATTTTGGCATTGTTTGAGATGGATACAATAGGTTCTGTACTTCCTATAGCCCATCTTGGTTTAGGTGTCAACATTGAAAATTTTACATATTTTCTGTAATCTATTCCAAAACTCAATATCTTTACAGCTTTTTGTATAGACTCTATCGATTCTTTTACATTGTCTACAAACTCAGATAATTTAGTAGATCTATCTAAACCCATAGAGAAACTGCCTAAAAAAGTCATATCTCTACCAAAGAAAAACGGTGATTGTCCAAATCTCCCTTGTTTACTACTCTCATAATCATGGATTAAAAATTCGAATGCTAGTGCCAAATGTTTAATGGCATTTGAAAACTTCTTTTCTTCAAAACTATTCTTTGCAATCAATAAATTCTCCTTTGTTTTAGTATAGCTGATTAGTTCTATTAATGAAGCTTCTTTTATATCTATATTAAAAATGTTTTTAGAGTTCTCTATCAAAAAACTTTCTGTGAGAACCTTGAAATCATTTATATCTGATTTGGAAGGCAAGATTCCATGATGTTTTAAAGAAACTCTAGCTTTATTTAACCTTCTCATACCTTCTTTTTGTGTTAATTCTTCAATTCTCAATTCAACTAACTTTGGTTTTAATTTCTCCCAATACCCCATAAACGAGACATTATCAGTATTAACATTCAATTCCTCCGCACATAATTGAAGAAATAACTCTACAGCATCATGAAACATTAACACAGAAGAAGCATTAAGTGGATCTGGCAAAGTAGATTGGTTTTTTGCTTGTGTAAATAAATATTTTATAAATGCTAATCTTCTTAGTATAACTTCTCTTTCCATGATAGTTAGTAATTTACTCTTTTTTAAATAATTTCTGTAAAGGACAATATAACCCATAGGGACTGACGCCCCCTACCCGTTTCTTAATATTAAGCGAGAACTCAATTGAATATAACTCGTTCATATACGCAATGCGTATATAACCATTTTGACTGAACTCTTTTATCTCTTTATAGTTCTTCATC
>JAGGXH010000025.1 GCA_021163145.1 Candidatus Aenigmatarchaeota archaeon | reverse complement strand
ATGTATTTGAAGATTATTGGAAAGAATTTATTTATTTTACTAAAAACTGTGAAGCATATGGTATTTTGCCATCACAAATTAAAGGTATTGTAAATATAGACGGAAGAGAATTAAGAGCATGGAAAAATCAAAATAAAGTACCAAAGCTGTATAATAAAAATGAGTTCGAGTTTACGAAAGAAAACCTTTATTGGTTGGGATTACATTATTCTGATGGATATTTGAGAAATAATGGCAGTAAATTTTCATTTACATGGCAACAGAATAGTTCAAATCCATTTCAAGGTTATTGGTTCCCTCAATTCATACAAACTTATTTTGATATATTTAAACATAAACAAAAAAGAAGTATGACATATATAAAATTACAAAAAGGTAATTGGGGGTTTGTAAATAACTTATCTGGCATCTCTCCAATATTTATCCTTGCGATGAAAAATGAAAACATTATTTCTAAAAGAAATAAAACAAAAATTTCTGGATACTCTAAAATATTCTCGAGCAATTTTTTAAAGAATATAAAATATAAAGAGGTTTTATTTCAAGGTATATTTGATGGTGATGGTTGTGCTAAAGTTCATAAAGGAATTTTATTATCATTATCAGTTGACCATACAATCAATTATAAACCATTGATAAGAGAATTAAAATTGGTAACAACAAGCTTTTTTAGAAATGAAATTAGATTGGCACCATCAAGTCTAAAAAATTTAGAAAAAAATATACCAGCAAAGGCTATTATAAATCAAATAGAATTTATGATAGAAGCTGCTAAAAACAGTATTAGACCAGATAAAGTTTATGGCTTAATAGATATCATTAAATATATTTCAGCAAAAAAATATGGAACACATTCTAATTGTTTGCCTATCCAAAATAATATCAGAAAGGAATTATTAAAAATAAATCCAAAAAACAAAATTAGACAATTAAAGAAAATGTATCCAGTAAAAAATGATAAATATCAGATATTTAGACCAAAATGGTCAGAAAAATTCTGTTCTAATCGGGTGTGGAAACAAGAATTTTGGGATTTTTTTCTAAATCAAGAATTCTTAATTAAAGGTAATTATAATAAAAATATTGATTTTTCTGACGGAGTTCCTATTAATTTTAAATTATAACTAATAACCCCCCGGAAATGAGTCAGTGATTAATTGATTGTACTTTTTAAAATATTGTCTTATAGGTTTAAGAATTTCTATTAAATATTTTGATGTTGCTTTTTTAAGGTCTAGCGGATGGATTTTTCCATTAACATATTGTTCTTCTAAATTTCTATATACTTTAAAACTTATATCACCACCAAATTTCTTATCTCTTTCTATTTTAAACTCTTTAATTCTTGGAAAAATAAAATATTTTACTATCTCAATAATAGGATTTTTTTCAATGATTTTTTCTGGACAATATGCCCTATTTATTTTGTTTTCTATTTCATATTCTGACTCATGCAATTGGATGGTTGTATTTGGCTGACTAGCTGACATATTTGTATTTTTCAAAAGACCAGGACTTCTATCAGTAAATATAGATACTGGAGCATTTTTATATCCTAATTTAGGTATTAACTCTCTACCTAAAGCATAAGCATGACGTTGATCCAAACCACCATAAGAAATATCAACATTTAGATATATTTGATCTATAACTTGCAATAATGGATATGTAAGTTCAGAAACATGTGGTGTACCTTTAATTCTACAAATTTCTGATGCAGCTCTTAAAGCTCTATTTGTTGTTACTAGCGCCAATGCTTTATATAGATCTTTAATATATTTTTCAGAAGTTTGGAATGAAGATGCTATAATAAATTCAACTTTTTCTGGAAGCAATAATTCTAAACATTTCTTATAGTATTTAGTTCTAATCTCTAATAAATCCCATGGACATTTAATATCATCTAAATATGCATGTATATCAGCTATTAAAACTTTATGTTTAAATCCTGCCCTTAATAGGTCTAATTGTTTGTTTATTGGTTTTAAATAACCTATATGTAAAGGTCCTGATGTGGCAATACCCCAATAAGATATTGGATGTTGTTTTGTTTCTAATAATCTTATCAGTTCTTTTTCTGTTAAAATATCAACTAACTCAACTGAACCATTCTTTATTAAATTTATCTTAGTTTCAATATCCATAGTTATCAATTATTATTCTATATTCTTAAATCTTATTCTTATCATTATTAATGGTTAATAAGATTTTCAATAAGTTTATAAAGATATGCGCAATATTTATACTATGGAAATGGCTTTATTAATTCTAGATAAGAATGCAAGTATTGAAGATATGATAAAAGCATATCATGGAGTTAATCAAGAAATTAGAGAAAAATATGGAAGTCAGAGCATAACTGTCTTAGCAAATGATGAAGCAATGCAAGGTAATGAAAGGCATTTTTCAGAACAAGCAAATATAATATTCTTACCAGATTGGCAAATAAATGCATCATATAGAAATATGCTAAGACAAGCTCTAGGCAGTGAAAACATATATATTATGAAAAAAGATGGTGATTGCTGGAAATATGTAAAAGCTAGTAAAGATGATTATGAAGTTCTAGATTTAGATGGAAATATTAATATTAAACCTAAAAATCACTAATCAAGTAAGAATAAATATAACTAATTTTAATTTAAAATATGAAAATAAAATGTTTAGGTGGATTTAGAGAAGTTGGTAGAAGCGCTGTTCTTCTAGAAGATAAACATAAAATATTATTAGATTATGGTATAGATGTTGAACATGATGTGGTCCCAATAAAACCAGGAAATGTTGATCATGTCTTGATAACACATCCTCATTTAGATCATGTTGGCATGGCACCATCATTATATAAATTTAAGAGACCACCAATATATGGAACAATATCAATGTTTGATCAAGCATATTTGTTATTAAGAGACGCTATAAAAGTTGCTAGAATTAATAGAAAGATTCAGAGATATGATATCTTTGATATTAAAAAATTATCAAAAGCCGAGGTAGATATAACACCTGGTCAAACATTTGAAATAGAAGATAAAGCTTGCACGGTTTATAATGCAGGGCATGTTCCAGGTTCTGTTTCATATCTGATTGAAAAAAACAAATCAATATTATACACAGGTGATTTCAATACAAGATCTACAAGACTTGTAAAAGGAGCTAATATAAAATGTAAGAACATTGATTTATTAATAACAGAATCAACTTATGCATTTAAAAATCATCCGCCAAGAAAGCAGGTAGAAGATAAATTCTTAGAAACAATAAAAAATACACTTGATAATGAAGGTATTGCTCTTGTACCAGCATTTGCAGTAGGTAGAGCACAAGAAATTCTTATGGTATTGCAAGATTTTAATAAAAAATATCCAGTATACTTAGATGGAATGGCAAAAGATGCAACACAAATTGCTTTAAGATATCCAGAATTTATAGCTGACCATAAAGCATTAAAAAAAGCACTTAATAAAGTAATACCATTATATACAAATAGGGATAGAAAAATGGCAATTTCACATCCTTCTATAATTGTAACAACTGGTGGAATGATGTCAGGAGGCCCTGTTGTATGGTATATGAAAAAACTTTACAATAAACCAGAATGCTCTGTAAATTTAACAGGATATTGTGTAGAATCAACTCCTGGAAAAATTTTATTAGAAACAGGAAAATTTGTTCATGAAAATCTAAAAGTAAAAGTTAGGATGAGTATAAATAAATTTGATTTTTCTGTTACGCCAGATACTATTATTTTAGCGAGAGATTCTAAAAAAACAAAATTATGTCCGATAAGCGATATTGAAGAAAATTTTGATAAAGATACACTTGAAACATATGCATTTGACAAATCGAGTATGAAATCTGGTTGGTATAAAGTAAATGCTATAATAAAACATAAATATTCTGGAAAAATATATAAAATAATTACAAAAAGTGGAAGGAGCGTCAAAATAACGCAAGGTCATAGTATTTTTGTATTAAAAAATGGAAAAATAAATGATATTCCTGGAGAAAAGATTGAAATTGGAAACTATGTTATAATACCAAATAAAATAAATGCAGAATCTTACAATGACACATTAGATGTTTCAAACCATTTCAAATATAATTCTTCAACCGCTCCTCATAATATACCAATAACAAATGATTTATGTAGACTTTTAGGATATTATGTAGCTGAAGGACATTGTATCGATAGAGTTGGCATAAGTCTAAACAATCAAATTGAACAAAATATTGCAAATGAAATAAGAGGAATAATAAATAGTATATTCCCTAATCTGCAGGTTGTAAATTACTATCCAAATCCATCTGAACTACAATTAAGATTTGGGGGAACTCTAACAGCAAGAATATTTGAAGATTTATGCGGAAATGGTTCACATAATAAAAAGGTTCCGGATTTCATTTTCCAGTGCGACAAACGTAAAATACTTGAATTTGTAGGTGCATATCTGACAGGAGATGGCTGGTTTGAAGGCGGAAAAATCAGAGCAAAATCTACGAGTAAAAGACTGATTGACGAATTGTTATATTTATTACTTTATTCTGGAATTATTGCAAAATATGATGGAATACGAATTAGTAAAGAAAGGGTCACACCACAGGGAAGAATATTCAAGAAAAGTGTATCTCATGTTCTAAGAATTCAGAGAATAGATGATATTAAAATTGTTTCAGAATTTTTAAGAGGCAAAATAAAAGATAGTGTAGATGAATATATTAAAAATAACAATAAAACGACAAGTAGTCCACCACATGGTTTACCTGTAAGAGAACTTAATATAAAAGATTCTCTCTCCAAATATAACTGGAGAATTGAAAAAATTTTAAAATCTTCAAGTAGGAATCATATAAGTCCAAAATTTATCGAAATTGATAATATAAAAGATGATTTCTTGAAAAAAATAATTAATGGTGATATAGCATTTGATAGAGTTGAAAAAATTGAAGAAATAGAGTATAATGGAGATGTATATGACTTATCTGTACCTGGACCACAAAATTTCTTGGGCGGATGTGGTGGAATATTTTTACATAATTCTGCCCATATAGGAAGAAAAGAACTAATTGGATTCATAAAAAAAGTAAATCCTGGGAAAATAATATGTATGCATGGAGATGAATGCCCTAAATTTGCCAAAGAATTAAAACAGGAATATGGATTTGATACAATTGCTCCTAAAAATGGAGATATTTTAAGCATATAAATAAATTTTTATATCTCACAATAGTTTTTTATACTGGTTCATAAATAATTATTTTATGGTTAAAAGGAAAATAAAAAAACATAAATATAAAGAAATTAGAGAAAAAATTAAAACATATATACCTGGATTTGATAAATTGTTTTCTCATGGTATTCCAAAAGGTAGTTCTGTTTTAATTGAAGGTGGGCCTGGAGTTGGAAAAACAATATTTTGTTTACAAATTGCATGGGAAGCAATAAAAAGAGGTAAAAAAGTATTATATATGTCATTTGAAGAACCTGAGAAGCATCTTATAAGTCACATGAAGTCATTTGGATGGAATCCTGATACTTATATCAAAAAAGGTAGTCTAATAATAAGAAGATTTAATGCATTAGATGTATCAAGAAGTGTTGAAGCCTTGTTGTCAGAAGCAAAAAAAGAATTATTAATAGAAATACAACCAGTTTTTTTCCCAGAAAATTTTAATCCTGATATAGTATTAATAGATTCTCTAACATCTATTGCATCTGCATTTACAGGTGAAGAAGCAAGATTTAGAATATATATGGAACAATTATTCAGATATCTAGAAAAAACAGATACAACATCATTTTTAATTAGAGAAGTTGCAAATCCAACACATGTAGGTGTTACAAGTTATGTTGAAAGAGGAGAAGCAATTAGTTTTCTTTCAGATGGAATAATTGTATTGTATAACGTTATTTATAATAATGGAATGAGAGAATCTGCTATAGAAGTATTAAAAATGAGAGGTGAGAAAATTTATAGAAAAATTGTTAAAATGGATATAACTAACAAAGGCTTAAAGGTTTATCCTAATAAAGTATTAAGAGGTATTCATAGAAGAAATTATTATTTAACTTAATTTATTTTTTAAGTTTATGTATTTTAATATTTTTGAATTTTTTTTCAATATATTTTAATTTTTGAATTTTTGCAATTTCTTCTTTTAGCAAAGGAATTTGCCTATCAATATCTCTTATAAGTTCGCCAAATTTATGAATTTTAATATGATAATCAACATCTGATAAAATTCCTTTTTCAAAATAATCTCTTTGAGTATTTGCTATCAATTTTTTTAATGTATTTTTTTCAGATTCAAGTATTTCTATCTTTCTCTTAATTAAATAGATCTTAATAATCTTATATGTTAAAATAATGAAT
>JAGGXH010000012.1 GCA_021163145.1 Candidatus Aenigmatarchaeota archaeon | reverse complement strand
CTATTATATCATCTAATGCTCCTATTCCAATTATACTTTGACCTAATTTAGTATTTGTTATATTAAATTCATCTAAGATTGGAATAAGAATTGCTTCACCAACAGTTGCAAAAGATAAAGATACTATAAATGAGATAATCCAATTATAATTAAATACATAATGTATAAGAAGTGTTCCGAAAAAAGCTTCAAATAAAATTATAAAAAATGTTGACTTGATAATAAATTTTTTATTTTTATCTAACTTTTTTAGATCTAATTTAAATCCTATCATAAATAATAATAGATACATTCCGATGTGTGCTAAAAGATCAAATGTTTCTGAGCTTGTAACAGTTTCAAATGGATTATATATAGCAAGCAAAGAACCTAATAATAATGCAGCAAATATCCATGGAACTCTTATTTTTTCGATAACTTTACCTAATAAAAGTGTAAATAATAGCATTAGCCCCAAGAATAACAACATGCTTATCATTTTAATTAATTATTGTGTCTTTCTAATTTAAAAGCATATCTATTAATTAAATTTTGCCACTTAATACAAGTATTCCTAGTAATAACATTATTATTCCTGCAACAAGATGTAACAATCTTATATTTTTGTCCTTCCATTGCTTAGCTTTTTCTACAGAAGAATATCCATAATAAAGTATTAATGTTATTATAATTAAAGGTAAAATAAATATTAAATTATATAATAACAAAATTGGTATAGCATACATCTTTGTTGTTTTTTCAGCTAACAAACCTAATACAAATAAATATGGACCACCTGTACAAGGAAGTTCAAATAAACATACTAGAAAACCTGTTAAAAATGCCCCAAAAGGAGATGTTATATTTTTTAATATTTTTTTAAGTGATGGTCTCCATTTTCTAGGTATTTCCATCACAAATCCTCCACCACCATAGTAGAAATAATCTTTGATATTAAATATACCTATTAAAATAGCAATTGCTCCAACAAACCTATAAAACCAATAAGAAAGTCCAGATATCTGAATTGCAGAAAACAAACCAACACCAAATAAAAAATACATTATATAGATTGATATAGTAAATGCAATTCCTGTTAAAAATGCTCTCTTTTTATTTCCAGATGCTAATAATGCACCTAATAATATTAATAATACTGCAATTGCACACGGATTTATGGAATCAACAAATGCTGCACCTATTATAGTAGCATAAAATTCTGGTCCTATTGATTCTAGACTAGATTTTAAACCAACTTGTCCTGTACCATCTACATTATTTATAACTGGACATTCAGCTGATTTTATTTCATTTATTATTGACTCTAAATTGTTTATTATTGGGGCATCTCCAATAAAATATCTATTAGATATAAAAACAACAGGAACACCCCTATTACTATCTGGAATATTATAACTATCAAAATAATCTTGTAACAAAAGCAAATTTTCTCTATTATTATACACTTCAAATTTATGTATTTCTAAATTTGGATATTTATTTTCTAAATTATTCAAATAACTATTAACCTTTGCACAATGAGGACATCCTTGTCCATAAAACTCATAAATACATATTTTATTAACTTGCGCAAAAGAAATAGGTATAATTAATAAGGAAAATAAAATAATTGTAAATATTAAAAAATGCTTTTTCATTTTATCAACTCTTTCTTTAAATATGGCTTTAATTTTATTTTATTAGTTCTTCCAATATCTTCAACATCAATTATTGAATTTTGTTTTAATTTTTTTATTATTCTAGATGTTTTTAGTTTCCCAAATTTTTTTGTTAAACTACTTTGTAATATAATTCCTTTCGAATTAATTATTTTTTCTAATATCTTTCTTTCATTTTTATCTAAAAAATTTAATACTAGAGAGATATTTTTATCTATTATTTTTTGTTGCATATCTATCTTTATTGAACATAAATAATAAACTAGCGAACCAATAAAAATTATTGAAAGTAACATAAAAATATAGATAAAATTGCTTGAAACAAAATTTGGGCATGCACAACCAATTAATCGGAATTCAGAACCAATTAATAAACTAAGTAAATATACAAATAAAATAAAGCTTATTGCACTTACAACTAATAACATTTCTTTTTTCATGTTACATTTTAATGAATTTAGAATATATAAATGTTATGTTTAATAGTATCATTTTTATGATACCATAAATTCTATTAAAATAATATATGTTTAATAGTATCATTTTTATGATACTGATATTTTATCAATTATTTTTTCAAATAATTGTTCATAGCTTTTATTATAAACAACTATAGGAGTCAAATTAACTAATGCATCTACAAATTTTCTGTCATATGGAATTTTTTCTAATATTTTAATATTATTTTCCTGAAAATATTTTTCCATTTTTTCAGTAAATTCTTTATTCAAATCCCACTTATTTATTATAGTTCCAAAAGGAATATTAAAATGTTTAACTATTTGCATTGCTCTTTTGAAATCATTAAATGCAGATGGTGAAGGTTCTGTTATTATTATTGCATAATCACTTCCGGTTACAGAAGCAATAACAGGACATCCAATTCCTGCAGCAGAATCAATTAGCAAATAGTCAGCATCAATTTCTTTAGCTTTTTCTTCTGCCATTTGCTTAATATTAAATACAACTTTGCCTGATCCAGATTCACCTATATTTAATTGGCCAGAAAAAATAGGAAATGGTTTTTCAGCTATTCCTACTTTAGCATTTTCTATTCTTTTTAATTTAATTGCATTTTCAGGGCAAACTATTTCACATGTTCCACAACCTTCACATCTCATATGATCAAATATAGGTTTGTTTTTTTCTTTATCCCAACTAATTGCTGAAAATACACAATTGTTCAAACATTTTTTACAGCCAATACATTTTTCTTCTATTAATACAGCTTTTTCAGCAGCTTCTATTCCTTTTATTTCATCAAATTGTTTTACACCAAGAACCAATGCAAGATTAGGAGCATCAACATCACAATCAGCAATAACTATTTTATTTTTCTTACTCAACATTAATGCCAGTGAAGCTGTTATACTACTTTTTCCAACCCCTCCTTTACCAGATAATAATACTATTTTTTTCATTTAATCATCTCAGCTATTTTTCTTATACTCTTATCTTCTATAGGAAGACCTTTTGAATATCTTTCAAGAAATTCTTTTTTATAAGGAATCTTTGCAATGATTTCAACATTATATTTATTAGCTAAATTTTGTATTATTTTTTCATCTCCAATATCACTTCTGTTTAAAACAATCTTTCCAGGAACATTTAATATTTTCAATAACTTTAATATTAATTCAAGGTCATGAGCACCTAATGGTGTTGGTTCTGTTACAGCAATAGCTAATTCGCAACCATTTAAAGCAGAAATAACATCACAATGCGTTCCAACAGAAGTATCAAATATCATATAATCATATTTTTTTTCAATTTTGCTTACATATTCTTTAATAGCATCAACTACAAATTCAGAAGTTGGTTCATTTAATTTTAATTCTCCTGATACTAAATCTATATTATGTTTACTACCAAAGTATATTTTTCCAATTTCTTTTTCACTTTCACTAATTGCTCCAACAGGACAAGATATAATACATGCTCTGCAACCAGAGCACTGCTCTGGTATAAATATTGGATATTTACCTTTAAGTTGTGCTATTGAATTTGTTTTGCATACTTGACTGCATTTCCCGCATTTAATACATTTATCAAAATCCCACTTAGGTATTAATTGCACAACATCTTTTACTTTTTTCCTTTTAATATTAAGAATAATATGATCATTTGGGCAATCAACATCTGCATCTACTAATAAAACCTTGTTCTTCTTTGCAAGTTCAACTGCTAGAGCTGTAGCTATTGTACTTTTACCAACTCCACCTTTGACCCCAGTTATTCCTATTTTCATTTTATCTCCCTCTTAATCCAACTTATGGCTTTTTTAACATAATATTCTTTATCATTTTCTACTTGTTTGATAATCGTTTTAATTTCTTGTTTCAAAGTTTTATCTTTCTTGAAGTTAATCAATAGAACAATTCCGAATCTCCTTTTCCAAGGATTTTTCGATTTTACTAATTTTTTGGATAATTCAAAAATTTCTTTTTGTTTTATTTTTGCTATTGGTCTGATTCCTTGGATTGCCAAGGTATCGCATGTTGCCCAATCTACAATATCATCAACAAATTTTCTAATTAATTCTAAAGTTTTTTCTGGATCTTTTTTACAAATCTTTCCTAAGATTTTTGCAGCTAAAATTCTTTCTTCTAAATAATCGCTTTTCCATAATTCTTCAACAAGTTTAAAACCGCCAGAAGTGTACTTTGAAACAATCTTATTGATTTCAGCAAGATATACTCCATAAACTTTTTTAGAAGTTGGAACAAACTTTCCCCCACTTTCTTTAACTTTATTATTTGATTTTTCTTTCAAAAAATTTCTAATTTCAGTTAATTGATTTGCTATTTTCATCATAATTCTTTCATCCCCAATCTCAAAATATTTTTCATGTTTTTAATTTTAAACAAATGACTTTTGCATTTACAATCAGAACAACCAAAATTTAAAATTGGTTTTTCAGTTTTATTTAATTTTTTTGCTATTTTGCATTCTTCTTTTTTCCCACTGTTTTTATAAAATATTTTTATAATTTTTACAAATTTGTTATTAAGTAAATAATCAATATGCCATCTTAATTTCTTGTTTTTTGCTTTATGCCTTTGAACTCTTTTTTCTAAATTGTTTTGTGCAGAACCAACATAAGCATAAATTCCTTTATTAAAATTAATTTTTCCTAAGGAACCTATTTTTACTTGTATATTTTTACTTATCCTAATCAATAAAATATAAATTCCTTTCATTTTATCACAATAATTTTTCCAACTCCAGATTTTATAAAATCTTTTTGATATTCTTTCTGAAATTCTCTTGTTATCTCATCTCCTGTGCAATGACTTGGCGCAACTTTCTCTACACCAAGTTCTTTAAATTCTTTTACAACTTCGATCGAAGGATGATGAAAACCACCCATAACCAAATAGACATTTTTATTTATCAATTCTTTTGCTATTTTAATAATATTAACAATCCCTGGATGTGAACAACCAGTTATCAGAATTAATCCTTTATCTGAATTGATTATTAATGATTGTTCTTTAACCCATGTTCCTAATTCTCCAGTACTGTAAATCCCATTTGTTATTTTAATTGAATGAGTTACTTCTATAAGTTCTGCATTACTCTTTTTTATTTCATTTTTAAAAGAAGAAGGGAAAGAAGCAGGAACATAAATTTTAACATTTGAATTTTTTTCTAAAAAGCCTAGCAAACCCCCTGTATGATCATCATGAATATGTGATAATACAATAATGTTTATATTTTCTGGTTTAACCCCTGCTTTTTCTAAATTTGCTAATAAAGTTTCTGAATCTCCACCTGTATCAAATAAAATTGTTTTGTCTTTTAATTTTACAACAGCTGCAAAACCAAAACCTATCTGGAATTTAGGATCAAATCCCACATTATCATAAACATTTATTATTGTTATGTTAGTTATATTTTTTCCCATAATTAATTCTTCCCCTTTCATTATTTCTTGTTTTAAATAATCAAATATTAAAAGCACTAATATTATAATTATTACTAATACTATAATTTTCATATTTTATGCTCCTTACAAACATCTTCACCAGTTGCTTTAGCTAACTTATTATTTTTCCATAGCTCAAAAATTTCTTTAACTGTTTCTACATTTGAAACATATACATCTATTCCAAGTTCTTTACATAATCTTAATGCTCTAATTCCAAGATCTTTACACAATAAAACATTTGCGCCATGTCTTTTCATTAATTCTGGTGGTAATTCTGTTCCACCACCATGTTCACTTGTATTGTCTATTATTTTAATAATTTTTCCATTTTCATCTAAAAAAGTATATGTTTTACATCTACCAAAATGCTGTGCAACAGTATCTTCTAATCCTTTTTTATTATTTGTTGGAATAACTATTATCATTGAATCACCCTATATTTGTCTTCTTCCCATACCAGCGCCTCTACCCATTCCTGGTGGCGTTTGCATTGGACCTGGAGCTGTAATTTCTTGTAATTTTCCTTCTAAATAATCTTCAACTGCTTTTTTAATTGTTCCAGTTCCTTTATAAGCTTTTATTCCAATTTGATTAAATATTCCAAAAGCTCTTGGTCCAAGAGCTCCTGTAATTACTATTTTTACTCCTTGATTTCCAACTAATTCTGCAGCTGCTATCCCTGCACCTCCAAATTGAGTAGAAGCTGTGTTTTCAAGTGCCTCATAGTTTTTAATTTCTTTTTCTTCTACATCTACTATTATAAAATATTTACATCTTCCAAATACCATACCAACCTGGCTTTCTAAATCTTTTCCAGTTGAACTTATTGCTATTTTCATTTTTTGCACCTCATTCTTCTTTCTTATATTTTACACATATTCCTTGTTTATATCTTGGTCCTGTACCATCTTGTGGTCCTAATCTTTGTCCTGGACCTCGTCCTCGACCTCTTCCATCTCTTTTACCTCTTCCTCTCATTTAATTACCTCTTATCATCATACTTCCACATTTAGGACATTTTTTTCTTATACATGGTTCACCTCTTACTTTTATTTCCTTATATCCACATTTAGGACAAACACATGATCTTGCAGGTCCACCAAAACCTCTTCCTCTGCCCATCATTTTAAAACTACCTCCTTGTATTCTTATTGCTTTACCATTTACAAGAGCATCTGCTATTTTTTTTCTTGCAGATGCTATTAATCTATTAAATGTTGGTTGTGAGATATTCATTTTTTTAGCTGCTTTTACTTGATCTAATTCAAGAAGATCTTTCAATCTAATTGCTTCAAATTCATCAACAGTTAATATAACTTCACCTAGATCAATTATTCTTATTCCTAATGGTTTGAAATAAGTTGTAGTTGGTTCAAACCAAACCTTTCTGAATCTTCTTGGTCTTGGCATTATACAATCTCCTCTATTGATTGTTTAACTGTTTTATCATTTATTTGTTTCATTTTTATTTTTTTCGATCTAAGAACATTTTCAATATGTGAACCAAAATTACCACTTATCACTATCTCTACTCCTTTATTTATAAGCATTTGAGCAACCGAAAACCCAGCTCCCCCACCACCTATCGCAAATGGGTTTTTTATTACCTCAACTAATTTCTTATTTTCATATATCAAATAATAGGGAGCTCTTCCAAATACTGCACTAATTTTTGAATTTTCATCTTTTCCAGAAGATGCTATAGCTATTCTCATTTTGTCACCTCTAATATTTTCTCAACTAATATACCATTTATTATTGAGAAAATTATCATAACAATTGTAAGAACAATAAGATAAGATAAACCAAAATAATAAATCATTAATGGTATTAAAGGAATTTTAATTGCTCTGTTATAAAGAAATGTTGCAATATAACGATTCTTTATTTTTCTTTTTTGTAATTCATTTAATAAAGGATACCACATATAAATAGGACCTGTTGATATAATACCACCTATTATTGAAATTAACCAAGCTTTTATTCCTGAAGCTTTACCTAAATATTTATCTAATGTTTTAGATTTTGAATAATAATTTATTACTGTTATTAAAACAAATACTAATAAAAGCACTGGAAATATATTTTGAAACATTTTCAATGAAGAACTTAAACTTGATATTATAACATTTGAGTTTACCACAAATATAATAGAATAAATTATAATTACAACTAATAAAAAATACCAATTGGTATATGTTTTTTCAGATTTTCTCATAATAATCCCAATATAATAACTGTAACAAATGCAACAATTATTGAAAGTATAAAGCTAACTATATTTCTTATAATAGCAAATTTTTTTCCAAGTAGCATAGATTCAGCAGGTAGTTGTATTATACCAACACTAACCCAAGCAACTATAAATGAAGTTACAGCAATAAGGCTTACTCCTTGATTTAATAATTCTCCACCTATTATATAGCTATTAATAGGATTGCCTGCTAAAATGCTTCCTATAATACTTCCTATAATAGAATCTAATAAAGGAAATTTGTTAAATAATACACTATAACTAGATTTAGGAATAACAGTATTGGCCAGACTAATTAATAAAATAATTCCAGCCAATACTGGTAAGCTATTCCATATGGATTTTCCTGCTTTAAGAGCTGATTCTTTCAAATCACTTCAACTCTTTTAATCTTTTTTCAATTTCTTGTTTTTCTAGTTCAATTTCTCTTAATTCATCTTCTAGTAATTTCTTTTCTTCTTCTTTTGAAAGAGGTCCAATTGGTGCTGTTGATCGAATTGGTAATCTCCAGAACCATCTAGCTCTGAATCCTCTACCAAAGCCTCTTGCCAATCCTCTGCCGCATGGACCTAATCCTCTTCCTGTTAATGGTCCTCTTCCATCAGGACCTGTTCCATCTCTAAATGGCATTTATATCACCTCATTATGAATTATTATTCATTATACATTATGAATATATATTCATAATAGTATTTAAAGCTTATGGTTAACTGAAGTTTTATAAAAAACAAACTTTAAATAATTAAAGAAAGTGAATATAGACAGTGATTATATGACTGATGAAAAAATATTTACAATTCCATTAAGAAAAGCATGGAGATCATCAAGAAATAAAAGAGCAAATAAAGCAATAATTATAATTCATGATTTTTTAAAAAGACACATGAAAGGAGATGTTGTCAAAATTGGACAAGGAATAAATGAAGAAGTCTGGAAAAGTAGTAGACAAAATCCTCCTAGAAGAATAAGAGTTCATGCAATAAAAGAAAATGATATAGTATATGCTGAAATATTAGGTAAAGAAATAAAGAAAGCTTCTAAAGAAGAATTGACAAAGAAACAAGAAAAGAAAAAAGCTAAGCTAGAAAAGATAAAAGAAGAGAGAAAGGAAAGAAGAAAGATGAGCATAAAGGAAGAAATTGAACAAGAAGAAGGTAAAAAGGTTGAGGTTAAAGAAAGGCCTTCGGAAGTTCCAGAAACAAAGCCTAAACAAGAAGAAGAAAGAGAACAAGAAATTGCAAAGGAAGATAGAAAAATTTAAAACACATAATAAATTTTATCTTATAATTAATTTAAGCATAATTTTTAATATTTAAAACCTTTAAATCCATATTCTATTTAGGTGATTTGAATAAAATTCCTTAAAACAGATTTTTATGGTGACACAAACATAGGAATATATGGTTTTGCTACTGATAAATATGTATTATTAGGAATAGGGCCAAAGAACAAGGAACAATTGGAAAAAATATTGAAAGCAAAAATCCATGTCATTTCTATTGCATCAAGTCAATTAATTGGTTTGTTCTGCTCAGGAAATAAAAATGGAATAATAATAACTAAATTAGTTGAAAAAAACGAAATACAAAAATTAAAAGAAATATTAGATATAAACATAGAAATAATTGAAACAGAGCATACAGCACAAGGTAATTTAATCTTATGTAATGATAATGGATGTCTAATATCACCATTAATAGAAAAATATCAAGAAAAAATAGAGAAATGTTTAAATGTTCCAGTTAAAGTTGGAAAAATTGGTGAATTTGATATTGTTGGTTCTGTTGCAATTGCAAATAATAAAGGATGTTTAGTGTGCAATGATATAACAGATGAACAAGTAAAGACAATAGAAGATCTATTAAAAGTTAAAGTTGATGTAGGTAGTATAAATGGTAAACCATTTATAAAGTCTGGCATTATTAATAATAGTAATGGAACATTGATATCAAAGGATGTAACAGGACCTGAATTACAAAGAATTATGGAGGTTTTTAAATGAACAACAAATTACAAGAAAAAATTTTACATTTTCAGATATTGGAAAATAAGATAAAACAAATACGCCAAAAAGAACAAAATGTTTTAATGCAAATAAATGAATTAGAAAGAACAAAAGAAAGTCTAGATCAAATTAAAGAAAGTGATTCTATGATTCCTATTGGTGCAGGTGTATTTGTGCCTGCAAAAATAACAGATTCTAAACATGTATTAATAGGTATAGGAAGTGGAACAGCTATTAAAAAAACAGCTGATGAATGTAAAGAAATTTTAAATAATAGAATAAAAGAAGCAGAAATAGTTTTAGGAAATATAGATAAAGATGCACAAAAAATAATTAATGAATTAACTAAGGTTCAAGCTGAAATTGAAAAACTTCAAAGCAAAAAGTGAATATAATGTTTGGATTTCTGAAAAAGAAATTAAAGGAAAGTGTAAACAAATTAAAACAAATTGCAAAAAAAGAAGAACCAAACATAGAAGATATTGAACAAGCAGTTTCTGAAATTCAACAAGAAAAACCAGTTCTACCTGCTAAAGAAGAGATTATTGAAGAAAAAATTGAAATAAAAGAAGAAATTGAAAAAATAGAAGAAATACCAGTTAAGGTAGATACGAAAAAGATTGAAAAGATAAAAGTAAAAGAATTGGAACCAGAAGTTAAAGAAATTGAAAAAAAGGAGCAAAAACCTGAAAAAGAAATGCACCCAAAAGGTGCAAAAAAAGAAAATATTTTTAAAAAAATTCAAAGAAAAATAACTGAAAAAGAAATCAAAGAAGAAGATATAAAAGATATTTTATGGGATATGCAAATTTCTTTAATGCAATCAGATGTAGCATTAGAAGTTGCTGAAAAAATAATAAATGATATCAAAAATAGTTTAATAGGAAAACCTGCAAAGAAAAAAGAAATAGAAAAAATTGTTTATAACACATTAAAACAATCAATATCAGAAATATTAGATATTCCTAAAATTAATTTGTTAGAAAAAGTAAAAGAAGAAAAACCATTTAAAATTATATTCCTTGGATTCAATGGTAGTGGTAAATGTGTATCGGGTGATACATTAATTCCATTGTCTGATGGAAGAATAATTAAAATTAAAGATTTATACAATACATATAAGAAATTATTGAAAGAAAGAAAAATAAATGATGGATTTATACTAAACTCTAAAAAAACAGGACTAAAGACATTTTCAATCAATCCAAAAACATTAAAAATTGAAGAAAGTGCTATAGAAAACATGTGGAAATTAGAAAAAAAAGATTTATTCAAAATTACAATTGAAAATGGCCAAGAAATAAAAGTAACTCCAGAGCACCCATTTTTTGTTTTAAAAGAAGGGAAAATAGAAAAGATAAGAGCTGATAGATTGTCAGAATATCAATATATAATGGTACCGAGATCCATTGGGAATCAAAGAGAAAAATTAAATAATTCAGATATCCTAGAAATAATTTCAGATAAAAAATTATTTATACATAATAAAAAGATGGTTAAAAATATTTATAATACTTTAGAGAAAGCATACGGAAATATAAAAAAGGCTTTTGAACAATTAGAAATTCCTATTTCTTTTAATACATTTGCTTATTATCGTAAAGAAAAATGTATTATTTCAGCTGATTGTTTAGTAAAGATAATAAAAAAGCATAAACATATAAAAAATATGATAAACAAACAACAACTTATAATCTCATACAATGGCAGTAAAAAAATTCAATTACCAAAATTGAATAGGATGTTCGCAAAATTCTTAGGTTATATTTCAGGAGAAGGATATATTTACAATAATTATATAGAATTTACAAATTCTGACAATAATATCTTAAAAGATTTTGAAATATTGAGCAAGAAGCTGTTTAACATTGAGTTAAAATTAGAATATGACAAAAGAAAACCATCAATAAAATTTTATAGGTTAAATAATTCGGCACTGTCATTTATAATAGGAAAAATGATAAAGAAAAAGAAAGGAAAAGAAATTGAAATTGATAACAGATTATTCAGATTATCTAATGATTTTTGGTCAGGTTTTATAAATAGTTATTTTGATTCAGATGGTTATATTCAAAAAAATACAAGAAATATAGAAATTTTAACAAAGAGTAAAACATTTTCAAAGCAGTTGTCTATGATGCTACTAAGATTTGGTATAATAGCATCGTATGGTAAAAAGAATATAAATGGTAAAGAGTATTATAGAATATATATAACAGGTAAAAGTAAATTAGAAAAATTCATATCTATTATAAACCCTATTTCTGTAGAAAAGAAAAGAAGGTTAAACAACATCAGTGCCTTACCATATCAATTTGAAATAACAGAACTAATACCACATCAAGGTAGACTATTAAAAAATTCGAGAATAAAATCAAATCTATATCAAATAAATTTAAGTAATAATCTAGGAGTAGCTCATTCACTAATATGCCAATATGAAACATATGATACTATGATTCCAAGAGATAAACTAAAAAATATGATAAATGTTATACAAAAACCCAATAAATTTCTTGAAACCTTATGCAATTCTGATGTTTCATGGCTAAGAGTCAAAAAAATTGAAAAGATAAAAAATAAAGATAAATATGTTTATGACTTAACAATACGAAATAATCATAATTTTATAGCAAATAATTTTATAGTGCATAATACCACTTCATTAGCAAAAGTTGGGAATTACTTAAAAAATAATGGATTAAAGTGCATATTTGCAGCTGCAGATACATGGAGAGCAGCATCAATTGAACAAATTGAAGATCATGGAAATAGATTAGGCATAAAAGTAATAAAACAAAAATATCTTGCAGATCCAGCTGCAGTTATTTTTGATGCAGTAAAACATGCACAATCTAATGACATAGATGTTGTATTAGCAGATACTGCAGGAAGAAGTCATGCTAATAAAAACCTAATGGATGAATTAAAAAAGATTATACGTGTTAACAACCCTAACTTGAAAATAATGGTTATTGATGCATTAACAGGAAATGATGTTGTGGAACAAATTAAGTTATTTGACGATGCTGTTAGTATAGACTGTATTATTTTAACAAAAACAGATGCATATGAAAAAGGTGGTGCAATATTATCTGCAGCATATACAAGTAAAAAACCAATATTATTTCTTGGAACTGGACAAGAATATAATCAATTTGAATTATTTGATAAAGATAAAATAATATCTAATTTACTAGAACAATAAAATAGAAACCTTTATTAGCAAGTTTTTCTACAATATTTTCATGGCATATAGTATAAAAATACAAAATATGGTAGTTACAGCTGCATTAGGAACAGACATTGTATTAAACAGATTAGTATCTAAGTTACAAAATATTGAATATGAACCTGATCAATTTCCTGGAATGATTATACGAATAAAAAATCCAAAATCTGCAATATTATTGTTTTCTTCTGGAAGACTTGTTTGTACAGGCACAACAAGTTTAAAAGATGCTAAATTAGTTATTAGTAAAGTTGTTTCAATGTTAAGAAAGCAAAAAATAAAAATTTCAAGAAATTACAAAGTACATTTAGAAAATATAGTTGCATCTGCTGAACTTAAAAGAGAATTAAATCTTGATGATATTGGATTTACACTAGAAAACACAGAATATGAACCAGAGCAATTTCCAGGATTAGTTTATAGAATGGATCATCCTAGAGTCACATTTTTATTATTTACATCTGGTAGAATTATATGCACAGGTGCAAAGTCACTTGCTGATGTAAAGAAAGCAGTTGAAACTCTTGATAAAAGATTAAAGAAATTGAAATAAGTTAACTATACTTAGGCAATATAATCCCATCTAGATTTTCATATTTTCCTTCTAAATATGCTTTACCAGTTAGAGCTGCAACTAATGCATCATATTCATTTTGATTTTTCCTATATTCTTTTTTCAATCCTAATATTTTTTCAGATGCTTTAGTAAATACTTCAATTGTTTTATATCCTCTAGATTCAAGAACTCTGACAAGATGAGCAGCTCTCATAACAAGCATTTTCATGCTTGGGAATACTGTAGATATTGGCTGAAATCCTCTTTTTATTAATTTTTCTTCACATGGTCTCCACATACCAACTTTAGGAACCCAAAAAGGTGCATCAATAGCTACTATATCTGGTTTTAATGATTCTATTTCTCTTAATATTTCCATATCTGTATGTAATATTATTGTTTGTGCACCATTATCAGATAAATAGCAAAATCCTGTTTCATTTTCAGGCTTTCCAGCTAAATCTATACCAACTACTTTCATAATAAGATTATAACTAGCTAATTATTTAATTATTTGCTACATTCAATAGATTTAAATACTTTTTGGTAGTATAAATTATTATGAACAAACAAGGTAAAAAACCAAAAAATTCAGAAGTATATGACAGTGGTTTAGCATTTGATCCATTTTTATACAGTTCTAAATTCACAGGTATAGTATTAGACATTTTCATGCGAGATTATGTTAAACTTGAAAACACACAATGGATTCCAAGATATACTTTAAAAGAAATAGAAAAAATGAGTGGTATTAGTGAAAGGACCCTACGTGATAAAATTCTTCCCAATCTTATAGATGCAGAAATTATTTATGCATCAAGGCATCATGCTAGAATTTATAATTTAAATACGCAGAGTGAAATTACAAAACATTTATTTGAAGCTTATAAACTTCTTAGAAAGAGTTATGAGGAACTAAGCAAGAATAATGAGATATCTGATAGACTTAAAGGATCAGCAAAAGATGTTTTACAATTTACAGATATAATTAACAATTATTAGCATCTTTAAAAATATTAAATAATAATTTAATTCTATGCTTGAAAAATTAAGTCAAGGATTAAAAGATGCATTAAAAAAAATAACAAAATCTGGGTATATTGATAAAAAAATATTAGATCAGTTAATTAAAGATATACAAAGAACATTACTAGCTTCTGATGTTGATGTAAAGCTTGTATTTGAATTAACAAATACTATTAAAAAAAGAGCTTTAGAAGAAAAACCTAAACAAGGAATAACACCTAAAGAACATGTAATCAATGTAGTGTATGAAGAACTAGTAAAACTTGTTGGTAAAAAACCTGAAATAATACTAAAACCTGGGAAAATACTTTTTATTGGTCTGTACGGTAGCGGAAAAACTAGTTCTATTGCAAAAGTAGCTAGATTTTACCAGAAAAAAGGATTAAAACCAGCTTTAATAGGTTGTGATGTTCATAGACCAGCTGCTATGGACCAATTAAAACAGTTGGCAGAACAATTAAACATTCCTTGTTATGCTCCAAAAGATATTAAAAATCCAATAGAAATAGCTAAAAATGGTTTAGAGAAATTTAAAAAATATGATATGTTAATATTTGATTCTTCAGGAAGAAGCTCTTTAGATAAAGAATTAGCAGATGAATTAAAAAAACTAGCAGACTTCATTAAACCTGATGAGGTTTTATTAATAATTCCAGCTGATCTTGGACAAGCTGCTAAAGAACAAGCTCAAGGATTTAAGCAATTAGTAGGAATAACTGGAATATTTTTAACAAAAATGGATGCAACTGCAAGAGGTGGAGGAGCAATTACAGGATGTGCTGTTACAGGTGCACCTATTAAATTTATTGGTTTAGGAGAAAAATTAGATGCATTAGAAATATTTGATCCTGAAAGATTTATCTCAAAACTAATTGGTTTTGGTGATTTACAAAGTTTGTTAGAAAAAGCAAAAGAAATAGTAACTAAAGAAACACAAGAATCTGCAAAAAGAATTGCATCTGGAAAATTTACTATGAATGATTTTTATGAGCAAATCAAAACAATGGGTAAAATGGGATCTTTACAATCTATGATAGGATCAATTCCAGGATTATCTGGAAAAATTTCTAAAAAAGTTGACTTAGAGCAACAAGAAGATAAAATAAAAAAATGGAAATATATTATTGAATCAATGACAAAACAAGAAAGAGAAAATCCAGATATTATTGATGCATCTAGAATAAGAAGAATTGCAAAAGGATCAGGTACACAAGAATCTGAAGTTAGAGAATTAATAAAAATGTATAACCAATCTAAAAAAATGATGAAAATACTTTCTGGTAAAAGAGGTAATGCATTAGCTAGATTAGCTAGAAGATTTAAAGGATTTATATAATAATTGTGTACGACAGCTGACTAACGATATATTTATATACTAAAAAGTAGTAAATATTATTAGAGGTGATATAATGTCATTTAATGATTTAAACGAATTTAGAGAAAGCTTCCCTGAAGATCAAAGACCAGGAGTAACTGCATCTATTGCATATAGTGTATTACAAATAAGAAGAGAAACAGGATACACAGGACCATTAAACTTTGAGAATGCAGTTGGTCCAGTTAATGGCAAATATAATGTATGTTATTCAAGACCAGATACAGGAGAATCATATGACTTTGAAATAGGTCCTTTTTAAATTGTAGATTTATTTAAACAATAGCAGTTATTTAAAAATCAAAAACTTATGGTAATATATCTTGAATATATTTATAAAATTTTTAAAGTGTTAAAAAATGAGAATATTTATAATTTATGCAAGAAAAGCAAGAACAGATAATAAGTTCTTATTAAAAGATTTAGCAGGTTCAGGAGGAAAAATGGATACAGTTTGTAGATTTGTAACATCTTGTTTATGGGTATCACATGGATTAAGAAGAGATGTTGATATATATTTAGTATTAAATGGTCCACCTAGACCACCTATAACAATACATATCTCAGGTGAAAATGTAAAAAGAATGGATCCAAATGAAAGATCAATTGCAATATGGATTCAAAAATCATTAAAAGGAGAAATAACAAAAGATTGGAAAAATATACAAGAAGGTATAAAAGTTTCTGCAAAAAGTTTTCAAGAAATTATAAAGAGTCTATCTGATAGACCAATGTATGTTTTAGAAGAAAAAGGAGAATATATTGAAGATATAGAAATTAAAGAAAATCCTGTATTTGTTATTGGTGATCATCTTGGAATGCCACGCAATGAAGAGAAATTTGTTTTAAGATATGGAGAAAAAATTTCTCTTGGTAAACAACCATATTTTGCATCTACATGCGCAACAATATTAAACTGGATATTAGATAAAAGAAAATTATAATCATTTTTAAAGAATAAACCGATATTATTTTTATGCTAAATAAGCTTTCTAAAATATTTGAAATAGAAATCTGTAATCATTGTCTAGGACGAGCATTTGCACAATTATTATCAGGATTTACAAATGAACAAAGAGGAAAAATATTAAGAGATGCTTTTGCATTTGCATTAGATGCAAAACTAATAGATAATACTTCTAAAATTAATAAAAAAAATTTTCAATATTATACTTTTAGAAAAAACAATGATTTCAAAAATATTAGAAAGACAAAATTAAAATGTAAAATATGTAATAATTTTTTTACTGACAAAATGCCGCAAAAGTGGGCAAAAAAATGCACCCAAAAGGTGCAAAATTATGAATTTAAAACATTTATGATTGGTACAAGACCATCAAAAGTTCTTTTAGAAAATGAAGAAAGATTATGGAATATTGCAGGTATGGAATATACAGAACCTATAAAAACCCATATTAATAGAGAAATTGGAAAAGAATTTGAAAATATTACACAAAAACAAGGAAATTTATTAAATCCAGATATAACATTTTTAGTTGATTTAGAAAAAAATAAGATAGAATTACAAATCAGATCACTATATATTTTTGGTTATTATAATAAGCTTGTAAGAAATATACCACAATGTAGATGGGGCACACCAGGATTATATAAAACTTCTGTTGAACAAGAGATAGGTAAACCTTTATTACAATTAACAAAAGCAAAGGATCACAAGTTCCATGGTTGTGTAGGAGGAAATAGTATGATTAGCCTAAATGAATGTGCATTACCTATTAAAGATCTAGAAAATAATTGGAAGCAACATGAAATAGTTACATATAATGAAATAGAAGGAAAAAGGATCTCAAAGATAAAAGATTTTATGAAGTTAAATCTAAATGAAATAAGAATGAAAACATTTGAAATTGAAACAAAAGAAACAGGAAGAAAAATTATAGTTAGCTCTGAACACCCATTTTATTCTAATAAGGGAATAGTACCAATTTCAAAGTTAAAAAGAGGTGACAAAATAGCGGTTAAACCTATAGTAGAAAATACGTACAAGGATTTTGAAGATAAAATAATATTAACTGAAAAGGATATTTTAAAAAATATTAAAAAATATCTTCCAAATTGTAACAAAAATAGAATAATTAGACAATTAAAGGAAAAAGAATTATTACCATTATCTATACGAAATAAAAATTTTTTAAGAATAGTTAGACTGTTAGGATATTTATTTGGTGATGGGAATATCAGATATACAAAAAATAAAGTGTATATTGAATATTACGGAAAGGAATGTGATTTGAGAGCAATAAAAATGGACATTCAACAATTAGGTTTTAATAACGCATTATCAATAAGAAAAAGGAAATCTTATTCTGAAGTAACAGATTTTTATGGAAAAACAAGGATAATTTCAGGTACAGGATATTCTTTAAGTGTATATCCGATTGCATTATGGTTTCTATTGATATCTTTAGGTGCACCAATAGGTGATAAGATTATAAATAAAGTAAATATTCCAAAATGGATTAAAAATTCTCCAAAAGAAATCAAAAAAGAATTTTTAGCAGCACTTTTTGGAGCAGAAGCATCTAAACCAAGATTAGATAAAAGAAAATATAATAGAAAGAGTTTCAATAGTCCTATATTCTCTATAAATAAATCAGAGAAATTATTAAATAATGGTATTAAATTTGTAAATGATATTAAAAAAATATTAAATGAGTTTAATATAAAGACATTAGATATAAGAAAAATAGAATATACGACAAGAAAAGATGGAAACAAAGTTTATAAAATAAGATTAGATTTTTCAAACAGATTTAGAAACCTTATTAAATTATATAGAGATATAGGATTTAGATATTCCAAAGAGAAAGAAGTTCTAGCTAGTTATTGTTATGAATATTTACTAACGAAAAAGAGAATAGTTAATATAAGAAGAAATTGTTATAGACAAGCAGTGTTATTGAAAAAGAATTATAATCTGACTCCTATGCAAATATTTACTAAACTGAAAAATGATTATATTTCTTATAAAAATATTGCTAAATGGTTGTCTCCAAAAGAAAGAAATAATAAATTCGAAAATATTAAAGTTCCGAACAGTTTTCCTTCATTTGAGGAGTGGCTCAAAAAATCTACTAAAAATCTTAAGGATGGGCTAGTTTGGGAAACAATTGAAGACATAAAAGAAGTTAAGACCCCTTTAGTTTATGATTTAACTACAGATAATTCTGATCATAATTTCTTTGCTAATGGATTTTTAGTATCAAATTCTGGCAGAGAAGACCGTGATGCTTTATGTCTAGGATGGAGGCCATTTATAATAGAATTACTACAACCTAAGAAAAGAAAAATAGATCTAAAAAAAGCTCTAACTCAAATAAATAAATCCAAAAAAATAAAAGTAAAAAATCTTAAATTTGTAGATTCTAAGAAAATTGCTAAAATAAAAGAATTGAAATTAGATAAAACATATAGAGCATTGATAAAAACAGACAAACCAATAACAAAAAGTGATTTGAATAAATTAAAATCATTAATAGGTGTTATAAAACAAAGAACACCAATAAGAGTAAGACATAGAAGAGCTGATTTAACAAGAAAAAGAATTGTAAAGCAAGTCTCAACAAAATATATAAATAAAAACACATTTGAGATGAAAATTAAAACAAGTGCTGGTTTATATGTAAAGGAATTAATTTCTGGAGATAAAGGGAGAACAAAACCATCTGTTTCTGAAATTCTAGGAGTTAATGCTATTTGTAAGGAATTAGATGTAATAAATATATCAAAGCCTAGAAATATTTAAATAATTTATTATCTCATTAAATTCATGACTAATCAAAGACCTTCTAAAATTGAATATTATCTTAACATAGCCAAAGCAGTTTCTAAAAGGTCAACATGCTTAAGAAGAAAATTTGGTGCAGTTATAGTATCTGATGATTATGAATCAATAATGACAACTGGATATAATGGTGCACCAAGAAAAACTGATAATTGTATAGATTTAGGATATTGTGCAAGAGATAAAGCTGGAATACCTCATGGGCAAAGATATGAATTATGTAGAGCATCTGCAACACATGCAGAGCAAAATGCAATAATAAATGCTGCAAGAGAAGGTATCAAAATAAAAAATTGTATAATGTTTTTATATGGTGAAAATCCAGATGGCACAATCGTTGAAAATGCAGAACCATGCAGAATGTGTAAAAGTCAAATAATAAATGCAGGAATAACAAAGGTATATGTAAAAAGAATAAATGACTATGAAGAATATGATGTAGAAGATTGGATAAAAAATTATCCAAAAGAATTTACCCCAGAAAATACAGAAGGATATTAACATTTATAAATAATAAAAATAATCTAATGTTGATAAACATGGTAGTAAAATCTCATGGATTAAGGAAAAGTACAAGATCAAAGTATAAGAAAAAAACAAAAACAACTATTACAAAATATCTTCAAAAATTTGAAGTTAATCAAAAGGTTGCTATTGTAACAGATTCTTCCTCAAACAGTGGAATGCCTTTTAGAAGATTTCATGGTTTAACAGGAAAGGTAATTGGAAAAAGAGGAAGAGCATATATAATTGAATTAAAAGATTCTGGTAAACTAAAGAAAATAATAGTTTCTCCAGAACATTTAAAGATGGTTTAAATGTTTCATCCAGGAGTTGTAATTGAGATATTTAAGAAAGGAAAAGATGTTAAGTCAATTGACAATTCAGTTCAAGTAACATTAGAAATGTGGGATGAAAATATATTAACATTTAATATAAGCACAACATTAGCCAAATATCTAAAAGAAAATGATATTGTTCTTGTTGATTATAGTCCAATATCTGAAAAGCTTCCAGCACCAAAGCATAAAATTGTTAAAATATTAAAAGGTAAAAAAGGAATCAAAATGTGGAACAAATATAAAGAATTTCTAAGGAAAAGAAAACCAAAGCAAACTACAAATAAGGTAGTTGTTAAAAGACCTTCTCAACAATATATTGGATGATTTCTAGTTTTTATCAGGCTTCATTGTTCAACCTTTGAATTTAAAAATCCAGCCGAAGTTAGTAGCAGCTTCATTTTAATTTACCCTTTTCTTTTTACCATTATTAAAATAAAATATTTTTCCATGAAATTTTATTTTTCTATTGTAATATTCTATTGCAGATTTTTCAGCTATCGCATATATTTTTATTTTTAGTTTCTTTGATATGTTTTTTAATTCTTCTTCTGCATTTTCTCCAGCCGATTCTTTTCTTTCAGAACCATAGTGAACAGAAACTATTATATCTATAAGCCCTATGCCTTGCTCTAACTTTGTTCTTTTATAATTGTCCTGACTTTTTATTATAATGTATTTTTCACATTGAATAAGGGCTCCTGCACTCCCACCAAATATAGTACCTTTAAAATTTTTAAGTTTTCCAACGAGCTTCTTTTTCTTTATTGTTTTATAAAGTAATATTGGATCTCCACCAGGAAGATATATTAAATTTGATTTAACTATTTTTTGAATTATTTTTTCACGAGATTCTTTGAAATCTGTAAATAAAACTTTTTTAACACCAATTGATTTGAAATATTTTGTTAAAATTTTTCTATACTTTAAATTCTTTTTTCTATTTTTACTTGTCCATTGCAAAATTAATAAAGATGGGTTTTTAACTGTTTTTACTATTTTATTTATTATTTTTGTTTCTCCTTTTTGTAAATCTGACCCACCTTTTAAAAATAATCTCATTTTTATTTTGCTTCTAAGCATATTATTATTTTCATTTTTATATATAAGATTACAATCTCTTGAAACATAGATTATCGTATACAATACTCTTTAGTATGCAGATAATATCTTTCTAAATTGTTCATTGGAAACAATTTCAATAGATATATTTCTTTCAAATATTTTAGAATTTAACTTTGAATTAGAAAAAACATCTATTAAAGCTTGCCTTAATTTAGATTTATCATTTCCATTAAATCTGATTGGACCACCTGTTCCCCAAGCTATAATCTTCCCATTGTCTATTATTATAGCTTCATCTAGCACATATTCTTTGGAGTTTGTAGATAATACTGCATAAATTTTCATGAATAGTTATAACAGATAAACTTCGGTATAAAGCTTATTCACCATTATTGGTAGTAAATTATATGAATTTTTTATTGAATAGAACTCTAAAATTATTTGCTTTAGCTTCTTTTTTCAGATCTTCTATAAATTTCTTCTGAAAATCAGTTAATGATCTAAATAATAAACTATCTCTTGTAGTTAATTTGAGGATAGGAATAACATTATAAGATTTGTCATCAATCTTTACATTTTTAAGATTTGTGAATAATATCATTTTTAAGAGCCCATCTTTAACATCTCCTATAGAAGGTATATTAGCAGAACTTGTATGCTTTGCTTCTATTAAATATATGTCATTTCCCTTTATCTTAATCTCATCAGCAGTAAAATAATACTCTCCACCAAGGTAGTTCTTGATTGTAATCCTGGCTTTAGTTCCATCTACCTTCTCTTTAGGTTGCGTAGTTATAGTTTCTCGTTTTTGTGCTTTTTTGGCCAGATCTCTTGATAAAGCCATAAATCTAGCTTTACCCTTGATTAACTCGCCTATTCTTTTTTGAGCAGAATCTTTAGAATGCATTTCAACTTTTAGGTCCTTTGATATCTTATTATAACATTCTAATGCTTTCTTAGCTATACTTCCAATATTATCTATTTGTGATAAATTCCAATGCAATGCACCAGACTGATATGATAATAATTTCTTGATTTGTTGTTTGATGTAAGAAATATCAAATCTCTGATTAGTTATCTTATGTCTATACCTAGTACTTTTAGAAGCTTCTTTATAATAAGCAATTATAACATAAACACCAAGCAAACTCATTAAAGAAACAGTATCCCATTGAAGAAAATCTCTATCTCCTTCTTTACCTTCATCTTTCATTATTGGAATTATTGTTATTTTCTTACCTGCGAATCCCAATGTATCATAAACTCTTACATAAGGATAGGACCTTGTTCTTTTTGGAGATACCCACCAACTAACAGCCACTTGTCCCTTACCAACATTTAATAAAAAGGATGCATTCTTAGAAAGTGCTTCATCAATTTTGTTAAAATTAAATGAATTCAAATTTTTGCATAAAAAAGGTGTATATTCTATGCCTGTGATCTCTGCTGATATGGTAAGCATATAATTACCTCGATTTATTATTGTTTTTAACACGATTCTGTAAAGTTGTTCTTAAATATTTTTTATCATCTCTCATAATAATCTCATAAGAAGGTGTTTTAACTAATTTTGTTTGATTTATACCTAATTTTTCTTTTATAACTTTTAATAGTTCTGCATCTATTTCATAACCTATACCATTTCTTCCAAGCTCATTTGCAACCTTTAATGTAGTCCCTGAACCAAGAAATGGGTCTAGAACAGTTTCACCTTTAAAGGAAAATAATTTAATTAATCTTCTTGGTATTTCTTCTGGAAAAGCAGCTATTCCTTTTTCTAATCTGTTGTTAATTGGTAATACATTTGTTATATACCATACATTTAAAAACCACTTTTCCCTTTGATATTGCTTAATATCTATTTTTGACAGTTGTTTTTTTCTTTGAGAAATAGATTTATAATCAAAATCTCCATTTTGAAAGATAAGTATAGATTCTTGAAGATTATCAGGATAATAATACATTGGATATGGATGTTGTATTAATACGCCACTTCTTCTACTTATTCTAATGTAGCCTTCTGGTTTTACCCAAGTTATTCTTTCACGATATTTGAATCCCTGCTCAGTAAATATTTTTATAATATCAGCTACAACAGGATACTTTTCTCCATTGATTAATGTATCATCACAAACAAATGCAGCAATTCTACCTTTTGCTAGAACTCTCTTTATCTCATTTGCAACATTTTTCATTACATTGAGAAATTGTTCATAACTTTCAAATAGATCAGGATAATCAAATGGAGCATTAAAGTATGGTGGAGACGTTACGACTAGATGAATAGAACTATCTTCTAATTCTTTCATATTTTGAGCATCGCCAAAAATTATTTTATTTGTCATAATAAGCACAATAGATATTAAGTTTCAATTTTTATATATGTTGATGCCCTTTAAATAACTACCAATTAGATCGAATTTTATACTGAAGACCTCACAAAAACTGGAAAAAATAGTGATTTTTTCCTTACTATTTACTTTTTTACAAACAACACTTTCATACTCAGCTTTCACGTTTTAATAAAGAACTTCATTACCTTTGCATTTAAGAAACTATTACAATTTCTTAGAAACATATGGCCCATCTAATTTATAACCCAATTTATCAATAAAATACCTCCTTACACCAACCCCAGAAATAATAACCATTTTATTACAATCAAACTCTTGCTTAGCTATTCTCTCAGCTTCTTTTACTAATTTCTTACCAAAACCTTTATGTTGCCAAAATTGTCCATTCTCTCCAATAGGAACAACAGGACCATATGTATGCAATTCTCTTATAATAGCTGTTTTTTCTGTAATCTCAGGTCTAAATGAATTACCAGGAATTCTTAATCTTAATAAAGATGCAATTGCATTTGAAGATTCAAATGATAAAAATATTTCCTTGCCTCCAGAAGCATCATAATTAATTCTCTCTAATTTAAAATTAGAATCAATTTCAATATTTTTTCTCATTAAATGCCCTACTTCTCTACATCTGATACAAGGGCATTTTATATCTAATTGTTCTAATTTCTTATTGATCTCATCTCTAAGATGAGAATATCTGCACTCAGATATAATATGTTGAGCAGGAATATCTCTCATTATTTTCATTATTCTAACATATTTTGGAACAATTTGTTTTATTTTGATAACAAGATCAACTATTTGTTCTGTTGTATATGGTTCATATTCACCTTTTTTATATAATCTCTCAAGTTCTGTTCCTTTAATTACAAATGTTGGATATATTTTAATTTGATCTGGTTTAAAATCTGGATCATTAAATAATTTTTTAAACATTTGAAAATCTTTTTCAGGATTTGATCCAGGTAATCCTAACATCATATGTACACCAACCTTAAAGCCAGAGTCTTTTAATAATTTAAAAGCATTAATAACATCATTAACAGAATGACCTCTATTAGTTAACTTGTATATTTTGTCATCTAAACATTGAACACCTATCTCAATTCTTGTGCATCCATATCCAAGCATATTATTGATATTTTCCTTTGTAATCCCATCTGGTCTTGTTTCTAAACACATTGTAACACATCTGTTTTGAGCGGTTTCATTTATTTTTTGTGCTTCACTTAAAGTTTTAGATATAACACCATTTAACCCATCAAAACATCCTTTAATAAAGCTCTTCTGGTATTCTACATCATAATCTGTAAATGTTCCTCCAAGAACAATTAATTCTATTTTATCTGTTGGATGCCCCATTAATTTATATATTTTCAATCTTGCCTTTACTTGCTTTACAGGATCATAATTACAATCAATTGCTCTTAAAATAGGAGCTGATGTAGATGTATAAGATTCTGGTATATTTTCTTGAGTTGGACAATAAATACATTTACCATGCTTACATTTTTGTGATTTTAAAACTACTGTTAGTGGCAATATTCCTGATATGCTTCTAACTCTTTTTTTCATACTTAATTTATAATTCACAACTTTTAAATAGCTATAAATAATAATTAATTAAAAGGTGCAATTTATGAATGCTCTAAAACATATTGGAGTAATAATGGATGGAAACAGAAGACTAGCAAAAAGATTAATGAAAAATCCATGGAAAGGCCATGAATATGGAGCAAATAAAGTAAAAGATTTTCTTAAATGGTGCCATGAATTAGGAATTAAATGTATTACATTATATGCATTTTCTATCCAAAATTTTAACAGACCTAAAAGAGAATTTAATTATTTAATGAAATTATTTGAAAGGGAATTTTTAGATATTTGTAATAAAAATCATGAAGCACACAAATATAAGGTTAGAATAAAAGCATTAGGAAGAATAAATCTTCTTCCTAAAAAAGTTCAAATGGCAATAAAAAAAGCAGAGCAAGCAACTAAAAATTATAATAAATTCCTTTTAAATTTCGCAATTGCTTATGGTGGGCAAGAAGAAATAGTTGATGCTATTAAGAAAATTGCACTAAAAGTTAAAAAAGGTCTAATAAAACCAGCTAGCATAAATGAAAGTTTAGTAAAAAAATCATTATATACAAATGGTCAACCTTATCCTGATCTTATTATTCGAACAGGCGGTGAAAAAAGAGTAAGTAATTTTATGTTATGGCAAGGAGCATATTCAGAATTATATTTTATAGATAAAATGTGGCCAGAAATTACAAAAAGAGATTTCATGAAAGCAATTAAAGATTTTGAAAAAAGACAAAGAAGATTTGGAAAATAATTAAATTTGTTTTAATATTTTCAATATTCTATCTTTGCCAGCAGCCATTATAAATTGTGCAAGCCGAGGACCTTTTTCTTTATTAAACAATACTTTGTATATCAGTTTAAAGAAATCCTTTATAT
>JAGGXH010000029.1 GCA_021163145.1 Candidatus Aenigmatarchaeota archaeon | reverse complement strand
TCCAATTACATCGGTTTTTAACTTTGTTTAACATTTCTTAAACCGTTACAAAAAACGCTAAAATATAACTGATATCTAACAATTAAACTGTATTTCTAGTGTTTTGAATTTACTCATATTCACGCCATGTATAACCAAAATGTCTTGTTTCTGGTATCGTTTTCTTTGCTGTTTCTATCTCTTTATATATATTTAAATGTTGCTCTATCGCTAGGTATCTACATAAAAATAATTAATTATTTAAAATTTATATTCAAACTATAAATATGAAGAATGCTAAAAATAAATCACAGCTACATATTATAGCTGATTTTTATGATTGCTCAAAAAAACCATTAAAGAAAAAGGAATCAATTGAAACTATATTCAAAAACATATTAAAAAATGCAAAATTAAATGTTATACATAGTAAATTTTATCAGTTTAATCCATTTGGAGTTACAGGGTTTCTTTTGTTAAAAGAATCACATATTTCAATACATACGTGGCCGGAAAATAATTCTGCTGCTATTGATATCTTTACTTGTGGTAATAGAAAAAATGCTAGATTGGCATACAAAATTTTAGTAGAAAAATTAAAACCTAAAAGAATCGAAAAAAAGGAAATAAATAGATTTGATAAAATAAGCTGGTTTGAAGATATATATGACAAGGAAAAATCCTTAATTCAGATAAAGAAAAAAATATTTGAAAAACAAACCAAATTTCAAAAAATACAAATATTTGATACATACAAATATAAAAAAATATTTGCTATTGATGGCGAAATACAATCTGCACAAACAGATGAATTTATTTATCACGAATCACTTGTGCATCCTGCATTGCTAATTCATCCAAATCCAGCTAATATATTGATTATAGGTGCTGGAGAAGGAGCTAGTGGAAGAGAAATATTAAAACACAACACAATAAAAAAAATAACAGGAATAGATATTGATAAAGAACTTATAACAATTGTTAAAAAATATCTTAAAGAATGGCATCAAGGTGCTTTTGATAATAAAAAATATAAATTAATAATTGAAGATGGTAGAAAATTTCTGGAAAAAACAAATGAAAAATTTGATATTATAATTTGCGATTTAACAGATCCTGTATATAATTCTCCTGTAAGATATCTTTATACAAAAGAATTTTATAAGCTTGTTAAAAAAGCATTAAATAAAAATGGTATTTTTGTAACACAGGCACAAACAATTGATCCAAATAAATTAAAATTACATTGTAGTATAAGCAAAACACTAAAATCGGTATTCAAAAATGTAAAATCTTATAATGTACATGTAGAATCATTTAAAGCATTATGGGGATTTTTAATTGCATCTGATAATAATATAAATATAGATATAGACGTTGACGATATCTTGAAAAAAAGAAATGTAAAAAATCTTAAACATTATAACCAAGAAACGCATAATAGAATGTTTTTGTTTCCGAAATATTTTAAGACAAAATACAAGAAGAATGGTAGAATTTTAACTGATAAAAAACCCTATAGTGGTGGATTTTAAAATGGAGATAGTTGGAAAAGCCGAACATTTGAGCCCTCCATTAATAGAATGTGATAAAATGGGTTTTTTATGTATATTAAAGAATCTTAACGAATATTTTAATGATATTAATACCTGTATATCAATTGGTTGTAATGGTTTTCATGAAGTAGAAGTCATTATAAAATATTTTGGAATTGAAAATAACAATATTGTTGGTTTAGATATTGGGATAGATAAAGAATATTCTGATAGATTTCTGAAAGAAAAGAATATTGTAATAAGATACGGAAATGATGGTGATGGGAGTATAAAAGAAAATTATTTGTTTCCAAAGGATATTATAAATGACTATTCCAAATTAAAATGGGAAAAAAGAAAAATTGATTTAATAATTTTACGTAATCCTCCAGTTGTAACATTTAAAGATTACGAATATCCAGAAAAGGAATATTACGTAAATGAATCATTAATGTCTAAAATACTATCTGCATCAATGTATAATATGAATAATGAAACCTTAATGTTAATATCACTATGGAATCGTCATCCAGTTGTTTCTGAAAAAGAAGTAATGGAAAAATGTCTTGATGATCTAGATTTTGAGATAATCTATAATGATGAAAATAAAGAACCAACTATATCAGATTTTTCTACTGATAAAAATGATGAAATTTATACAACAAAAGATAATCATATAATTATCGTGAGAAAATGATTATCTTGTACCTAGTGCAAACGCATATAAGACGGTTTCTCTTGTTTTTACTATATCCAACATTTCATTAAGTTTATCATCACAGAAACCACCAATCGCACATCCTGCAAGGTCTAAATAATTTGATACTAAGTATAAATTTTGAACAAGATGCCCAGCATCAAATAAAACATATCTGTAACCCCGATCTCCATATTTTATAAGGGTTCTATCAAACACTGAAGTTATTATAAATATAACAGACGCCTTTTCTACCCATTCTTGATCAAAATATTTTGATATATTCTTGCTTATTTCATTTTCCCACAAAAATTCTAATTGATGTGATTTAACATCATAGTGATATATTCCTGGTTTTAAATCTTTAATTTTTTTAACAACCAAATAGATTTCAAGTGGATATCTTGCACCCGCAGAAGGATTTGATCTAAAGGATTTATTCCAATCGTCATCCTTTATGAAGGTTATACCTGCAGAAAGTCTCAATAATTTCGATATCTTATCTAGTTCTATTTCCTTATTACTAAATTCTCTAAAAGATCTTCTTGTTAGCAAGATGTCTTCAAATTTATTATTAACAAAATTATATTTTAATTTTATTTTTTCAAATCTCGGATAGGTTTTAAAATGTATTTTATCAAGAACATATGGATTAAGAGCAATATCAATATCTTTACTTAATTCACTCATATCTATTTTAGTTGAATTATGAAACTCCTCCACTTTTTTCCATTTATTCATATTTATCACAAAAATGGGTGAGGAACATTGTTTAATTTATCTAAACTAAGTTTTTTAAATCCTATTTTTTCAGGAACAGTAAAGACCCGATTTGATATTATTTTAAAATCTTCATCAAAAAATAATGGTTGCAATTCAGGACATATTACCTTTACAACTGTAAACCCGATCTTTTTTATCTCTGGTTGAGTAATATCAACAAAAAATGAATTTATATTATTATTTTTTAGATTTTTTATTATATCTTTCAATGATAGTTTTTTCTTATATTTTAATGAGGATATTGATATTTTTCTATCACTCTTTAATAGGTAATTTAATTCTTTTATCATTTTAACATCAAACCAAAATAAACCTCTATCTAAAATAGTTTTAATATTTTGTTTTTCATTCATTTCATTTTTTTTCAAAATTTCTTTGCGTAACCATGGTCTAGATTGCTGTGCTTCTTCCATTGAACTTATAATATTTTCTTCAATATCAAAGCCAGATCTAAGTCCAAGTGAAATAGATGGACCAATTCCTGTTTTATCAACTAAAATTGTAAGAACTGTGGGCACATTTAGATCTGTTTCTAATAAAAACAAATATGGTTCTAAACGATAATTTTTAAATTTATATATCATATCTTGAATATGAACATTATCTATGTCATCAACTATTATTTTCTTCGCTGGTAATTTATTTAAATAATTTATCATAAATGCATCTCTTTCTATTAATTCGCAAATACCTCTATATATAGCACCTGTAAAAGATGTTCCAGCAGCTGCACCATTGGTTATTGGAAATTGTATTACTTTTTCATTTTCAAAATTATAAGGTATATAAACCATATGTGCTGGAATGAATGCTTCCCTCAGTGTTGATAAATTAACGCCTTTTACCCAATTGAATTTTGTATTTTCATTAAAATCAGAAAACATAATATTTTGTTTTTTAAGGGTTTCGTTATCAAATGTGGCAAAAGATAATGGGTTAATAGAATTTTTTATTTCTTTATGCGATCCGTAAATAAAATCTTTCTTCCTGTATACCGCTAAACAAAATCTTTCCACTGCTTCTCCAAGAGTTTTGATCTTAGCTCTATCTTCTGTCATGCCTAAACCGCTAACTAAACGATCAGCTTCTCCTGCATCAGAAATATTTTTTGTATCTCTTATTTTCCCACCAAATAATGGAAACTTTGGTTCATCATTAAAGTAGCGCAATCTCCATATTTTTTCTATAATATTACACTCACCAATTAATTTTTCAAGTTGTTTTATTGCGTCTTTTTTATCAATTTCTTTAGTATCAAAAATAGTATTGCTGTCTAACATACTGATAGTTATACTTTTAAATTATAAATACTTATTTTTTTTATGGTTGTAAGGCTTAATGTTCCAAGATATAGACAAGGTTACATGGAATGTGGTCCGATATGTTTGAAACAAGTTATGGAATATTTCGATAACGTAAAATATGAAGTCAAATCAATAATCAAAGAAACCAAAAGTAAATATATGAATAATGATTGGATTTTCCTATTAGCTATAGCTGCTATGAAAAGAGGTTTTAAAGCAAAGGTAATAACACTATCAACCGAGATATTTGATCCAAGCTGGTCGGAATTGGATAATAAAAAACTAGTTAAAAAATTTAAGAAGAGATTGGAATACCTTAAAAGTAAAAAAAACAAAGATTATTATATAAGAGCATTTAATATAGCACCTTTAGAAAAAGCTATAGAATTTATTGAGAAAGGCGGTAATCTGGTATTTTCACCGATTTATGAAGAATTAATTGAATATTTTATAAAAAATAAAATACCTGTAATTGTAACTGTAAATGAAAACATATTCTATGGTATAAAAAGATTATATAATGAAGAATATGATGATATAAGAGGTAATGCGAATGGTCATATGGTAGTTATTTCTGGTTTTGATAAAAAGAATTTTATAATAACAGATCCTGAAAGATTATCAGATAGAAAAAAAGGTATTATTAAAAGGAATAAGAAATTTATGCTCAACTGTATCTTAACCTTTTCCCCTAATCTGCTGATTATATACAAAAAATGATTTAAAGTTTTCTTGCTTTTCTAATCATCTTTATTATATTCAATCTTGTCAGACCTTTTGCTAGATTTCCCACCCCTATTGGTATTGCTATGCCAGAGTGTCGACATGCGCTTTTTGCGGAATATGTTAATTCTTCCTCCATTCCAACATATGTAGGAAATTCCATTGCATCAGAAATTCTTTTTCTTTCTAATATATGTTTTTCTTCGAACATACTAATAATTTAGAATGAAGATATTTAAAGCTATCGTTATACTATATTCATCGGACATAGATACGCTGAACCTAAATCGATATTTTTTTCTATAAAGTAGTTTATAACCTGCAGATTCAACCAATCTTTATCTGTTTCAAATTGAATCTTAAAATTTCTTTTAAACTATAGCTAAAGCTATAAACATTAGTTTAAACTTTTGTTTAACCTATTCAGAAAACGCCCAGAACACTGTTAATCAAACAATTACACTGTGTTTCTAGTATTTGGGGATTACTCATACTCACGCCATGTATGCTTACATTTACAACACTTGTAAAATCTAGTAGGAGCCTCATCAGCAGCTCTTGTTTGTTCCATCCACCAATAAGCTTCATTATGCCCACATTTTGGACAAATAGCATGTGTCTTAGGAAGAGCTTCAACATCAAATTTCTTAGAAACAACTACAATTTTTTCATGCTTTTCTCCTTGAGATTTTATTTTAAAATCTTTTGGTTTTACTGCTGTTGTTTTTGCACCACAAGATCTACATACCATTACTATTTTATTTCCTTTTTTCTGTGGTACTAACATTCCACCGCATTTTTTGCAAAATTTAATGTTAGACACCTCTTTTTTTAATCTATTAGAAATATTCATAATAGTATTTAAAGCTTTATTATTGAAAATAAATTTTTTAAAGTTTACTATTAAGAACTTAATGACATTATTGCTTCACTAAAAATAACTTTAACCCAGCCTAAATAAGGTATAGTAAAAAATGCTTTTCCATGGATATTATTTTTAGTTATAGTCCATGGATCAACATTATGATTATAATCACCTTTTGTTTTTATTTGTGTCCCATTTATAGAATAAATTCTATGAATTATAGGATATCTAAACATAGGGCTATCAAATACAATTATGTCACCAACATTATATTCTGAACTGCCTTTTACAAAAACCATATCTCCTTTATGCATAATAGGCTTCATTGATTCTGAAAAAACAGCTGTAATTGGAACATCTGTATTTAGCAATATTCCTAATCCATGATAAAACAAATATGCAATAACAAAACCAAGAATAATATAAATAATAGTTCCTAGCCATGTATCTTTAGTATTTTCCCACCATTTTTTAATTTCCTTTAGGTTCATTATAAGACCTATTTTTTCATAGCTTTCTGAAATTCATTTTTAAATTCATCACACTGCTCTTGTATTCTTTTAGCTACTCTTTCAAGAAGTTTTTTTGGATTTTTTGATTCAACTACAATTTTAGGTTCTTCAATAAATGGATGTTCTTGTATTGCAGCTCCTTCTCCTCCTAAGTCCCACATTTCTCTGTTTATTAATTGTGTTAATGTAGATGATTCACCTTTTAATTCAATTGTAAATATTTTTCTATCTAATTTTCTAACTTGCATAAAATATCACTCTTTTTCTAATTATTTAAAGATTTGCATTTATAATATATATAGAAAATTATGAGGTGAAACAAAATGCCAATACTTGATTCTGGTAATGAAATATATGTATGCAAAGATGAAAGATACATACCAGGTGTATCTAAAGAAGAAAATACATCAAAAGGAATACTTGATATGATTATAAATTATGTAAAAAGAAATTAAGATTTAAACAAATCTTTTACCTCATCCCAATTTACAATTGGTTTTTTGAAATTAGCTCTATTATCTACAGCTATTCTTGGACAAGCAGTATTAATATAGGCATCTACTTTGATATCTTCTAATTTTTCAGGAGTTATTTCATTCATTACTAAGATATAAGATTTTTTTTGTTTTATTTTATTTTTAATAATTTCTGCTAATTCTATATTATTCTGGCCTTTTTTAGTTGAAACTAATATGCCTACAATATTTGCTTGCTTGAAAAGTTCTATTGCAGCATATTTTTGTTTTTCAAATTTTCTTGTATCTAATAATTCTAATTTTTTCATTTCATAATTAAGAACATAAACTGGCTTATTAGTTGATAAAGCTAATCCTAAAGCATGGAATTTTCCAGAACCAAAATATAAAAAGCATTCTACTTTATTTTCTATTTGCTTTCCAGCAACTATATCACATCCAAGTATTTGCCCTTTATATAATTTTTCAGATTTTCCAATAAACACTTTTTTCCCAATAGATTCAAGATAATTTTTAATTGATTCTAATGAATCTAGGAACTGAAGAGATGTTACAAGTCCTATTTTATTAGGAAGTTTGTCAATGTTTTGCTTAAGCAATGGTATAAAATCTAAATTTTGCCTTAACTCATTATATTGAACTGGAACTTTTGATTCAATTAATTTATTATGTCCAAAATGGATTATTTTATCACACTTTAATTCTATTGCTTCATTATCTTTTATATCACAGCTTCCATAGCATGTATCTAAATCTATTATTGCATCTTCATATTGATCTGCTATTTCTAATATTTTTGTTTTTAATCCTTCTGGAGCTTGTATTAATATTCTCATAAATTATTCATGTTATTCCAAATTATTTAAATGCAGATGAAAGAATTTTAGAATAATCCATTACTTGAAGATAATTCCAGATAAATGGTGTTATAATTAACAAACCTAAAAGTATTAATAATATAATTAAGCTTTTCTTTTCACCTTCTATCTTAAATCCATATATAATACCAAATATTAAACCACCAATATGTGCAATATATGCTATCCCAGAACTAGATGTTGATGAAAGATAAGCTATAAACTCAGTTATGTTAAATATTATGTAAATTAATGCTACTAAAATAAGTGGAACAGGAACAATATAAGGGAAAAACACAAATTCCAATGGTTTTACAAATATTGCTGCACCTAATAATGCAAATATAGCTCCAGATGCACCAACAGTAACAATAACAGGACTCATTATTCCAAGAAAAGAAGCAATTAATACAAAAACATTTCCAATTATTCCTCCTAATAAAAATATCATTAATAATGTTTTCCATCCAAGCTCTTCTTCAATTGCTTTTCCAAAAAAATACAATGCAATCATATTTAAAATAAGATGTCCTGGATTTGCATGCAAAAACAAAGATGTAACAAATGTATAATATTTTCCATCTAAGATATTTTGCAAAGAAAATCCATAATTAGAAAATATGCTCTGTAATGAAAAACTTCCATATAAATAATAAAAAATAACTTGTAAAATAAATATGCTTATACATCCTGATATTAAAAAATAAGTTAGATTTGGTTGTTTATGATAATTATATTTTTTCTTAAGAAGCACTTTGTTCAACCTCAGCTACCCAAGATCTAACTTTATCTATTGCATCTATATTGACAGATAAAGAATCTATGCCAAGATTAACTAAAAATTCTACTGCTTCTTTTCTATTGCTTGGCAATTCACCACAAATAGAAGTCTCTACTTTATATTTTTTACATATTTCAATAACATGCTTGAACATAAATTTCATAGATGGGTGTAATTCATCAAATAAACTTATAAGATTTTCATTATTTCTATCAATACCTAATGTTAATTGTGTTAAATCATTTGAACCAAATGAAACAAATGATAACCCTTCTTTACAAAAATCTTCAATAGATAGTGCTGCAGCAGGTGTTTCTATCATTATACCTATTTTGCATGTATCTGGCAAATAAACTTCTTTTGCAATTTGTTTTACTTTTTGTAGCTCAGAAACATTAATAACAAATGGAAGCATATAGTGAATATTTGTAAATCCTTTTTCATGTAATTTTGAAATTGCTCTCATTTCAGATCTTAGTATCTCATCTACTTCTAATGATCTTCGTATACCATGCCATCCAAGCATAGGATTTGATTCTTTTGGCTCGTTCTCACCACCTTTCATATTTGAAAATTCATCTGTTCTTACATCAAGTGATCTAACATAAACTGGTTTGTCTTTAAATATTTCTGCTATATGACCAATTCCACCAACAAGAATATCTGTTAATTCATCTTGCTTTCCTTGTCTAATATATTCAAAAGGATGCATCCCTGTTTTTGTAAGCATGTGCTCTATTCTTAATAATCCAACACCATCTGTTTTTTCAGCTATTTCAGGTTTAGCTGTTTCAGGAAATGCTAAATTAACTTTAATTTTTGTTTTTGTAGCAACTTGAACATAATGTTTTTGTTCTTCTTGTATTGAAACATCTCCTTCAAAAATATTTCCATTTGTTGCATCCATTGTAATTAATTGTCCTTCTTTTAATTCTTTTGTAGCTGTTTTTGTTCCAACTATGCAAGGTATTCCTAATTCCCTTGATACTATTGATGCATGACACGAAGTTCCTCCTTCATCTGTTATTATTCCAGCTGATTTTTCCATAGCAGGAACCATGTCAGGAGAAGTCATTGTTGTAACTAAGATATCTCCTTTTTTAATTTTATTTAATTCAGATAAATCATGAATTATTTTAACGGGACCTTTTGCTATACCAGGGCTTGCAGGAAAACCAGTTAATATAGGCTTTCCTTGAATTGCTTTAGTTTTCTTTTCTTCTAGCACTGTAACTGCTCTAGATTGTAATATGTATATTCTTCCTCTTTCAATTGCAAATTCAATATCTTGAGGATTACCATAATAATTTTCTATCTTCTTTGCATATGCAGCTAATGCAACAATTTGTTGCTCAGACATAACCTGTTCATTGATCTTTTCTGATAAGACATTTTTAACAACTGTTTCACCTGTATATGGATCTCTTATTCTCATGATATATTTTTTTCCAATTCGTATTGAAAGTATCTTTCCTGTTCTTTTATCTACAACATAATAATCAGGGTTTACTTGACCTTGTACAATTGTTTCACCAAGTCCCCAAGATGCTTCTATTACAATATTATCCTTTCCTTGCTCTGGCTTGCTTGGATCAACTGTAAAAACAACACCAGCTGCTTCAGAATTTATCATTTTTTGAACAATTACACATAAAGAAGTATCTTGAGATTGTTTATGTTTATATCTATAATACATAACTCTTGGTGTATAAAGAGATGCCCAACATTTCTTAACTGCTTCTATAAGATCTGTTAATCCTCTTATATTTAGAAATGTCTCATATTGCCCTGCAGATGAAGCACCTTTTATGTCTTCTGTTATACCAGATGACCTTACTGCAACAAATGGTATGTCTCTTCCAGCTCTTATAAAATCACCAGCTGCTCCATATGAAAGTCCATCAAAATCAAGGTTTTTATATGCTATTCTAATCTCATTTTTTATGTTATCTGGCATTTTGGCATTAACTATAAGGTCTTTTATTTGTTCTGAAGATTGTTTTAAAGAATCTATGTTTGAAAATTTTGTATTTTCAATTATTTTTAATATTTTTGATTTAATCCTATTTTTCTTGATAAATTCTTGATAAGCATCTGCTGTTATAAAAAATGCTTCTGGTACAGGAAATCCTTGCAATGAAAGTTTTGCAAGATTAAGTGCTTTACCACCTACTTTTTCTATAGTCACATGTCTAAAGTCTTTTTTTGTAATTATAAAACTCATGTAAAAATATTGTAAATGCTTGTTTATATAGTTGTTTTCAAGAAAATTTTATTATATTTAAAGATTACACAAGCAATTATCGTACATAAAAAAGTTTAAATACCTATAATTTTAAGGTTTAATAAGAGGAGTTTGAATATGAGTGAAGAATGGAGAAAATGGAAACATATCACTAAAATAGATCCAGATAAAAAAATTACACCAGAAATCATAAAAACAATTATAGAGACAGAGACAGATGCAATCATGATTTCTGGAACTCAGAATATTAACAAAAGAAATGTTACAAAGATTATAGAAATGTTAAAACCATATGATATACCAAAAGTTCTTGAACCTGCAAATGTTGAAGGTGTTGTGGAAAAAGGAGTAGACTGGATCTTTGTTCCAACAGTATTTAATACTAATAATGCAACTTATATCAATGGATTGCATAAAATGTGGGCAAAATACAATAAAAACATAAACTGGGATATCGTAGTTCCAGAAGCATATATAATATTAAATCCAAATTGCGCAGCTGCAAAATATACAGATGCAAAACCTCTTCCTAAAGAAGATATTATTGCTGCTGCTATAACAGCTGAAAAATTCTTTAAAATTCCAATAATTTATATTGAATATTCTGGTATGTATGGTGATCCAGAAATAGTTAAAGCTGTTAAAGAAGCACTAACTAGTTCTCATTTGATCTATGGTGGTGGGATAAATACAAAGGAAAAAGCAGAAGAAATGAGCAAATATGCTACAATTGTTGTTGGTAACACTATATATGAAGGTGGAATTGCAACATTTATAAACACAATGAGAGGAACATTATTAAAAGAACTTGCAATTATTAATAGAAAATTATCTAAATTAAAAGAAATGAGTGAAAAAAACGGCAAAAAAGAAAGATTAAGAGATAAACTTAAATTTAAAATAAAAAGATAATCTATTTTCTTCTATATTTGAAAAATGATTTTTATAAAATAACTATTCTACTATACAAATTGCTTTAAATATCTGTTTTTAATTTTATTATACCTTTTAAAGGTTTTGTAAAAATTTTTATTTTAGGTTGGTGGCTCAAGGGCGACGAGCCAACCTACTATTCTATAAATATTTGTTTTTACAATAAATTATCATGGGTAAAGGTCATATAAGAGAAAGGCAATTATTAGATATTTTAGCTAAGCAAGGATATGTTGTGCATAGAGTTGCAGGTTCTGGTAAAGGTGAAGATGCTATTTGTGATCTAATTGCAATTGATAAACAAGGAAATATACAACTAATTGAAGTAAAATCTAGGAAAACTGTTTTTTATACAAAGCAATATTTAAACCAATTAAATAATATGATTAAAGCTGCAAATAGTTGTAATGCTAAGCCAATATTAGCTGTTAAATTAAATTATAAACCATGGCAATTTTTTGATTTAAATAAAGAAATTCCAGAAAAAGTTGAATAATTATTTTTTCTTGCCTTTTTGAATAGAATAAAGATATTTTATTCTTCCTAATGTATCTGCTTCTTCAGCACTTTTTTCAGGACTTCTTAATCTAATAAATCTTGGAAATCTCAGTGCATATCCAGATTTATATGTTGGTGATCTTTGAATTTCTTCATAAGCAACCTCTATAACAATTTTAGGCTTTATTTTAACTTTGTTTCCTTTTGTATATTCAATATATGGTTTTAACATTTTTGTCATATCTTTTAATGTAACATCTCCTTCTTCTGTCTTCTTTTCTTTAAATCCACTACCAAGCATACCACATTCTAGAAAATCTCCAGTTTTTGCATCTCTACATCCAAGAATATAAGATCCAAGAACACCTGTTCTTTTACCTGTTCCCCAAGTTGCTCCAATTATTACTAAATCTAAATTTTCCATTGTTGGTTTTACTTTCCACCAATATCCAACATGTCTCTCTGGTTGATATTTTGCATTTAATCTTTTAACCATTATACCTTCTTGTCCTGCTCTTAATGCTTCATTATAGAATTTTTTAGCTTTTTCTAAATTATTTGTAATTATCATTTTACTTAGTTGGAAAATACCTTTTTGCTCTTTAATTTGCTTTTCAAGAATTTGTCTTCTTTTTAATTGCATTTTATCAAAAAGAGTTTTTCCATTTAAGTATATTATATCAAATGCATTAAATTGAATTGGTATCTTTCTTATCATTTCTTGAATATTGTATTTTCTTTTAATTCTTTGAGATAGTACTTGAAATGGTTGTGGTTTTCTTGTTTTAGGATGTATTGCTAATGTTTCACCTTCAATAATGCATTTTTCACATTTTATATTTTTCTTAGCAAGTTTAACTAAATCTGGAAATGCTGAAGTAACATCTTCTAAACTTCTTGTAAATATCCATATTTTCTCTTTATCTTTATGTATCATTGTTCGCATTCCATCATATTTATATTCTAATCCACATTCTCCTGCTGATTTAAGTGCTTCTTCTAAAGAAGGTGCTTTTTCAGCTAGCATTACAATAATTGGTCTGCCTAGTTTTATCTTAACTGACTTAAGACCTTTTTCACCATCTTTTTTTGCAATTTGTGCTATCTTGCCATAATCTGGATATAAAAACCATGCATTTTCAACTATTTTCTTATCAATATTAAATGCTTTTGAAATAGCATCTCTTATTATTCCTTTAGCTACACCAATTCTTAGTTCTTCTAAAATTGTTCTAATTATATATTTTGTTTCATTTGGTTTTGCATGTATTAGTAATTCAGCTATTAAATTTAATTTTCTTTCTTGTGATGATTTTCCTTCTTGCATTGCTATTTTTCTTATATTATCAAAAACTTTTTCTAATGTAAGTTTTTTTACACCAAGAGTTGTTTGTTTTTTCTTTTTAGCTAATTGCTCTGATACTATTCCAAGATCACCTTTTTTATTAAATAAATTAATAACTTCTTGTTTTTTAGAACCAAAGCTTCTCATTATTGCTCTTATCATTAATTGGTTTGCAACACCTATTTCTCTTTCAGACCATACTGGAAATACTTTGCCATTTAATAATAATACTGTTTTATCAAGAGAATCATAAGGTGTCTTTTTTATTAAAGTAGCAATTATATCTGCTTTTTTTAATTTAGCTGATGTTTTTTCTAATTTTTCATATGCTTCAACTAATATAGAATAATCCATATCAATAAATTTAGTTTGGTTTAATAAAAAGTTATCTATATATAAATCAAATATTATAACTTATTTATGGTATTTAAACATCTTGCAAAGTTTGGAAAATCCAAAAATATAAAAGCAATAGTTAAAAAACCTAAAAAAAGAATAGATGTATTAAAAGATGTTAGAGGAATACAGACAAGAAGTTCTGTTAAAAACATATTAATGTCATTAATAAGAAATAGACATTCTGTAAGAAGTTATAAACCAAAAAATGTTTCTGAATCTGATATATTAGAAATAATAGAAGCTGCAACATGTGCTCCTTCAGCAGGAAATCAGCAACCATGGGAATTTATAATTGTAAGAGATAAAGAAATAAAACAACATATTGTTAATGCATGTTTCAATCAGGAATGGATGCTAGAAGCACCTGTCTTTATAGTTGCATGTATAAATTCAAGAATTTCTTCTGCATTATATGGAGAAAGAGGATTAAGATTATATGGTATTCAATCTGTTGCAGCTGCAATAGAAAACATATTATTAGCAGCAGAAGCATTAGGCTTAGGTGCATGTTGGGTAGGTGCATTTGATGAAATGACAATAGCAACATTATTAAAATGCCCAGATTATATTAGACCATGTGCAATAATAACATTAGGATATTCAAATGAACCAGAACAAAAACCAAAAAGACATGATGTATCTAATGTAATTCACTTAGAAGAATTTGGAGAAACTTATTATTATAAAAATATAAAGAGGGCAAAGCACCCTCTATTTTAATTGTTCTTTTCTGTTGGAAAGAAAAGAAAGAATGGAGGTAAATCTCCATTCCTGACTGATTTTTTTATTTGCTTCATATTTATCGCAAAATTACTGGTATTCCAAGTTCACTTTCTGCAGCTCTTTGCTTTTCAGCCATTTCAACTGGTCCAAGCAGATATGGTGATTTAACACCAGTTATTATTGCAATAACTTGTACTTTTCCTGTATATTCTTGCATTACTCTTGCTCCCCAGATTACTTGTGATTCTGGTGATAATCTCTTTCCAATCATTTCACCTGCTTCATTTATTTCTGCTAATGTACAATCTGGTCCACATGTTATGTGTATTAATGCACCTAAAGCACCTGCATAATCTACTTCTAATAATGGGTGATTTAGTGCTTTCATTACTGCATCTTTTATCTTTGTTTGTGAATCTGATTCACCTACACATATAGCAGAAACTCCTCCTGTCTTCATTATTGTTTTTACATCTGCAAAATCTAAGTTAACTAATGATGGTACTGTAATTGTTTCTGTTATTCCTTTTATCATCATTGATATTAGTTCATCTGCCAATGCAAATGCTTGAGCAATTGGCATTGAACCTGCATATTCTAATAATTTATTATTTTCAATAACAACTACAGTATCTGTTACTTGTCTTAGTGCAGATAATCCATCTTCTGCTTTTTGAATTCTTGTACCTTCCATTTTAAATGGCATTGTTACTGCACCAACTACAATTGCTCCCATTGATTTAGCTAATTCAGATATAACTGGTGCTGATCCTGTTCCTGTACCTCCTCCTAATCCAGCTGTAACAAATACCAAATCTGCTCCTTCAAGTAATTGTTTTATTTGTGATCTTTGTTCTTCAGCTGCTTTTCTACCAACTTCAGGATATCCTCCTGCACCTAGACCTCTTGTTGTATCTTTTCCAATTAACAATTTTTTGTGTGCTTTTGTAATTGATAAGTGCTTTGCATCTGTATTTAATGCTATAATATCTGCACCAGCTGCTCCTAGTTCTGTTAATCTAGAAACAGTATTACATCCTGCTCCTCCGCATCCAATTACCATAATTTTAGCTTTGTGCATTTGAATATCAAATTCATCTGCAACCCTTTGTTCCCAATCTGTGTTTTGAGTAGCTTCAATTCTTCCTTGAACACCAAGGGATAGTGTTGGAGTTTTGTTTGCACCAAATGCTTTTTCAAAAGCACTACTTATCATTGAATCCATTGTATTTCACCTCTTTTTTAGTTAGAGCTAAATTCACTTGTATGTACTGTCGTACATATTTAACTTGTAAATGTGAAACTGTATGTGCTTCCAACACACATATATATAATCGAATATATATTTTGGATATTCGAAATACTTTTAAATGGATTCATCATATTATTTTTAGAATAAGATAATTAACACTGAGAGAAATTACATTTGTCGCAAACGTTGGGGGACGTTTGAGATAAATTAGGGGAATTTTTACATAACAGTAATAATTTTATTTCTTTATTCGTATATATAAAGTTATTTGTAGTTTAGAATATATTTTTTAGAATAATTGTTGAAGTTGTTTTCTAATTAAATGTCTTTGTTTTGCAACCTCAGTACCATAAATACTAATTTCTTCTACAAATTTATGATCAAGAATTATAGAATTTATTAATTCTGTTTCATCAATATATTGAATATTTATCATTATTTCATCAAAAAATTCTGGTGGATCTATTTTCAATGATTTAGATGCTTTTTGAATACGCTCTTTAATAAAATCACAAACATCTGTAAGAATAGAATTTGATATAATTTCATTTCTTTTAAGCTTAGTAGCAACTTTAATTAAACCATCTACATAT
>JAGGXH010000027.1 GCA_021163145.1 Candidatus Aenigmatarchaeota archaeon | reverse complement strand
ATGATAAACAGGGATCAATTGAAGATTTACTTAAAATGTTTAATGAAATAGATAGAGATGTAAAAATAATTTTATCAAATGTTTAAATAATTATGGTAACAACCTATCTGGATCTCGTGGAAACAAAACCGCTTCTCTGATATTTGGGAGATCTAGCATTACCATTGTTAATCTTTCTATTCCTATATTGAATCCACCGTGACTTGGAAAGCCATATTTAAAGAATTTTGTGAACCATTCTAAATTCTTTAAACTTAGTCCTTTTTCTTTAATTTGTTTTATTAATATATCATATCTATGTTCTCTTTGTCCACCAGAAGAAAGTTCTATCCCACCTTTGGCTTCCAAATCCGTTGATCTTGCATATTTTCCGTCTGTATAAACATAGAATGGTTTATGTCGATATGGGAATTTATTAATGAAGAAATAATGAGAATTATGTTTTTCTTCTACATAATTAGATAACTTGAGTTCATCTTCTCTTGATAAATCTTCACCTTCTTTTATCTTTGACCCTAATTCGTGGAGAATATCATAGATTTTTGGAAATTCCAAAACAGGTAATGGTAATTTCGGTATAAAGATCATTTCTTTATTTATTATTTTCAATTCTTTTTTACAATTCTCTTGTACTGCTTTTAATCCAGCAACTAAAACATTTTCTTCAATTTTCATAATATCATATTCATTTCTAATAAAACCAATTTCAACAGCGCACCCCCTATGTTCACATAAATGCCTTATGGTACGTGATTTTTCAGCTCTCCAGCTAGGACCTGTATCAAATATTTTATCTAATCCTGATCCTATTAGAAGTTGTCTATGTAATTGAGGATCTTCTCTTAAATATGCCATTTTATTAAAATAAGGAACTTTAAATGTCTCTGCACCACTTTCAGATATGGCGCCCTTTAAACATGGTGTAAACACTCTTAAAAATCCATTTTCCATTAACCATTTTTCCATTCCATTTACTAATTCTGCTTGTATTTTAAATATAGCTTTTATTTCTGGTCTTCTTAAATCAATTATTCTTTCATTTAATCTTGTATCTAATAATGCAGGTGTCTTTTTTGTTTCAATTTCCATTGGTATTCTTTTTGATATATTTAATATTCTAATATCATTTGGATATATTTCAAACCCATTTGGTGCTTCTTTATTTTTTTTAACTACTCCTTTTATTGCAATAACATATTCTCTTTTCAATGATTTTATTTTATTTAGAAGATTTTCATTTACTTGTTCTGGTTTTATTGTTATTTGTACAAATCCTTCTCTATCAGCTAATTTAATAAATATAATTTTTTTCAAATCTCTAATTGCTCTTACCCAACCCATTATTATAACTTCTTTATTATCTAATTCGGGTGTTATTTCATTTGAATAATGAGTTCTTTCCCAATCTAATTGATCTATCATCTAAATCACAGATTATATAATATAGTCCAAACTATAATCCATAAGAAAATATATATTATTCCACCATTTGACATAAACCATGAGAATTTTTCATTTATTTTATATATTTTTTTCAATAATTTAGCAATAATAACAAGTACAAATATAGCAATTACAAATGATAACATAGGATTTTTTAGCCAAAAACTTAAATATCCTATTATTATTGATGCTATCAAATAAATAAACATAGTTATTAATTCAAGTTTTCTTTGTTTTTCCATATTATCACTTATTTGATATTATATTTAAAATTTATATTCTTCCCATTTATGCAATATTGTTGCAACTGCATCATTCCAATCTGCAATAATATCTCTAAATTTTTCTTTAATTTGCATTTTAATTTGATTCATTTCTTCTGGATCTTTAGATATAGCAACTATAAATAAATCAAATGACCCCAATACACTTATTACATCAATAATCCTAGGATTTTTCTTAAGAAAATTTATCATTTCATTTAATCTTTCTTGTGTAACATTTGACAATTTTATATAAATATAAAAAGTCAAAGGAATTCCTATATTTTCTACATTTACTTGAATAGTATATCTTTTTATTATGTTGTTTTTTTCTAATTTTTTAATTCTTTTTTTAGTTGCATCTATTGAAAGCCCTATTTTTCTAGCAATTGATGTTAATTTTTCTCTTGAATTTTCACTTAAAATATTAAGAATTTTTGTGTCTATTTGATCGATTTGTCTTATATTTTTTGATTTTTTAAGCTTATTAATGTTCATATGTCTTAATTATTCGTAATAATATATAAATATATCGATTTTTTACGATAAAATAATGGAAAAGTATATATATTTTAAGATACTATTAATAAGTAGTAAAGGAGGTGATAAGATGAGTTCAACAACATATGTAATTTATTCATGTACGGTTCCAGGTGATAATCTAGAAACAACATATGGAGTTATACCTGAAGAATATTTTAGAAGAGGTGTACTTGGAGATGAACTTCCCCCTGGCACAGAAATAAAGGTTCATGATTATTTAGAATTAGGCAAGGTATTAAGTAAACATCCTACACTAGCTGATGGAGCAGAAGTAAAAAGAAAAGAAGATATAGAATCTTTGTCAAAGCGTATAGGTAAGGCAGTTGAATTGTACATAAAATTTGCATTTGGTGCAGGTAAAGAAGAGGATGAAGAGCATTAATATTCTTTCAGTGTTTTTTGTTCTTTTTTATTTTTAAGATCTATAACAGTTATCCAAGAATGTCTAATTAAATCAAGATGCTTTTTTTCTTTAAGACATTTATTAACAAATTCTATGCTTCTAGAATCATGACTATATCCAACACCAATATCATAATTAACTTTTTGTTTGATTTCTTCTATAGCTCTGTCTCTATTAACTTTAGCTAATATAGAAGCTGCACTGCATACTAGATATGTTGCATCTGCATAATTTTCAACTGTTAATTTTGTATTTACTGTTAATTGTGCTTGCAATAATCTCTTAAATTTCAATGTAGAAACTTGAGGAGCATCAATAAATGCTTTATCTGCTTTCATTGCATTTATTATTTCAACTATTTTTTTAGCTTCTATTTGGTTTAAATTTAATCTCTTTCTTAAATTATCTATTTCTTTAGCAGAAACATTTAATATTATATAATCTTTTGCAATTTCTTTTATTTTATGATAAAGTTCTTCTCTTCTTTTAGGTGTTAATAATTTTGAATCTTTTACACCCATTGCTTCTAAACTTGATAAATCTTTTTCTTCTATTAATAGTCCTGCAATTACCATTGGACCGATGACAGCACTTACAGGTCAAGAGATGAAGAATCTCAAGACTCTCTGCCGGCCTCATCGATTCCTAATAAAGTTGTCACATAACATCACCTTTTATCTGATAACTATTACTATCTATTAATTGAATTATAAAAATATAAATTATAATGAAAGTTAAAGATTAATATAATCTTTTTATAGTTGTAAAATAAATTCTAACATAGTGGGGAGTTACCTGCTGCTTTATCATAGCGAATGTGTATCTATAAAGGTGGAGCAGCCTGGAGTGCTCACTGGGCTCATAACCCAGGGGTCAGAGGTTCAAATCCTCTCCTCGCTACCAATTATAATCTATATTCTTCTAATTTGTATATTTTAACAATAATAGCTTTTTGATGGTATTTTAATTTCTAATTAAATATTAACAATTAACCATAAAATTTTTAACCCTTTGAT
>JAGGXH010000023.1 GCA_021163145.1 Candidatus Aenigmatarchaeota archaeon | reverse complement strand
ATGGAAGTCCAGTGGTTAGTTTTTTAGCTGGAACTATATTAAATAATTTTGTTTTTTCAGATGTTTTATCTTCATAATGTAAAATAACCTTAAGAGTATATTGCCCTGTTTCTAAACCTTCTGTATCAATGTAACCTATTAATTTTTCTTTTCCTTTTGCTGGTATATTTACTGGATTTGTATTAAATGATTTAATTTTATTATTGTCTTTTAAAACTTCCAAAGTTGCCCATACATCAGATATTTCCTTATTAAATGTACTTTCAATATCAATTTCAGCTTTTCCTATAGTACCAAATTGAATATCATTTATTCTTATATCTGTTATTTTTACTAATAATTCCCCAATTGTAAATTCTGATTTTATAGTCTTCGTATTTCCATCATAATTAATTGTTGCAATTGCTTTATATGTTCCAGTGTCCATAGAAGGTGCATCCCAATTTAATACAAATGTCTTTTTTTGTGATTTTGGAAGTGATACTGTATCTGTTTGTAAAGTTTTAATAATATTATTATCAGAATCATAAATATCTATAATTGCACTTAAAGAAGAAATATCATTTTGCCCAAGATTATTTATCTCTAATGTAAATGGTATGGTTTCACCTATACCAACATCTGGAATATTAAGACTAGCTGATATATAATAACCTGGATAAGGAACCCTTACCCAAAATTGATATTCAACACCAGCAATACCACCAACAGTTGCGCCTGTATCTCCCTCAGGCCCAGTTGTTTCAACAACACCTATTCTTGTATCATGAATACCAGGTTCAAGTTCCTGTGGAAGATTTATTTCAAATTGCAGTTCTTTTATTTCTCCTGGAGATAATTGAACTGAATCTGTATATAATGTGAAATACTCAGCTAAATCACCTTTAACATATAATTTTGCATAAGTTGTTTTATCTTCACTACCTAAAACATAATAATTATATACACTTGATAATCCTGGCTCAAAATCTATTATTGTTCTACTTGGTGATATACCTATAGCATAAGTAGAATTAGATAAGACTATTAAAAATAAAAATATCCAAATTCCAAATAATATTTTCTTCTTCATAATATCAACTTAAATAAGAAAAAATAGGGGATTTCCCCTAATAAATTTATGCTTGGCTTGCTGTAAATGTTATTGTGGAACTCTTTGCACCAGCTGGTTCATCTGATGGAACTGTTACTTTTATATCTAATTCAACTTGATCAGCTGAGTCAGTATAACCTAAATTAGCAATAGCTAATGTAGGTGAACCTGTTGGTGGTATATTTGTGAATGTTGTTATAGATCCTGTACCACATGCTACTTCTCCTGAACCACATGCAAATTGATAAAAACTTGTTGGACATGCACCATTTGTTCCACTCCATAAATCAGTTGCTTCTACTGTTATGTTTACATCTACACTTCCATCATTTTGAACTTGAAATGGTGCTGGGCTATCATCTAGTGTATCATTGACATCATTGATATTCATATTTCCAAAATCTATGCTATTAACAGGTAAAGATATTACAACTTGTGCTGGTACTGCTACACTTGTTGTTCCTGTAGCCATACCTGTTATACTTGTAGTTGGTCTACTACCCATTGTTGAATATACAGAAACAATAGATAAAACTAAGACCACTATTACTAAGCCAGCTAATATATTATTACTTATCATTTTTTCAACCTCCTCATCTAATTACATTTAAATTTATAGTTGCTTTCTCATCATATGGTTCTGCTTTATTCATAACAAATAACTTAACTTTTCCTGTAGTAATTGGCATATCTTCTTGTGTTGTCACTGGCTTATATGCTAATAAGCTATAACTACCCATAACTGATATAACTATTGTTAATATAAGTAATGCTGCTATTACCTCTTTTGATATTTCTTTCTCCATTTTTTAACCTCCTGTCATTATTTTTTGATAATTGTCCTTTACTATAATTTTGATAATTATATATTTAAATTTAATTATTTGTTATAACAGTGTTATAATTATTTTAGCCATTTACTCAAAGAACTTGAAGATGCTTTATATTTTTTCATGTTCTCTATAACCTTTAGTACCCTATCTTCTGAAAATTCAAATTCATGTACCATCATTTTAATTATTTTTTTCTCATCAAGCGGTGTTTCCTTTATTTTTACATCCTTAGCAGCACCTTTTTTAAAAAAATCAAATATTTCTCTTGCATCTATAACTTCATCTTTAAACTGTGAATTCCAGTCAATATTTTCAAGAACTTTATCCAATGTTTTATATTCTTTAACAAGTTTTAATGACTTTTTAGGTCCATATAATCTTATACCAGGATTAAAATCAGTTCCCATAATCATTGCCATTATGATCAATTGATCTCTTGAAATACCAAGAGCTTTAAGAACATCATCTAATTTAATAAGCTCTGGTTTTATTTCAATATAGACATCTTTACCAGGAAGTTTTTTTCTACCACTTATACTAAGATTTCTAATTAGTCTGGGGGATCCGAAAAGCAAAGTATCTGCATCTTGCGATGCTGCAGCCCATAATTGTCCTTTTTTAACCATTGCAGCTATTTGCGCTTCACCTTCAGAAGGTGCTTGAACAACAGGAACACCCATATATTCTAATAATTTTTTAGCTTGTTCTATCATTTCATCACTTAATGTTAAAGATGCTTGTGCATATTTTCTAGCTGCTTTAATATCTCCTCTAGCAATAGCCTTCTTCCATTTTTCCATAGATTCCTCTCTTTTAGCTCTTCTCTGAGCTGTTACATATTTAAATTCTGGTTTAGGACCATCAAATACATAAACAGGTTTTATTCCTGCTTCAATTAATTTTGCTGTTCTATAAAATATTCCAGATAAATGAGAAGTTATTCTTCCTTTGGAATCTTGTAATGGTGTTCCATCTGGCTGTCGAATTGAAGAAAGAAACTGATGTAAAAAAAGGAATGCATCTATACCAATTATTTTACCTTTCAAATCTGATAAATCAATTTTTTCTCCTCGTATAAGTGATCCAAACTTAACACCCATTTTCACACCAAACCTACGCTCTGTTTAAGCTGTTTTATATCAATGGTTTCTCCTCTTACTATTGCTTTAATTTCAATCCCATAGAATTTAATTAGAGTTGTTATTATATAAATCCTTTATAAGTTTTCTTATATAGTGGATGTGCTTCAAGTTTTTCTTTATCTCTTTTATATAATATATCTGTTATTTTTTTACCTGTCTTATTTTCCCATTCTTCAATATATATACTAAATTTTTTCTGTATTTTATCTCTATACCATTGTGGTATTACATTAAAGGCACAAAATGGAACAATTGAACCATCTGGTTGTGCATAATGTATAACACATCTTTTAACTCTTTCAATATCATAATTATAAAGATCTTGAAAATGCATCATTCCAAGCATTTGTATTTTAGTCATAAGTTGACCAAGTGATTCATAATTTCCTTTGTTAATAATAATATTTTTTAATATTTTAAATAATTTCAGATCTTTTGGTTGCTTTTCTTTATCTATAAATGTGCCTATTTTTGTAATTATTTTAGCAGTTGTTAAAATTTTACTCTTTCCAGCTTCTATTTCATTTGCTTTTTCATTTAAATAATTCATCAAACCATCAACATCTACAAATCTTGGTATTGGTATTATTTTATCATCTTGCTTAAATATAAAAGTGCTGCTGCCGCATGCAAAATGTGCACTTAATTGATATTGAGGTTTTCCTGTTAATGCTTCAATTATTCTTGTAACAGCTGTAACAACAGGAATTGGATACCAATCATCTTTTCTTATCATACCATCTGTTTGCTCTTCTATTTTCTTTATAACTCCTGGTATTGTAATTCTCATTTTTTCTCTATCTGCTTTAGAAACTCTTCCAACAAGAGAAACTGGCTGAAAATTTACTGCCCTAACAATATCAATATTTTTTAAACCAAATTTTACAATATTACCAACATCATGATCGTTAAGTCCTTTTATAACAGTTGGAACAAGAACTACACCAAGATTAGCTTTTCTACAATTTTCTAAAATAAATGGAATTTCCCAATGATTTTTTGGATTTGTTTTTGGATTTGTTCCATCAAAACTTAAATATATTACAGAAGCACCAGCTTGTTTCATGTTTTTAACAAATTCTAGATCCCTCCACATTCTATATGTTCCATTTACATTAGGTTGAATATGTTTATATCCTTCTTGTTTTGCTATTTTAATTATTTCTATTAAATCTTCTCTTACTTCTGGATTACCGCCTGTATTATGAGCTAGTAATTGGCCTGTGCCAGCAAAAAATGCCTCAGAATTAGGAACTGAAACATCATATACATATTCAGAGTTAGATTTAACTTTTCTTATTTTTCTAATTTTGAATATTCCAAGATTACAATGCGATATATCATTAAAGTTTTTATTAAAATCTATATTATTTTCATTGAAATAATCAGTTATTTCTTTCAAGTTTTCTTTTGCAACAGTCTTGTCCCATCTTATTCTATTAAAAAGATGTTTTATATGACTACTACTTACCTCATTATTTGTTAATTTAATAATTTCATTACTAATAGGGAAGCGATGATAAACTTCTACATGTTTATTATTTTGTTTTATATATTTTTCAAATAATTTTCTATGTCTATACTCTAAATACCATAAGGATTTTTGAAGATTATTTTTACCTGATATAACTATTCTATATTTTACAGAAGTTTTAGATAAATATTGACCTGTTTTCTTTATTAAATGTGGCTTTGTTTTACTTATTTCTAGCCTTGGTACTATTCCTAGTTGTAAATGTATAGAAATTAGATCTGAAGCTAAATCGCTACTACTAGTATTATGATTTATTTCAAATGTATCAAATTTTCCTCGTATTTGTTTTATTCTTTCTCTTCTATTTCCATCACAATTAAAATATGCTCGCAAAAACTCTTTTTTTAATTCACTATTTACATTAAAAATAATCCATGGTATTCTTTTTTCAATTGCAGCTCCTTTTGCACCCATTATTTCTGAGAAAAATATTTTATATAAATAACCTTCTATATATATTTGAAATTCATTTTTCTTGTAATCTGGTTTTTCTCTAAAATGTATATCTCCAAAAACTTTATTTAAGCATTTTTTAAAATCATTTATTAATTTAGTCTCTTTTAAATTAAAAGAGAATATAATACCATTTTTGTAGCAACAACCTTCACCAACATAATAACCCAATAATCTACAAAGTTCTGGTGTTATTTTTAGCTTTATTGGTATTTTCTTTTCTTTTTTAGAATTGAAATATCTTATATAATTACCATATTTTTTATTTGATAAAAAGTATTCTGACAACTTAATGGAATCATTTTTAATAAATCTTCTATTAGAAAGTTTATCATAATATTTTTTTTCATTTTCAGAAAGTTCACACACCCTCAATTTATCAATATAATTTTTAGCTCTTTCTTTTATTATTTCTGCTAAATTTATTTCTTTAATATCATTTGTTGGAATAAATAAATTACCTAATAAAATATCACCTTCTTTTAATTTACTTACTTCTTTAGGTATTATTTTACCATCCTCTTCAAGTACAAATACGCTATGAGAACCTGTAGTTTTTATTCTCCATCCATATGATGTAATTATTTCAAATATCTCTTTTTGATTTTTATGTCTTATAATATATTTTATTGGTTTGAATATACTATTTTTATTCTCATCTATTGACATAATTTGCCAACCATCAACTTCTAATCTTTCATGTTTAATAGGCTTATAAAAAGTAGAAGGCTTATTTATTTTCATAAGCTGATCTACAAATTCACCAATATTTTGAGAGTAAATAATACCAGAAGGTGATTTTATAATTATTTTTTCATTTGAATCCAAACTAAATTGCACCGCCACGCATCCAACAGGTTTTTCATTTTTCATGTTTCTTAACATTTGCCTTATTTGATCTAAAGTTGGTTCATATACATAACCCATCTTCTGAGCATAGAAAAAGCAATACCAACATGTTAAATCGCATCTATTTGTTACAACTATATTACCAAGAGCTGTATGAGATTTATGCATACTGCATAAGCCGCAATCCATTGGACATCCTTTAGAAATATTTGTATTTGGATTTAGTATCCCTTTTCCATCAGCTGCCCATTTCTTTGCTTTATAATACATCTCAGCGTCTTCCCAATAAACTTCTTTAAAGGTTCCATGATCAGAACATGTTTTTTCAATAAATATTTTATTGTTTTCTTCAAATATTGTTCCATCAATTACTTTTAGACATTCGGGACAAAGTGTCCTTGTCTTTGCAATTATTTTCATATATTATCACTACATTTTAAAGTTTTTAAAAGTTGAAAAAGTACACTAATATTTATAATATTTATATTAACTGAACTTATAAATGTAACTATGAATAAGAATAATCTAATTTCATTGATAACAAACCCAATAATAGTTATTTTTTGTTTAATAATGATATTTACCTTATATTCACCAATTGGAACAGGTCATTTAAGCAAATTGAATGCATTTTTATTATCAACAATATTCTTAGTAGGAGTACCATCAGTTGTTGGTGCATATTATTTCAAAAAAGGTTATATTGATATAAATATATCAGACAGAGAAAAAAGAATAACTGTTTTTAATATTATTGCAATAGGAGGAATATTAAATTTAATTATATTTTATTTTATACAAGTTAAAATACTTTATATATTAACTGTATTATATCTTGCAGAAACAATAGTATTAAGCT
>JAGGXH010000003.1 GCA_021163145.1 Candidatus Aenigmatarchaeota archaeon | reverse complement strand
AATACTTCAAAGATTATAAAAAAGGTTATGCTATTGAAATTAAGAAATTCAAAGTTTTGCCCAAACCTTTAGATCCGTTTTCATTAATTGAAAATTTTAGACCACCTCAAAATTTTTCTTATTTTAATTATCTTCATATGGAGAATATTAACAATATACAACAAGATTTATTAAGATATTATTAGATTGTATAAATATGTATAAATTGAGGGTATGATATGAGCTTACCAGCGAAAATTAGACGGGAAAAAGTAAAAGCCCTTTTAATCAGAGGCGTTTCAATAGAAAACATAAGCAAAACCTTAGATGTACACAGAAACACAATAAACAACGATATAAAGCGAATTAAAGAAGAAATAAATAAAGAAATAAAAAAAGAATCCTTAGATGCTGTGCTTTTTCACTTCGTGGCTTCTTATGATGAAATTGGGAAAGAACTGTGGAAAACTTACATATCTTCAAAAAACGAAAATGTAAAATTAGGAGCTTTAAACTCTTTAATGAAGCTTACAAAAGAAAAGATTGAAATCTTACAAAGGTTAGGAATTTTAGAGTCTCATGTTTTACCCGATCAAAGTATAAACATTCAAGTAACTATTGTTGAACCTGAAAAAGAAAATAATAGAGAAATAATAGATATGGAGGTTGAATAAAATGAAAATAAAAATAGAAATAAACACAGAAGATAGGACCCAGACAAAAATTATAATAGATGGGAAACCTATACAGAACAGTATAAGTTTTTTCAATCTATTTGTAAATGCTAAAGAGCCTGTCTTTTGGGAAATGGGGTTTAGGCGGTCTGATGAAAGATGTATTAGTAATTCTCTGTAGAAAGTGGTGAAATAAATGAATGAAGAAAGTAAAGTTATAAAAATATATTTACCAGCATTTATATGGCAGGAAATTAGAGAAATTGGACGTATAGAATTGATAAAGGCAAAAAGAAGTGGTCTATATTCTGAAGAACGAAAAGAGCTTGATTATTATGAAAAAAACAGTGAAGAGAACAAATATGTAATTGAAGAGATCACTTTTGGTGTTGGAATTAAAAAATTAATAAGTGATGGATTAAAATACTATTATTTGAAAGAATTCTTTAAACTGTGAAGAATATGAAAAAATATCTTGTGATTCTAAACATACGTAAATTCACAGCAGAAATAGACAACGTTGCTGTAATTTTTGCAGAGTCTGAAGAAGAAGCAAGAAGAAAATATATAGAAAATCAAACCTTACACATAGAAAAAAATGAACTTCAGATTTATCCATTAGATGAGATAACTACTGATTGGTATTATTGGTAATATGATAAGCTTATGAATGTAAATATCAAAGCAACTAAATTATTCGAATGGTTATCTAAACAAAAATCAAGAATTGTGATATTGTTAGGTGGTGCTGGGTCTTCAAAATCATACTCAATAGCTCAATATCTGATCCTGAAAGCTTACTCAGAAAATAACAGAAGATTTTTAATAACAAGGAAAACACTACCTTCTTTGCGTTTAACCTGTTTAAAATTGATCTTACAGCTTTTAGAAGAGTATCAACTCCCTTATGAGATAAATAGGTCTGAATTAATCATTACAACCCCAACAAACTCTGAATTAATTTTTAAATCAATAGATCAACCTGAAAAGATTAAGAGTTCAGAGTTCAACTATATCTGGATTGAGGAAGCAACGGAGATCACTCTTGAAGACTTCAGACAGCTGAATTTAAGACTCCGTAGGCAACCTAAAGGCATAAATCAAATGTTTTTATCGTTTAACCCGATAGATGAGAATCATTGGTTGAAAACAGAGCTTATAGATAAATTAGAGAACGTAGTGTATCATAAATCAAATTATAAGGATAATCCCTTCCTTTCTGAAGAGTATATAAAACAATTAGAGGATTTAATCAACCAAGATAAGAACTATTATAGAATCTACACATTGGGAGAGTGGGGGGTATTAGAGAACATCATATATCAGAATTGGGAGACTGTTGATTCTTTTCCCGAATCTGTAGATGAGATCATTTACGGCCTTGATTTTGGTTATAACAATGAAACCGCACTTGTGAAGATAGGAATAAAAGATGACGAGTTTTTCTTAAAAGAAGAAATTTATGAGACTAAATTAACTAATGAAGACTTAATCAGACGTTTAGAGTCTTTAAAAATAAAAGAAACAATCTACGCAGACTCAGCAGAACCTGCAAGGATTGAAGAGATTTATCGAGCTGGTTTTGACATTCTCCCGTCTGAAAAGTCTGTAAAAGACGGGATTGATTTTATAAAAAGAAAGAAATTATATATTACAAAAGATTCAATTAACCTAATCAAAGAAATAAGAGGTTATTCTTATAAAAAAGATAAAAATGGTAATGTTTTAGAAGAGCCTGTTAAATTTAGGGATCATTTAATGGATGCCATGCGTTATGCTATTTATACTCACTGTAAGAACGAAAGTAAACTTTTAATCGGCTCAGGAGGTAGATTTTATGATATTTAATAGAAAAGTAGAAAAAAAAGAAGAGAAAAAATACACAAAAAACTACACAGTGCAGATAGATGAAGAAGCTCAGGAAATCATGAAGAAATTTAAATATGACGGTCAGAAAAAGGCGTTTGTCTCTTATCTCATCAAAAACTTTGCAAAATACCATCCGAGAACGTTGCAGAAGATCATCGACTCTGGAGCCCTAAATATGCAATTAGTTTATGAAGAGATGAAAGGAAGATAGTTTGAGGCGTTTAACCTTAAAATATAGATTATTTTAATTATTATAATAATTTTAGCGAAAGATATTTATACTTTGGATACGTAATATATATTAGAGATAAATTAAGTTACTTAAGATGGTAACTATCATGAGGGGATAATTTGTT
>JAGGXH010000009.1 GCA_021163145.1 Candidatus Aenigmatarchaeota archaeon | reverse complement strand
TTATAATAGATATGTTTCTTACAGAGATTGGAAATTAAAAGAAAAAAATCTATTTAATAAAAATATTGAAAAACAAATTGAAAACTTATTCAATATCAATTGGGTTAAAGTAAAATCTAAAAAAATAATTAAAAATAAAGATATTTTATATGACATGAGCAGCACAGAAAAAAATTATATAGCAAATGGAATTATTGTTCATAATTCACAGGCAGCTGGTGCAATAATACCTCGTGATGAGCAAAGCGAATTTATTAAAGAATGTAAAAAATTAATAAAACAAGAAATTTCATAGCATAGATTAATATGATGGCTAAATCTTTATAAACATTAATATCAAATTAATTTACCATGGCTAAACCTAAAACAAAGACATGGTTTGAAATAAAAGCCCCAAAATTATTTAAGAGTATATCACTAGGGGAAACACCTGCATTAGAAGCAAAAGATATAATAGGAAGAGTAGTTGATACTAGCTTAATAGAATTAGATAATAAAACAAAAAAATATTATGTTAAATTATTTTTTAAGATAAATAATGTAGATTCAAATAAAGCAAATACTGTATTTATTGGTCATGAATGCATGAGAGATTTTCTTTCAAGAGTAATTAGAACAGGTGGAACAAGAATAGATGTAAATGATATATTTGAATTAAAAGATTCTAAATTAAGAGTAAAGATAGTTATAATGACAAGAGGAAGAGTTTCAATTTCTGTAAATAAGAAGATAAGAAAAAAGACAAAAGAACTATTAGAATCTGAGTTAAAAACACTTACCCTAGATGAATTTATAAAATCATTTATAGAAAACAAAATTCAAAGCAAAATTATAGAAGAAATTAAAAAGATTTATCCAATTAAAGTTCTTGAAATAAATAAAACAAATGTTCTTTAATATTCTTCTACATGAACTATTGCAGTAGTAATCCAGAACATTCCTCCAATTAATATCAGAATAAATGCTATAATATAGGCAAGAATTGCTGATTCCATAGTTGCTCCTAATGCTTCTGGTTCAACATTTCCAGCAATTAATGCGCCAAAGAATATACATAATGTTCCTATAAACCAAAAAGCAACAGCTCTATTATTAATCATAAATTAGAATTATTCAGTTTTATATATAAATGTTTCTATTTTAAAGAAAAAAGAAAAAGCAGCAAAGCTGCATAGTTTTTATTTTCTTTTATACACATATTTCACTGGTGCGCTGTAAAATTTGTAATAATAAATTATTCCACCTACAACAGCTATTAATATGATTACAAGCAATACAATCTTCCATGTTGATGTTTTCTTTGTTTCTTCTTCTTTACCTGTAGTTGTTTGATTTGTTGTTGTTTCTTCAGCAGGTATTGTTGTTGTTTCTTCTAGTTTTTCACCAACTATTGCAAAATATGAAAATCCTGTTGTCTCAGCTTCATAATATGCATAAACTGAATCACTTGATGTCTTTGTTGTTGTTAATTTTGTCCAGACATTATTTCCAGCATATTTCTTCATATATACTTTATCTTCATCTATATTATTATTATTTATCCAGTTTTTAGTTACTTTAAACTTTATTGTTGCTTTATCTATTTTTGAATTTGTTAATCCACCTAATGTACTTATTTGTAAATATTTATATGTTGAACCTTTATCTGTTTCTATTGGTTCAACTGATAATGCAGATGGTAATGCACTATAAGATCTCATTATTAATTGAGCATTTGTTATGTCTGATTTAGCTTTAACATCTATTTCATTTACTCCAAACACACTTTTTGTAAAATTAAATATACCTATTTCACCTGTTGAAATTGAATCAACTGTTACTGTTTCACTTTCAGTTACAGTTCCTGTTCCTCCTGTTCCTCCTTGTCCCTGTTGTTGTGCAGCTGCAGCAGCAGATACTGCTGGTACTGTATATCTTACAGAAATAGATTGTACACCTTTTTCTTGAGATGTTATTATTAATGATCCAGTTGTCCAATTATTATATAATTGTCCATTAACATAAACACTAACATTATCACATTGGCCTCCTGTAGCAGAAGGTCCTTGATTTACTCTGCATGCACTTTCTCCAGCAGAACCAGTTATTCTTGGAAGTATAGTTGTATTTATTTTAAATACACCATTTTGCCCAGCAAATGTGAAGTTATACCAACTTGTATTTCCTCTATCACCAAGACTTGATCCACCACCAATAACAGCTGTTGATTTATTTAATGCTTTAAATGAATTTGTCATGCTTATGTTTAATTTAGCACTATCACCATATGACCATATACCATCTCCAGAAATTGCAGATTGTGATAAATTCACAATAAATGATTTAAAGCACATTGTCATGTTCTTTCCATGCATTGGAGAACCTGGCATTTGATCTGTCATATTTGAAAGACATCCTTCTGATTCAATTATATTTGGATCTGTTGTTGCATTAATGGTGTACCATAAGTTATCAGATGAATTATAGAAACCTATTTTATGGGTTTCAGACATACTCACAGTTGTATTATCACTTAAATTACTATTATTATGGAATATAGTAACATTTATTGGAAACTGATATTCAACAAAAATGTTGTTTCCAGTATAATTTAGTAATGGATTTGAAATGTTTAAAACAAATGTTGTTGTTCCAGATGTATTTAAATCTGGTGCTTGATCTAAATTATGTGCAAATGGATTAAAACCAATAACAGTTTGATTATTTACATAAACAGGGGATGATTCAAATTTTGGTGGTGCCATATTTGGTACACAATATTCTCTAAACTTTGTTTCATTCCATTGATTATTGCTTGCTGCAAGCATTTGATCAATACATGTTGTATCTTGTAATCCTAACATTAATTTTATTGTCATAGTTTCATCTACAGAATGATTTGATATATTTAATATAATTTGTCCATTTGTGAAATATGCTTGAGATCCTGGTATCATAGAACCATTTATTATACCAGAACCACCTGTGTTATTAACCCATTCTATTGTGAAATTATCTGGACTTTTTGTTAAAACCTGCATAGATGGCATAGATGATCCATTAATCATCTCTTGAATTGGTGATGGTACTGTTTGCCATCTTGCTGGTAATAGTGTTTGATTTTTATATAATATATCATCACCTGAAAATGTTCCAGATGGTGTTGGGACTGTTATATTTATTATATTTCCTGGTGCACCACTAAAGCTTATGTTAAATGTTAAATTATATGTTAAAAATTCTTCTCTTGTTGGGAATTCCCAGAAATTCCTATTTTTAAATTTTAATGGTGCATATACATTTCTTGGCAAATACATTCCATTAAATACACCATTTGTAAAATTAGGATAAAACAATATTCCTTCAAATGAATAATTTGATCTTATTTGCTCCCATTTACCAGTTGCACTATAACTATAATCAGTTGATGGTCCACTAATATTAAGAATTATTGGCCTTGGATTTACTTTATTAACAACATAAATTCTTTTTGTTGCAACATATGGCGAAGTTCTATTATAATATAATGTTGTATCATTGTTATGTATTGTTGCATTTATAATATAAGTTGATTCTGATGCACTTGGAACAAAGCTATAGTTTGCCCAGCCACCCGAATCTGTTATGGTATCATATACTGAATCATCAGTCTGATTATAAATAGAGACATTGTAAAATGGTATTGGCATGCCAGTTTGATTATCTTGTGCAAAACATCTTATTATTTTAGGCGAACCAGCTGTAAATGTTAAGAATGGATAGTTTTCAAAATCACAGCTTATATTTGCAAAACCATATAATGTTACATTATAACTAATACCAGTAGAATTTGCAGAATAATTTTGATTACCAGATGTATTTAATGTTAAGTTCACTCTTTTTGCAATTCCTGTGCTATAAATATTATATAACCATGTATCTTGTGTAAGATTTGTCATATTTATATAAGAACTAACACCGTCTTGATGTGTTGTATTATAGATTGTAGCATATAACATTAAAGTTACATTTTGTGCTGCAAGATAATTATCACTTAGATTTGCAGATACATTATAAAATTCCCCAACATATCCATCTTTGTTACCTTCTATCCCATTAATATATAAGTTGAATTTATATGATGTATTTTGTGTAATATTAATATGATAATGTTTTGATGCACTAGAATAATTAGTATTTCCTGATGTATTATAGTCATAATAAACTTGTCCCACACCCCAAACAACTGATTCATTATTTAAACCATTTTCTGTTATATTTATTGTTGTATTTCTATAAAAATTAAATTGTATATCTTGATTTGGAAAAGCCGATACACTATAATTCGCAGTTACATTTATTTCATCTACCGGACTATATTGCTTCGTTGAGTTTGCTTCTATGCCATTGATTGTTAGATTCATCCATGAAGATGTAGATGTATTTTGTCGTATAACAAAATAATATTGCGAAGACGCAGACTCATCAGTTCCATTATGAGCATACCATTTAAATACATAAACACCAGCACCAGCAGTTTCTTCTTGAGTAAAATTTATCCACCATGTGCCATCAGTATAATTGGATATTTTATTCTCTGGATTTGAACTAGAAGATTGTTTAGTAAAATTAGTCGTAGTTAATGTTCCTGTTGTTATATTGGTTTCAACTGTAGCATTTTCTATACACACAAATCCACACACATCATCTGTAATATTTATCTGAAAAGCAAATTCTTTTCCAGGTGCATATTCTGTATCATTATTTTGTACTAGAATATCACTATATGCTGGTATTGCAAAAACAGACAAAATATTAAACACAAATAAAAATGCAACAAAAATAACTAAACCAGACATTAATCCATATTTTACAGCACCAACTAAACCTTTTTTATTCATAATATACACCAACTTTATAAAAAATAATTTAAAAAACTTACATATAAAGCTTACTGTTTGGAAGAATTAAAGAAAAAAATATCCAAAATATATAATTTAGTAATTTAAACTAAGCAAAGGCTTAAAAACTTATGAATCAAACTTTAAATTGCAGGAAATAGACCGGGCTGCTCGGCGTAGCCTGTAACCCAAAATCGTCGTTATGTGGGGGTCGAAGCCTGAGGAAGGTATAGTGTGCTTACTGGGCCCTATTAATCAACTGAGAAGCTTCGTCCTGCAGAGTTCAAATCATAGTGAACCACGCGAGGCAGGGAACTGAGCAGCGTTAAGCTATGGTTTGGACGTTTGCAGGGGTGCGAAGTGGAGAAGATTAATAGGACAAACCCAGTAGGTTCACTATATCGACCAAAGGCACTTTCCTGCACTAATAATTTATAAACCAAAAACTTAATTATTGATTATGAGAAATTATTATTTTTTCTTGTTTATTGCACTTATAACAGGAATAATAATAGGCAACACTATAAGCAATATAGAATATAATGATTTTGATACAAATTTTTCTAGTTCACAAATAGATCTTGTAGCTGTTAACAGCGAAGGTAATGGGATAACTATTCCTTTAGAAGTTGATGTTAAAAAAGGAAATGGTTTAGTTCTTACAAACATAGATAAACTATTATTTTGGGTAGACACTCAATTCTCAATACAAACAGCTAGGAATATAGCTGAGAATGTAACAGGAATTGATACTAGTAAACTTGATTTGATTTATATAATCAAAAGCAATGAAACAGGTATAATAGGAGGACCATCAGCAGGTGCAGCACTTACAATTGCAACAATTGGTGCATTAGAAAATAAAACAATGAAAAAAGGAATATTAATAACAGGAACAATAAATCCAGATGGAACAATTGGAAAGGTTGGTGGAATATTAGAAAAAGCAAAGGCAGCAAAACAAGCAGGTGCACAATTATTTTTAGTTCCACTTGGACAAGGAATAGAAACAAAATTAGAACCAATTAAGACTTGCAAAACAGCTGGACAAATAACATATTGCCAATTAAAATATAAAAAACAAATGATAAACATTGGTGAAAATGCAGATATTGCTGTGCTAGAAGTTAAGAACATATATGATGCATTAAAATACTTTTATTAAAGTATAAAACAAATGATAAATATGTGGTTAAACCCATTAAGTGTATTTGGCATACTAAGTATACCAATATTTATAAGCAATTTATTAACAGTAATTCTTTTTTTATGTGCTAGTTTATTTACATTTATATATACAATAAAATTTTATGAAAATAGAAAAAAACCTAAAAGATGGTTTGCATTAATATTTGGTTTGCTTATTATTTGTATATCTGAGTTTGGTCAGTTTTTATTACCGTATATGATACAACCAGCAGAAGATATATTTAGATTAATATTATTGTTTCAAAATATTGGTATAATGTTAATAGCTATATTTTCAGTAATATTATTTTTAGGTGCATCAAAATGATGATAACAGGAAAATTTATAGAGCTAATTGGTGGTATACAATGGACAAATCCATTGGATTATTATGGAAATGTTAGTTATCTATTACTAGAAAGTTCAATAATAGTCTCAATTGGATTTTTATTGTCTGCATTGTTTATTTATATGTATAATAAGAAATTTTATGGTGTTGATGAACCACCTAAGAGCTGGAAAACTATCTTTAGGGGTATGTTACTTGTTGGAATATATGAAGTACTTAAAATTCCATATACATATGAATGGATATATGGAAATTTATTTATAGGAATGTTCTTAATATATCAAGTAATTGCAATATATACTCTTGCATATGGATTTTATTTGTTAATGAAAGGTGTAAGCAAATGAGCTTTGAAGATGATTTAAAAAATATAATGAAGTTAAAAGGAAAAGCTGATATCAGATATGTTAGATATATTTTACATAGTTTGCAATGGACAGATGCCCAATATTCTTCAGCTCTCTATCATTCTGCAAGAAATCTTGCAAAGAAAATTCTTATACATGAAATAAATGGTTCAAGTATAGAAGAAATTTGTAAATCTATAATATCTTTATTTAAAAAATTAGAAATAGGAAAGCTTAAAGTAGAATCAATTGAAAAAGAAAAAATAATTTTTAGATTAGAAAATAGTGTTGCTGCAAGTAAGATGACACCAATAAATGACAAAATATGTTTCTTTGAAGCTGGATTAATAGCAGGTATATTAGAAGCTAAATTAAAGAAAGACATAAAGGTTTATGAAACAATGTGTAGTGGATTAGGAGATCAATTTGAAGAATTCACAGTAAATTTGTGATATAATGAGAATAGAATCTGGTATAACTGGATTAGATAAAATAATTGATGGTGGAATTCCTGAAAAAACTTCTATATTATTAATTGGTCCTCCTGGTTGTGGGAAATCAACATTTGCACAGCAATTTATTTCTAAAGGAGTATTGAATAATGAGCCAACTATTTACATAACACTAGACAACAGCCCAAATGAAATTGAAGATGAAATGAAATCATTTGGGTTTAGAATAAATAAGCATATACACTTTATAGATGCTTATGGTTGGAGAATTGGAAAAAGAGCATCAAAATATTATGTTTCAAATCTTGGAAATTTAAATGAACTTAATATTCTATTAAGCAAAGTAATAAAAGAAATAAATGGTGCTAAGGTAAAAAGAAGTGTATTTGATTCTATATCAACATTGTTATTATATTCTGATCCTAAATTAGCTGTAAAAATAATCCCTGTTATAATTGCAAAAATTAAAGAAGCAAGATATACACAAATATTAATATTAGAAGAAGGTGTACATGATGAAAAAACAATAAACACATTAAATTATATGACAGATGGATTAATAGAATTTAAAATGCAAGAAGATCAAAAATATTTGAAAATAACAAGGATGAAAAAAACTAAATTTAAGAAAGGGTGGATAAAATTTGATATAACTAAAAGAGGGATAGTGATAAAAAATGTATAATAAATTTTCAAAACAATATGTTGATTATTTAGAAAGTTTTAAAAGAATTGGTTTAATTTCATTTAAGAAAATAAAACCCATTAGACCAAAACTTGGAGATTATGTAAGCATGATGATTTTAAGAGATATATTGTTCTCAACATATTCTTTATCACCAAATACTTATATCCCATATCTTTATTCATGGGGTAAATTTATTGGAAATGTTGCATCTGAACAAAGTTTGAAAGCACTAGATATATCATTAATAACTAAAATATTAACAAAATTACATTCAATAAAATTATTAGAAAATGATATATACAAAGATATATTGACAAAAACATGGGCAAATGTAAAATCAATTCCTGAGATCAGCTATGTTGATACAAAAGCAGGAGTATTTAGAATAAAAGTTATAGAATCAGATGAGTCATGGGGACTTCCAAAAATAAATAAACCTGTTGATTTCTTTAATGGTGGAATAATGGCTGGAAGTACAGAAAACTTAATTAGTAGAAAAGTAAATGTTACTGAAACAAAATGTGTATGTATGAATAATTATGATTATTGTGAATTTCTTGGAAAAGTGAATGGAGATTTTCCAAAATTTGGAAAATATAGTAAAAAAGATTTTATAAAAATTAAAAATCATATAAGAGATAATTTTATTAAAGATCATAGATTTAGAGAAATTTTAGGTGATTATACTCATATTAGTTCTTTGCAAGTAACTTATCTTGGTTTATGGTTATATTCTCCTGGTATGCATACTCTTTTATATTGGATTGGAAAAGAAACAGGAAAATACATTAGCAAGAAAATAAAAGGTAAGAATAAATTAAATGAATTAAAAAGAATAATGAAAAAATTAAAAATAGGAATAATATCAATAAATAAAAATAATAAAAAATTCTCAATTAAATTAGAAGAATCTGCTTTTTCATATGGTGCAAAGAATATTGGAAAAAAGATTGACTCATATCTTGCAGGTTTATTTGCAGGATACTTAAGTCATATTTATAGAAAACATTACAACATAATTGAAACAAAATGCATTGCAAACGGAGATAAATATTGCGAATTTGTTGCATTGTAAGATTCCTTCTTATTTTTTTATTCAAATATATTAATATAAAATTAACTAATTTTCTTTAAGAATTTTTCTCTATTAATATAAAAATCTTCAATTGTCCTTGTAAAGTCAGCATAATTTCTGATTTTATTTTTTAGCATATAATTAAGAATTTTTTTTCTTAATTCTATTTCTTTTTGAATTTCATTTGACTGAAATCCTTTTAATCTACTTATTTCATCTAAAAACCATGAACTTCCTTTGTATTGATATGTATCATTTGTTGCTATCCAATTATATACTTTACTTGTTCTAACTGCACTTGTTTTAGGATCAACAGCTTCAATTTCAACTATCTCATCTATTTTTCTAACAATTTTCTTTCCTTTCTTTAGTTGTGTCATAAGTATTATTAAATCCAGTGTATCTAATAATGAACCAGGTAAACTTATAGGAGGGGACTTTAACCTATTAAGAACATCTTCAGTTTTACCTGCATGCATTGTACCCATTGCAGCAATACCAGATGCCATTGCTTGAAACAGTACATATGCTTCTTTACCTCTTACTTCACCAACAATCAAATAATCAGGTCTTTGCCTAAAACTTTCTTTAAGTAAATCAAACATAGTTACTTCTCCTAAATCTTCTGTAAACGCTGATCTTGTAACAGCAGGTAACCAATTCTCATGTGTTAATTGTATTTCTCGTGTATCTTCAACAGTTACAATTTTTGCAGATGGATGAACAAACATTGATAGAGAATTTAATAAAGATGTTTTACCTGTTCCTGTACCACCTGTTATTAATATTGAACCACCATTTTCAACAGCAAACCATAAATAAGCCATTACATCTAATGAAACTGTTTTGTTTTCAATTAATTCAATTGGTGAAAAAGGATAAATTCTAAACTTCCTTATGCAAAATGTAGGGCCCTTAGCAGTAACATCTTTTGAATATGTTGCTTGAACTCTTGATCCATCTGGTAATGCACCATCTAAAAGTGGATCTGCATATGATATAAATCTTCCTGTCCTCTCAGCTAGTTTTGTTATAAATTTTCTTAATCTTTCCTCTGTTTCAAATACAATATTTGTTTTTAGATTTCCATATTTTTTATGAACAACATATATTGGTATTCCAACTCCATCACATGATATATCTTCTATATATGGATCATGCATTAATGGCTCTATTTCATTTAAGCCAATGAAATTCCGATAAATATAATACATTATTTTATTGTATGATTTTTCTGGAACATTTATTTCTAATTCTAATATAACTTGATCAACTTTTTGTTTCAAATAATTAAGAGCATTGGTTTTAAGTTTTGATAATTCAACATCAATTATTTCCATCAAGCCTGCTACAATTTTATCATATAGTTCATTTTCTTTTTTTGTCATTTTTGGTTCAGAAATATTATATAAAATTTTTCCATTTTTCTTTATTATACTCACTGATGCATATTTCGGTATTAGAAAGTATTTTACTACTCTGTCTAATTTTTCAGGTAATTTTATTATAGTTTTTCTCTTCTCTATTTTAAATGAATATTTCTTAATTTTTTTGAATTTCTTCTTTTTATAGTGTGCAAATATATTAAAGCTTAATTTTTTCATAATATCATAATGTTAATGCTTTTTATTAAAGTTTCTATTTTTTAACATGTGGGCTTTCAGCTAAGTCAGATGTTACAAAATAAACATGTCCTTCACCAGTAACTGGATTTGAAAATTCATGGGTTTGCTGGGGATCTAGCTCTATACCAGTAAGCTCCATAATTTTCTGATCATCAACATATAACACAAGATTTTTTAGAGGAACAAGACCACAGTTTTTGATTGTAATGAATCCAGATTCTATTTTATCTATACTTAAGCAAGCTCTTGATCTTTGATATGTATGTTCTTGGTTAGGATATACTTTTTCTACAGTTTCTCTTGACCATAAATATAAAGAAAAGGTTAGCATTATTCCTATAAGTAATAGTAATATTACTATCATTAGTTGTGAAACTGCTTTCATAATATTAATTTAAATTCTTTAGCATATAAATTAATCATATGTTAACAAATGAACAAAAAAAGCAATTACAAAAAGCAAGTTATAAATTAGTAGGCAAAAATAATTATAAGTCCGCATTTCAGGCCAGCTTTCTACAAGTATGCTCCTGAGATTGAGGAAAGGATTAGGAAAGTTTTAGAGAAATAATCATTTTTTCTTTTTAAAGAAAAGATAAATTAAGATTATTATAAAAGCAATAATTCCACAATAAAACAAAATAACTTCAGTTGTAAAGTAATTTACTTTAATACCAGTTCCCGGAGCAAGAGAACATGGATCTTCAATTGTATAGTCTCCAGTTACAGCATCTATAATAATTGTTTTACACAATTCTGGGTTTTGAAGATTCATTGTAATTTGCCAATATGGTTTCAAGTATATAATATTATCTTGTATTTTATCTTGTATAAGACTAAATCCAACAACCTCAGCATCTATACCATTTTCTTGCGCTATTTGGATAGCACCAGATCTTTCAACTGTAATCTCAAGTGGTTCAAGAACAGCATTTGCAGCTTCAACAACACAATTTTTCAAAACAATTCTTGGCTCATAAGATGCTACCTCATTATCAAATTTAATTTGATAATATACTGCATAATCTGTTCCTCCAGGACTCTCTATTTTAGAAAAAACATAATGCTCATTAAAATAACTTTCACCAACATATGAAATTATAAAATCATCGGCTATTTTTCTAGCTTGATCTTGCGTACATTCCTGTGCAAATACTGATGTTGAACCTAAAGATACCAAAATTGCCACTATCATAAAGCATATCAATAAATTTCTTGTTTTCATAATCAAAACTATTGTCTTTTTTTATTTAAAGATATCGATTTTGTTAGGTTCAAAACTAACTAAAATTAACTCTGCTTTAAATTTTTATTAACCCACCCAATCGCATTTCTAAACAGTGTAAGTGAACGCTGTAAAATGTTCAAGTGAGAACAATGATAAATTCGGGTTTATTTATAAGCTTAGATTATAATTCGATACTTACAAAATATACAATCTATATAAATTTTAAGTTCTAAATAACAAATATGAAACCAATTGAAGAAAGGATAAATCTAATTTCATGCAGATCAAATAAATTTAAAATGGGAAATAAAAATAAAACAGTATATCAAAGATTTTATTGTATTGATAATCCAAATAAATCTTCAAATAAGTTTAAATTATCAATAAATAATTTTTATAGAATTCTTATTCCAGCGGCAATTGTAAATCAGCTTGATATCAAAAATAGTTTTATTAAAATTGAAATGGAAAAAAATAGAAAGAAAGATATATTTATCACAAAAACAAAATATAATAGAAAAAATGGGGAGACAATAGTATTTATAAACCAATCGATGCGAGAAGCTCTCAATTTAAATAAAAATGATTTTATTAACATATTAAATATAGAAAAAATAAAACCATTTACTCCCTCTAAACAAATATTTATCAATAGAAAAATTGATATGAAATCACTAATTCCAAGTAAAACAATGAAAAAATATAATATTTTTGTATCAAGATATGAAAAAGATAATAATGAATTTTTAGTTTTATGGTATTATACTGGAAATATGGGTTCAAAAAGAATAGTAATCAAACGTTTTATTGAACCAGAAGTATTAGGCTCAATTCTTGGTCAACTTCAAGCTGAAGGAACAAAATTTAAAAATCTAAGAAAAAGAAAATCCCCAAGTATTATATTTACAAATAAATTGGTTTCTGAACATAATGAATTTATAGAAAATATAAAATTACTTGGAATACCTAAGAAAATAATTAAAGTTCATTGTTATTTCAATTCTAATAAGATGTCAAAATCAGATGCCCAAAGATATATAAAACAAATATCAGAAGTTAAAGCTAAACTTCATGCGCAACCACAAAATAAGAATTTAACTATTGCAATTCAAACATCTATTGATAGAGCAATCTTAGCTGAAGTTTTATTAAATGCTATGAATAAATTAAGAGAATATATAGCCAATAATAAATTAACAAAAACATCTGAAAAAATATTTACCCACAATTTTTTAGCTAAACTTCTTACAGGAGATGGAAATTTAAACATAAGATATAACAAAAATAAAATTATCGTAAGAGGTTATATTAGTGATTGTGATAAAAAATATAGAAATGATTATAGGAAGATATTGAAAAATTTTGGTATATCTGTAGCAAGTTATGATAAAGATAATAGGGTATATTTTAAATGTAATAAAGAAAATTTGAAATTTCTTTACGAAATAAAAGCATTTAAAGGGACAAACAACTGGTTGAAATTATTAAGAGCAATTATAATAAAAAATAAAAGATATATAAGATTAAAAAAATTAAGCAAATATAAAAAATTCACAATAAAGAATATTGCACATATCTGTAATATATCTTATTTAGCATCAAAACAATGGGCTAGGTATAATAAAAAATTAAATTTTATAAAAGTATTAAATAAGAAAGGTAAAACTGAATATTTTACGCTAACTAAAAAATCCATAAATTTTATATATTTTATTGATAAATGTAAAAAGGAATTTGAATTATATAAACAAAAACTCAAAAAAGATGATAGAAATGAAGCCTTTATCAAAAGAAATGAAATTAAATTTTAAGAAACAACATTATAAAATAGTTGGTCAACATAGTGCTTGTAAATTATGTTATTGGACAAAAGAATCAATAAAAACTGGTGGAAAAAAGCATTGTTATAAAGAAAAATTTTATTCAGATATTGGTATAAAAAGCCATCGTTGTCTTCAATGCACACCATCTTTAACATTTTGTACTCTTAGATGTAAACATTGCTGGAGGGATATAAGTTTAACAAGAGGTACTAAAATCTCAATTGATGAAGATGATAATATAAAATTTATTATTGATGGTTTATTTAAAGCTCAAAAAGAATTATTAACAGGTTTAGGTGGAGTAAAACATAGCGAAAAATATTTGAAGGAAGCATATACTCCAAAAAATATAGCAATTTCGTTAAGTGGCGAGCCTTTTTGTTTTGAAAATCTCTCAGAACTAATAAAAGAGTTTCATAAGAGAGATTGTATAACTTTTTTAGTTACAAATGGAACATTCCCAGAAAAAATAGAAAAACTTGAAACATTACCAACTCAATTATATGTTTCATTAACCTCAAGTAACAAAGAAATGATGCAAAAACTTCAAAGCCCATTAATTCCAGATGCTTGGGAAAGATTAAACAAAACATTAGATATCCTACCTGAAATAAAAACTAGAAAAGTAATTAGAATGACAATGATTAAAAATATAAATACTAAAAATTTAGAAAAATTTGTCCCTTTAATTTTAAAAGCAAAACCAAATTTTATTGAAGTGAAATCATACATAGCAATAGGAAGCTCTAGGGAAAGACTTGGTTTAGATTTTATGTTATCACATAAAGAAATTAAAGAAATATCTGAAAAAATCTCTAAACTAACTGGATATGAAATTAAAGATGAACAAAAAGAAAGTAGAGTTGTTTTACTTAAGAGGCAATAGAATATTTTCTCTGCTCTTCTTTTTGTTTTCTTTATTAAAGCTTTGGTTCATAATTATCTATTGGAACAATATATATTTTTGAATCAGTATGATAAGGTGTGCTTATATTCATCTCAACAATAATATTGCCATTACCTACTCGTTCTATTATTTCAACATTACCAATTTATATGAATTAAATACATCAGATTTTCTATCTGGATGAGTTTCTAAAAAGAAATTCAATTGTATCATATTTTTGCTCTAATGTCATTTTGTTTTTTCCAAACATAAGAAATAATAAAATAGGGAAATATTTAAATCTATCTTTTAAATTTCATAATTTCCTTTATTGTATCTACATGTGATAAAAATAAAGCTCTACAACAATATGATGATATTCCAAGAGAATCTAATATTTTTTTAACATCTTCTCCTTCATTTTTCCTTTTATTAAATTCTTCCCATTTGTGTGCAACTACTCTTCCACATGACTTGCATCTTATTGGAATAAACATTTAAATCACTATTGATTTGATTTTTAATGTTTTTAAAGCTTTCTAAAAAGTTCTTTTTCATCTTATATGCATCTAACATATATTTCAGTTATTCAGTCACTAATACATATATAATAATCATTACTTATGTTCTCATCTTCTCAAAAATATAGTTATAATTTAAATCTAAGATATTCACTATTTTTCTAAGCCTTTCCACAGAAGGAAAACGCATTCCACATTCAATTTTTCTAATATAATCTTTACCAACCTTTAACTCTTTATTCATATGATCTCTAGAAATTCTAAGTTCTTCTCTTCTTTGTCTTATTATTTTTCCTATATCATTATCATTTGATAAAATTCTCAGCCAGTCTTCCCCGTTAGGCCATTTATCTCTGAAATAATGTAATTTAGAACCTCTTCCCTTCCTACCTGTAATACAACTCTTTATTTCATTTGGACACTCTAAGCCAATTAATTTAAAAAATCTATAGGGTGTTCCGTCTTGTGTTTTTGACCAAATTGCGTTTCCACAATATTTTCTAGTAAACCCACTTTTATACTTAACAGGATAAAAATTTAGATTTAATCTTTTCAATTTTCTGATTAATATGTTTACGTCTTTTTTTGAAAAATTATTTGTAGATAATACAATTTGAGAAACCTTACTATTACTTTTTCTATGTCGTATCAAAGAACCATCGCCTAAATACCAATGTAACAAAACAGTAGAATTTAATTCCAGATCTTTAGGAACAATTTTAAATTTTCTACATTCTTTATTAATATACCATTTATTTTCAAAGACATTTAATTTTGGATAAGGACAAGTTGGGATATAGAAACCTAAAGAATATGTTCCAGATAATTTATTATCTTGAGAAATCCAAGAAGTTATTCTATACTCGTTAATTAATAGTTCAAACCATTTTAGAAAATTTTTATCTTTCGCAGTTAATTTGTAACAAGAATATTTACCTTTCTTACTTCTTATATTAGCATCTCCAAGCAATGTTCCATTTATTATATCAAACAATTGTTTCATAAAATTACATAAAAAAGAATCAAATTAAATCTTTCTTACACAGATTAATGGTAATAAATTAACGCTTTGATCTTTGTTTTCTTCTTCTTGGTCCTTTCTTACTTCTAGAAGGTTTATGTGGTTCTGTTCTTCTAACATCTGCAACAAGCAATGTTCTATCATAATCTAAGAATACTTGCTTTAATTTTTTATTGTATTGAACAAGCATCTTTGCAATTGCTTGCCTTATTGCTTCTGCTTGTCCAAACATTCCTCCACCTTTTACATTAACACTTATATCTAATTTTTTATATGTATCTTCTGATAACACAAGAGGTTCTTTTATCATTAACTTTGCAATTTTATTTGGATAATTATCAAGATTAATACCATTAATTGTTATTTTACCTGTTCCTTGAACAGCTTTTGCTCTAGCAATTGCTCTTTTTCTTTTTCCTGTTGTTAATAATAATTTTTTCATACCTTTGCACCCAATTTCCTACTTATATCTTCTAATCTCATATATTTACATTTCAAATCTTTTAATTTTTTACCAATTTCTTGATAATCTTTATATTTTTCAGGGCAATTTCTATAAACCTTTAGTCTTTTTAGTGCCATTTTTCCTCTATTAGTTTTATAAGGTAACATACCTCTTATTGTTCTAATAACAATTTTATCAGGATATCTAGGAAAGAATGGACCTTTTGTTGGATATCCTCTTTCTCTTTTTTCTTTATATCTTTGAATAATTCTTGTAGGTTCTCCAGAAACAACTACTTTGTCAGCATTAACTATAATTATTTCTTCTCCTTTCAATAATTCCTTAGCAGCTTTTGATGCCAATCTTCCTAAAATTGCATCATATCCATTTATTACAATCATTTAATCAACCTTACATTTTTTCCTGTTGGATTTTGCTTAATTAATTCTTCTATTGATATTATTTTACTACCTGACTTTTCTGCTTTTTCTCTTGCAGTTTTTGAATATGATAAGCATGCTATTGTTAATTTTTTATTTAATTCGCCATATGATAAAAGTTTTCCTGGAATAACAATTGTTTCTCCATCTTTACACAATCTTTGAAGTTTTCCCAAGTTAGCTTCTATTTTTCTTCTTGTAGGTGTTTTTAGTTGCTTTGCTAGATTTATTAAAAATCTTATATTCTCTTTATATCCTTTCTCTAGAATATCATCTATTAATTTCCTTACTACAATGTTTGTAGGGCCTGTTGGTTTCATAGACACACATACTTCTCTAATGTTTAAAAAGTTATTGGTGCGGGAGGAGAGATTTGAACTCTCGAACCCACTAAGGGACAGGATTTCTAATTTTCATGGCATTAAGCTCATTACTTAAGATTCTAAAATCTTAAGTCCTGCGCCATTAATCTAAGTGGTATGTATGGATTTTAATAACATCTCTGCTTTTCTCACATCTTTACAAAAGCCTATATTTCTATAAAATTTTACTCTATTTTCATAGTTTGTATAAATCCTAAAATAACAGCTCCTAGTTATCTTTCCATCTTTTCTTTTAAAAGATTTCTTGTCAATTTTTATTTCAGATATTTGCACATGAAAACTGCTTATTAGTTTTCTTATTTGTTGTAAAAAGTTTTTCAAATTCTTTATATCTGTTTTACTCATCTTGAATTTTAGACCTTGCCAACTGTTTTTCCTTCTTTTATCTTTATATAGTCCTTCTAGTTCGTCATCAAAAATCCCTTGAAGGAACGCTTTTTTAATCTCTTTGCTACCATTCATTATCCACTTTGGAACTGTAAATTTTCTGATTGATTTACCACCATCTGGAGCACAAGCTATTCTTATTATCCTACAAAATACGGAGTTATTAAACTGTAGTTCATATTCTCCTTCCAATTTTCTTATTCTGTATTTATATAAGCCTATCTTTTTTAACTCTGTTTCTATTTTCTTTATTTTTTCAATATTTCCATAAAACCTCAACCTACCTGTTTTACTATTGTCAAAGTTTAAGTTTCCATCACCCATAATATGTCCAATTATATTTGCTATTATGGGCGAAGGATAGAGTGGTAACCAACCTTTATCCTTCGCTTTTCTAATTTTTTTGTATGGTGGTTTAGAATAGCCGCTAAGCAATTCTTTCTCTGACACTAAGATTTTATTTTTCATACATACCACCTATTTGACCAGGCTAGGCGACTCCCGCATAAACCAATAATTAGAAATAAGAGCTTATAAATTTAAAGTTAAGCATTTAAAGTTTTGCTTACAAGTATTTAATATGATTTCATCATACAAAAAGTTTGAAAAAGAATATATGCCTACTAGTTTTCATTTAAATGAATTAAAAGGAAGAAAAAATAGTGAAGAAGTATTAGAATATATAAAAACTCATCAAAATGATGAAGGTTTTAACAAAGCTTTAGAGAAATTTGTAGAATATTTAGAAAAAGAAGATAAACTTGAAATTGCAGGACGTGTCTTAGCTCATATGACTATGACTAAAATAAAACCATTACTTCAATTTACCTAACTGTTTTTCAAATTCTTTTGCCTTATTCTTTAATACATCTATTGCCATTGTTATTATTGTCTCTGGGGTTAATCCACATACTGTTTCAACTGTAAATATAAGATTATGTTCATCTCCTGTTATATGTAATACATTATCAGGTTTTGCAACTTTCACGCATTCTTTACATAAGTCACAATCAATATTAACAGAAGCTTTAGTTCCTTCTATTTTTAATGCATTTTTAGGACATGCTTTTATTACTTCATCTGTATTTTTTAGAGGTTTCTCAAGCTTAGCACTTGGATAATATCTATACCATGAAACACTTGCCTGATGTCTTGCATGATCTTTACCAAATCCTAGCATTGCAGTTGCCTCTAATTTAAGTTCTTGTCCTTCATCAAGTATAACAATTGGTATATTATCATAAAGAACTTTTACATCTGGATTTGCAGATTTAAGATCTCCTGAATAAACTGTACATGGTCCTTTTTTATGCAAAGCAAATTTTGCCTCTGTCAAAGCTTTACTTGATGATTTTTCAGGTAAGTCAAAATCCTTTGGATTAAATACAAGAGGTATTAAACCTAATCTGTGTGCAATAATTTCATTATATAGTACAGAATCATTTACCTTAAAATCAACAAATTTAATAGCAAGTATTGGAATTTCCATCATTGCAATTCTTCTTAATGCATTTGCAAATTGTGGATTTGAATCTTGCAACAAAAATCTTATCTTAGTTTCATTTTTATCTAATATTTTTACATCCATATAATATACACCTATATTCTTCTTCCTCTTCTACCTCCTTTCTTTCTACAACGGTCTGTTGGAATTGGTGTAACATCTTCTATTCTACCAATTCTTAAGCCAGCTCTTGCCAATGCTCTTATAGCTGGCTGTGCTCCAGCTCCAGGAGTTTTTGATTTACTTCCTCCAGGAGCTCTTACTTTTATATGAATATTTGTGATTCCTGATGCTAATGCAATTTCTCCAGCTTTTGTTGCTGCTAACATTGCTGGATATGGATCTCCTTGCTCTCTTGCTTTATTTGTTACCATACCACCTGATATTCTTGCAATTGTTTCTGCTCCTGTTATATCAGTAATATGAACAATTGTATTATTTGATGAACTAAAAATATGTGCTATTCCCCATCTATTTATTTTTTCTTTAGCCATTTATATCACTGCTTTTCAGGTTGTTGTTGTAATGAAGTATTTTCACTTACTTGTTTAACATTTTTCTTTTTAGATTGGTCTAATACATTTGGAATTGGACTTTTCTCATAATATGTTATTTTATCTTCCATATCAACTGGAATTAATGCACTTGGCCATCTTATTCTCTGACCATTTAATGCAATATGGCCATGAACTATAAATTGTCTTGCTTGTTTAATTGTGTTTGCAAGACCTTTTTTCTTTACTAATGTTTGCAATCTTCTATTTAAAATTGATTCAACTGTTAAAGCCAATATATCATCAAGGCTTGCATTTAAATTTATTAATCCAAGTTTATTTAATTTTTGCATCAAAGTTTTTTCCATTTCTTCATTTCTGTTTGCTGCTAAATCTCTAGCTAAACGTCTATATTTTCTTAGTATAGCTTCTGCTTTCCATATCTCTTTCTTTCTTCTAAGACCATATTCTTTCATAAGTATTTTTTCTCTTTCTATTCTTGCCTTATCCCATGGTCTAAATGGTCTTGAATATTGTTTTCTCTGTCTTTTCATTTAATCACTTTCCTTTTTTCTTTCTAATAACACCAACACCAGCTCCTTTTCTAAAACTAGATCTTGTTCTTTGTCCTCTTACTGGCAAGCCTAATTGATGCCTTACTCCTTTATAACATTGTATTTTTCTCATTAGATCAATATCATCTTTTTTAGTTAACAATAACTCAGAACTTACAACATGTTTATCTTCTCCAGTTAGCATATCCTTTCTTCTATTTAACATAAAACTAGGAACATGTTGAGGCAATTCTTTTATTACTTTCTCAAGTTTAGCAACATCTTCTTCACTTAAAGAACCAATCATAACATTTGGATCTATCTTAGCAATAATTGGTATGGCATTAGCTAGTGAATGACTAATTCCTTTAATTTGAAGAAGTGCATGTCTTACTTTTTTATAACCATCTACATCTTTTTCAGCAATTCTAACTATACCTCTTACTCCTTCAATAATTTTTTTCTTTTTTTGCTTTTTAATTGGTTGTTGTGCTTGTTTTTCTGCTTTCTTTTTTTTACTTGGTTTTGAGCCCAATCAATCACCTTTGTATTTTATGCTGTGTTAAGCAACCCACATTATTAAGGGCAAATAGTATTATTTTATAGAAATTTAATGTTTTTAAAGCTTATTTTCATAAAGTAATTATAAAATATATTGCTGTCCTACAACTGATAAGGCTATAAGCAATAGAATTACGAGAACTGTTATTATCGAATAAATTATCTTCATATGAATTATAGATGATAATGTTATTTTTTAAACCAAATCACTTTCTATTTCACTTATTATATCTGACACGTCTTCTATAGATTTTGATATTTCAAAAGCTGTTTGCTGTGCTCAGATTCTGAACCAACAGCTGGTTTTTGTATTGTGAAATAATAAACTGTACCAACAGCTAATGCTATTGATATTATAATCATTAAAATTATTACCACCTTTATAATTTCCATTCCTATCATGAAACCGCCTTAATAATATATGATGCTAATATGTTTATTTCTCTTATAATAACCTTTAGTTTAGATCTAGCTTCTTCTAAGACTTCATCTGTTATATTATTTTTATAATTATTAAGATAATTTTCAAATATATTTATTTGCTTAGAATAAGTGG
>JAGGXH010000055.1 GCA_021163145.1 Candidatus Aenigmatarchaeota archaeon | reverse complement strand
TTATTATATTTCCTTTTGAAAACAATTCAAATATTATAATGTTTTTATCTGTTTCTATTTCTATTATTCGTTCAAAGTCAATTTGTTTTATATTTTTTATTTTTTGACCTTTTAGATGTTTTCTTGCATATTGTGCAAACATTTCTATTTTTTCAGGTGCTTTTCTTTTGTATTTAGTAATAAATAATTTATTTGGTTCAAAAAATAATTCTTTTGTTCCTTTTTTTGGAACAAATAGTTCTATTCTTATTTGTTTTTTATTTTGAAATACTTTATCTATTCTTGCATTTATTATTTCTTTTAAATCATTCATTAAAAACATAAGATCTAATGCACTTATTTCTCTCATTCAACCAGCTTTAATATATCTTTTAAGGAATTTATTTTATCTGCATCAATTATTTCATTGTATCGATGTTTTAATAAATATGTTTTAACTTTTGCTCTTTTTCCTGCTAATAAATCTGAATAAGTATCTCCAATAAAAATTGCTTCACTTGGTTTTATTTTTAATTTTTTCAAAGCATGTTTAATAGGAATTGCACTTGGTTTTCCTTTTTTTATTTTTTTACCATCATAATTTACAATTACATCAAAATCATTAAATTTTATTATTTTCATTGCAGTATCAGTTGCTATTCTTTTTTGATTTGTTACAATTGCAAGTTTATATCCTCTTTTTCTAAGTTCTTTTAATACTTCTGTTGAATACTTTATTGGTTTTGAAAACTTTCTCATATAATATTTTGCATATTTCTTTACAATCCAATCTCTCATTTTTAATAACTTATCTCTTGAAATGGTTGGCTCTAATTTTTTTATCCATAATTGTGTTGTACTTCCCATGTATTTCATTATTTTATCTCTTTTTTTCTTTTTATATCCAAATTTAATTAAGCCAACTAAAAATAGATGGTATAATGCAGCATCTGATTTTATTAATGCACCATCAACATCAAATAATATTGCTTTAATCTTTTTTTTCATTTTTCATCGTCTCCTCAAAAAATCTTTTAAAATCTTCAGTTGATTGCAAACCAAAATAATTTGCAAATTCTTTTGTTGCAATTAATGCTTTGGTTCTTCCTGACTTGACAGTTCTTATTAAACCTTTTCTTTCTAATTTTTTTACATAATCATATGTTCTGTTTCCAATAACTTTCACTATTTGTGATTGGGTTATTGGTTGTTTATATGCTACTAGTGCTAATACTTTTAATAATCCTCTTGAAAGATCTTTATGAGGGGTTAATGTTGCAACATATTTTAAATATTCTGGTTTTACTTTTAATTGATATCCCTCAGCTGTTTCTAATATATACATTCCTTTTTCAATATTGTTATTATATTCTTTTTTTAATTGATCTATTGTTAACTTTATTAAATCAACATCTTTATGAAATATTTTTCTCATTTTTTCTAATGATAATGCATCACTAGACATAAACAAAGCTGCTTCTATTAATGGTTTTAACTTACTAATCTTTGTTTCAACTTTCATTTTTTTCCAACTCTATTTCTATTTCTTTAAATATTTTTTTTTGCTTTAATTTAATTTTGCCTTTTTGTGATAAATGTAATAGTGGCATCAATGTTCTTACAATTTCTTTTCTATTCCATTTTTTAACTAATCTTGAAAATTCTATTGATTGTTCAATATCTTTAATTGCATTTAATATTTCATTCATTAATATATCTATTCTTTTTGTGATATCTTCTTGTTCCTTTGGTATTCCTTCTTCTGCAATTTTCTTTAATATTTCTTTTCTTTTTATTCTTCTTTTTTTAACTTCAAAAGCCTTTTTTAATGATTTTATTAATTCTTCTAATGTTATGTTTCTTAATGGTATTCTTTTAACTGGTGCTTCTAATGGAGGAATTGATTGTAATTGTTTTATTAGTTCTTCATCTTTATCAGATTCTGTTATAACGGTTCTTTCTCTTTTTCTAGGTTCTAATATGTCTGATTGCATTCTTACTAAAATTGCTGCAATTAGTATAAATCTTGCTGGAATACTTAGTTCTAAGGAATCCATTCTTTCTATATAATTTGAAAAGCATTCTGCTAATTTTACTATATCTATATTCCATGGATCTATCCCTTCTTCTGCAACTATTTTTACAATTACTTCTTCCCATGATGGTTCTGAAATCATTAAATCAATTAATTGTTGGTCTGATAGCATTTAATCACTTCTTATTTGAGAATTGGTAATACATGTATATAATATTTGTGTTATTTTTAAATCTGATTTATCTTTAAAGAATATATTTTATATTTTAGATTTGGCTGATTCATTTTCAATTATTTTCTAGAAAATCTTTATAAAGTAAAGTAGCAGCTTCTAAGTAGCAAGGTTTTTTAGTTGAAGAATGTTTGTTCAAGAATAGCTCACAAAATTTTTTGATCTCTGGCTTATAAATTTCTGGAGACATGTTTTTTCTTTCGATATACCCACCTATACATTTATAATCTTCCATTTCTTTTATTGGAATTGTAGGATCTCTATCTACAATAGATTTCAAGTGCTCTAAAAATTGGCACAGAGTTTGGCGCTGAATTTTGTGTCCTAGTTTATTATAATCTGTTTCATTCATATTTAAAACTAATAATTTAATCTTTATAAATCTTTCTATTTTTTACTACTATTAAGAGACGGTACATTTATATATAGGAACACTAATCAAAAGTGATGGTGTTACAACTGCATTATTAAAAAGAAATGGAATAAATGTAATTTCTGAAGATGATTTATAAAAGCTATTTAGTCGAAATGATTAACTGAGCATTAAATCCTATCTTTTTATTTAATTTTAATCCTTTTATTATATCATTTTTAGTTAAATATATTAATCCTTTAGTTGGATCAATGATTTTATATTTATTATTAATTTTTTTGATAATTAATACCCAATGTGGAGCATATAATTTGTTTTTATTAAAATAAAAGTCAGAAACTAAGAAAGCAACTTTATGATTTTCATTTAATAATTGATTTAATTTTTTCATAGGATTTTTAATCAAATTAATTTTATTTGAAAATATTTTATTTAATTTATTGTGTCTTTTTCTAACCTTATATTCATATTTTTCTAACTTATTTTTGCTTATTCCTTCATATTTTGCCATAAATTTTATCATTTTTTTGTTTAATGTTTTTGAAGTTACATATACTATTATATTTTTATTATACTCTCTACCCCATATTAAAAAAGATGTATAATCATTTGCAAAAAATGGATGCAATCTTCCTAAATCTGATATCTTTTTCTCTAATTTTTTACTACCTTTTAAACCAATTAAGTTAATAAATGTTGAAGGTCCGCAACCTCCTTTGTTTTTTGAAATATAATATTGTTTCATTTGATCACTCAAACTACTTAATGAATTTTTTATATTTTTTATTTTAAAGTTAGAGATACAAGTATATATTTATGTTGTTTCTAATTTAGAATATCCAAAATGGGCAAGAAATCCTAAAAAGTTGTTTAGAAATTATACAGTTAATATTTTGATACTTTATTTAAAGAAAAATTAAAGTGAGAAAAATGAAAGAACACATAATGCATTTGTCAGAAGAACCATTTAACTGGATAAAGGAAGGGAGAAAAGTAGTAGAGGTTAGGCTCTATGACGAAAAAAGAAAAGGAATTGAAATAGGCGATGTTATTATTTTTAAAAAACTAAATAATAATGAGGAAATTAAGGTTAAAGTTAAAGGTCTCCTAAGGTTTGAAAGCTTTGAGGATTTGTTTTTATTCATTCCAAAAAAGTATCTTGCTCATGAATCATTAAGTTTAAACGAGCAAATTGAAAGGATTAAAAGATATTATTCAGAAGAAAATGAAAAGAAATATGGTGTATTGGCAATTTGGTTTGAAGTAATATAATGAAAGCTCCATCAATCAAGCAACCATGGGCAGAGTTAATCTTACAAGGAAGAAAAGCAATAAAAATACGTTCATGAAACACAAGTTTCTGGCATATGAAATAATATCTTGAGCATCTTACTGATATTCGCTTTGATCTTAACAGACGCGCCTAATAATGATTAAAAATATTGAAAAAACCAAAAAATAATTTCGTATAACTTATTTAGGCATTTTAATTCCAACAACATTTGAAATTCCATTTTTCATTGATATACCATAAACACAATCTGCCATTTGTATAGTTTCATTATTATGTGTAATAATTATAAACTGTGCTGAGTTAGAATACTTAACAACCAATTCAGCAATTTTTCTTGTATTAGCCATATCTAATGCAGCATCTACTTCATCCAATATGTAAAATGGTGCAGGTCTAAATCTTTGAATTGCAAATAAAAATGCTAGTGCAGTCATTGTTTTTTCACCACCAGACATAGCATCTATAGTAATTAATTTTTTACCAGCAGGCTTTGCTTTTATTAATAATCCAGAATCTATATTATCAGGATCTTCTAGCTCTAATGTTCCATCTCCTCCTGTTAAATCACTATAAACTCTTTCAAATTGTTCTTTTATTCCTACAAAAGTTTTCATAAATACATCTCTTCTTCTACTTTCAATATTTTGAATCATTTCAAGAACTTTTAATCTTTCTTCATTTAATTTATCATATTTACTTTTAAGGTCTTTGTAAGAATTATATTCTTCATTATATTCTTTTAATGCAAGATGATTTATTTCACCAAGATTTTTTATATATCTTGTATATTCACTTACAAGTGCTTGTAATTTATCTATAGATAAATCAACTGCTTTATCTATTTTATATTCCTTTGCTTGTTCTTTTATATTCTCTAATTCTGCTTCTAATCTTGCTCTGTTCATATTTATTTTGCTTATTTCTTCTTTTGCAATTAATTTTCTATCAAACAAATCTTTTCTCTTTAATCTTAATTTATCTATTATTTCATCTATTTCCAATCTTTCTTTTCTCATTTCAGTAAATTCTATATTGCTTTCCTTTGCTTTTTCTGTTAATAAATTATATTTTTTATTTAATTCTGCAATATTGCTTTCAAGAATTTTTATTTCATTTTCTAATTGCTTTTTTCTTTCTTTATCTGATTTAGTATCATATAGCTTTTTGAAATGAGTTTTTCTATAAAATCCACCTATGATTATACCTGATTTTTCTAATAGATCTCCATCTAAAGTTACAATTCTTGCTTTGTTTATATGTTTTTTAGCATTTTCAATATTATCAAATACTACAGTATCACCAAATATATTAGAAAATGCATGCCAATATTTTTTATCAAAATCAATTAAATTTATTGCTATATCAATTGCACCTTTTTCTTTTAAAATTCTTTTATCTTTTAATTGCCTTTCTTGTATTTTATCTAAAGGAAGAAAACTTGCTCTTCCTATTTTGTTTTTTCTTAAATAATTAATACATTGTATTGCTGTTTCTTTGGTATCTGTTATTATATCATCTAGATGTTTTCCAGCACATACTTCTATTGCAGTTTGATATTTTTCACTTATTTTAGATAAGCTTGAAATTGTTCCATAAACACCTGGCTTATTTAATTTCATTATTTCTTGCACTGCTTTTGGTTCTTGCTCTCTTTGCAACATTTCTATTTTTTTGATAGAATCATTAATTGAAGATATTTGATATTTTAATGTGTTAATTTTTTCTCTTTTTATTGTAATTTCACTTTTTATTTTTTCTATTTCTTTTATTAGTTCTAGATTTTCAGATCTGTCTACTAATTTTTCACCAAGATTTTCTCTTTCTCTTTCTTTTTCTTCTAGTTCTTTATCTATTTTTTCAAGTTCTTTATCAAATGTTTCTATATCTTTTTGTTTTTCAGTTATTTTTTCATTTAATTTTTTCATAGCATCTTCAGCTATATCAAGCTTTTTCTTTATTAAAGATGCTTTATATTTTTTCAAATCTTCAGAATATTTTTTATAATCTTCTGCAGCTTTTTTTTCTATTTCAAGTTTCTTTAATCTTTTTTCTTTTTCATCTAATACTGCTTGAACATTATTTAATCTATTTTCAACTGTTTCTAATTCATTTTGAGCTTTGTGTCTTTTTTCATCAAATTCAGCTATTCCTGATATTTCATCTATAATTTCTTTTCTTTGAGATGGAGACATCTTTATTATTTCAGTTATATTTCCCTGAAGAATTATATTATGCCCATCTGGTCTTATATTAATTTTTCTTAAATATTCTAAGATGGTTTCTCTTGTTACAGTTTGATCATTTAATTGATATGTAGATACACCGTTTCTATTAACTTTTCTTGATATTTTTACTATATCTTCATTTAATGGAAATTCTTTATTTGTATTATCAAAATAAATAGACACTTTTGCAAATTCTGCAGGTTTTTTATTAAATCCACCATTAAATATCATATCAACCATTTTTTTACCTCTTAATGATTTTGAAGAAGTTCTACCTAATACAAATACTATAGCATCTAATATGTTACTATTATGTACAATAAAATTTTCAGCAATAAAATTATGATTTTTATCTATAGATAGATCATAAACCCATTTTTCTTTAGATCTTATTTCTTTAATTTCAATTATTTCATCCCAAAAAATATCAGAATTAGCAAGTGACATTAGATATTCTAACACTGGTTTTAATTTTTTTTCAATCTTTCCAAATTTTTTAATTATATTTATAATTTCTTTTAAACCTTGTCTACTACACTCATGTTGGCTATAACAATAACAATCAAGTTTTGGGCATATTTTTTTAAGTTTTTTTACATTTATATTTGCATTCTTTATAATCAATTTTATTAAATTATTTATATTTGGAATTAGATCTACATTTGGATTGGCTTTGATATTTTCTTTTAGGATTTTTTCAGCAATTATTTTTTTAGAATAATTTGTAAACTTTATCAATTCTGACATTCTCTTTACTTCACTAATTCCATAGATTGTAATATAATAATAAGGTCTTTTTATTTTGTTTTTTGTATTTGTTGCATATTTGAATTTCTTTTCTATTTTGTTATTTAAGCCAAAATAAAGCAAGAGAGTAGAAATATCTTTTGCAAGCCTTTTACTTGCAGTAGAATATTCAAAGTAACAATGCTTTTTATTTCCATGATTATCAAAATGAAGATAAGAATCTCCATCAAAGACACCACCTAGGAAATTTAAAATAATATCAGGAGAAGATTCAAATATAATTTTAGGAACTGATTTAAGATTGGCTTTATTACCTCTTTGGAATTCAAACACTGTTTCTAGATATGTTTGTAATGGTTTAGAATAAATTATCTGATCTGAACATCCGGGTTTATAATTATTTATAGATGTTGGTAAACCAAAATTATTAATAGATACTTCATTAAATTGTGATAACATATTTTTATCTGAATTAACAAATCTTATTTGATTGGAACAAATAGAACTAGACCCTTCAGCAACCATATATCCTAAAAATCTAGCCAGGTTTTTATTCATTTTTTTGGGCACATCCATTATTTTGCTGGTTGTTTTACCCTTTATATGATTAAAAATATACTTATTATCTATTTCTAAAGCTTTCATGATATTTTTCAAATAAATAACATTAATTGACTGTCCATCTAAAAATGATTTCAATCTTGTATATGGAATATTTGCTATTTGAGAAAATTCTTTTTGCGTTTTTTTATTTTTCTTTAAAAATAATTTAATTTTATCTTTAATGTTACTCGAGAAAGGTATATAAATGTTATCATTTAGTTTTAATTTGTCTATAAAGTCTATTTCTTTTTCTCTATTTTTTATAGGTATGATTCTTGGTGTAGCAACTTTGTTACCTTTTTTTAGTTTTTTAGCAGGTACAGAATGAAATATTCCATCCTTTATTATGAAAAATGGGTGTGTTTTTGTTACAATAAGCTCTTTGCCATATCTTGTTTTTATTTTCAGCAATTTTTGTGGAGATTTTCTTTTTATAAATGCAGATACTTTTTTCTTTTCTATTTTCATTGTTTGTGGATTTAATGAAAGCACATTTATATTCTCTGGATTATCTTTTGCAATATAACCATCGTCAATTTTTTCTATTTTTTTAGATTTTTTTATAGCGCTTTCAACAATATCTTTTATTATTCTTTTATTACCATTACCTAGAATTAATTCAGAATTTCCTACTAGACATTTTCCACTTCCATTTGGACCTGCAATACAGCTAAAATTAGTTGGAAATGTAATTATTGTTTTTTTTGCAAATGATTTAAACCCTTGTAGTTCAAGTTTTTCTATTCTAGTCATTTTATCACTTATTTAATGCTTTTTCAATAACATCTGATTTCACAATTTCAATTGTATTGTTATTTTCAATAACAAATAAAATCTCCCCTTCCTTTATATTTAGTTTTTCTCTTAATTCTATTGGTATGACTATTTGTCCTCTACTACCTACTTTGGTAGAACCATAGCATTTTTTCTTATTCATACTAATATGATTTGTAGGATTTCTCATATTTAAAGATATGTATTATATCAATTACCTATTCTAATACAAGACTTACAACCAGAATAATTTGGATTTGGTCCACCGTTTATAGAATAAAAGCATCCTTACAATGTAATATTGTAAAATCTAATGGATGAACTTTGTTTTTCATATTTATAATTTATTAGAAAAATTTATAAGTTCTTTGAACCAATAGATTTATAAATATATAAATACTACTATATAATAGTAAATATGTGATTAAAATGCAATATAAAATTAGAGAAATTAAATCTGAAGAATTGATGAGAGATGATTTTACACCTAGTCCTCTTTATAAATCAATGACCCAAATATTTGAAGAACAACAAAGAGGTCAAATACCAGCCAAAAAACTATATCATAGAGCAAAAAAAGGATTGGTATTAGGTGCATTTAATCAAGATAGGTTAATAGGATATTTAGCTGGAAATGTTGAAATTGATTTTTTTGATGGAAAATTCCAAGAAAAACCTTATGTTTATGCTGAAGAACTAGCTGTTGATAAACAATATGAGAATAATGGTTTGGCAATTAATTTACTTAATAGTTTAAAAGAATCGGCAAGAAAAAAAGATATATTTGAAATGAAATTTGTATTTGATTTGAAAAATCCTCATTTAGCTTATTTATATGTTAATAAATTGGGTGCAAAAGTAACAAGATATGATCCATTCATGTATGGTTCTGGAAGAGCTATAGTAGATATAGAATTAGGGCATAATAAAGAATGGGAAGAAAGAAAACCTTTGAATGAACCTAAAAATTTAGAAGAATATGAAGGTGAAATATTTGAAAATATTGATGAATATCAAAAACAAAAATTACTAGATGATTTTGCAGTTAATATTTTTGATGAAAAATTAGGTAAATTAAATAAATTCTTTTCAGAGGTAATAAATGACAAATTATGTGTATTAACAGATGTTTATAGAGAAGATAATAAAGTTTACTATAGATTCCAAACATATGAAAATATTTTTAAGAAACAATGGAAATCTCTTGATAGTGCTAAACCTTCTGAATTACTATATTTGACATTGCCAGTTCCTAGATTGGAAGATTCTGAAGAAAGATGGAAAAGATTTGACGAATTTTTAGCTTTTAAAGAAAAATTAACTGCTAATATTTAGGTATTTTATATTCTTTTTTATATGGATTAATATATAAGTTTCCTGAAATTATTTTCAATATTATTGCTGAATCTGTTTTTCTTATTCTTTTTTCATTTATTTGATTAAATTGTTTTTGAAAATTATATAAATCATCTAGATTTTTGAAAACAGATATTAAGCAATGATCCCAAGATCCAATTGTTCTAGCTGAAAATGAAATATTTTCTAAATGATTTTTTAGAAATTCTCTTGATTTTTTATTTATTTCTATAAAATTTTTAGGAAATGTTACTTGCCTAAATAATATTAATTGCGCTGGATATAGTTCTGGGGATAATGTTATTTCTGGTTTAATTAGTTTTGATTTTATTAGTTTATTTAAGTGATATTTTATTAATGGTGTTGATAATTTTGTTTCTTTAGATATTTGTTTTAATGATGTTCTTGAGTTTTGATTTAATATTTTTATTATTTTTTCTGTTTGTGTTTTTGATTTTAATATTTCATTTTTTAATGGGAAGAATCCTGTTCTTTCTGATAGTATTATGCATGTTTCCCAGGTATCTATATATTCATTTAGTTTTTCTCTTGTTTTTATTTCCCATTTATCATATATTTTTGGATTATTTGTACAACAATATATAAATAAATCAAAATCTCCTTTTGTTAATGCAATAAATTGTGGTATATTTCCTAGTTTTAGTAGTTTTTCTGGTATTGGTTTTTTTAATTTTATTTTTATTATTATATTGAAATCTAAGTTTAGTTTAGATTTGTCTAAGTCTAGTATGTATTTTATCTTTAGTTTGCTTAATTTTTTCTTTATTGTTGCTCTTGATTTGTTTAGTTTTTTTGATAATTCTGATATTGTTATTCTTGGGTTTTCTGCTAATAATTTTATTATTTGCATATATTAAAATTATATTTAATTATATTTAAATATTTGTTTTTATATTTGCATTTATTAAATTTATTTTTAATATATTTTAATAAACAGTAAGATTTAAATATTTAATGGTATATACTATCATTAGGTGATAAAAAATGGAAATATTAAATCATATCAAAAAAATAAAAAATGAAAAAGTTTGGGAAGATGCGAATTTATCTGATGAATACAATCAAATATATTCAGAATTATATGAAACTTTAGAATGGGAATATAATAGCGGAAATAATTTTCCTAGAATATTAGAATATATTGATAAAGCCCACAAGATTGGGGAAAGAGACTTAAAAAAAGTTCCTAGAGAGAATTATATTAAAAGTGCAGCTCATATACTTATGCTTGAAGATCAGACAGTATTATTTTGTGAAAGAATTTTAGAGAAAATATATGGTTTTTCAGAAGAAGGAGTAAACTATAAGAGAGAAATATATAATTATACTACAGATATTAAAGAATTAGATAAAATAGCTGAAAGATCAATTAAAATTGTTAAATCTTCAATAAAGAAAGATATAAAATATTATCAACACCTTTTAAAGAAAGCTAATTTAGAAGATACAAAATCAAATATAGTAGAGCATTTATCTGAACTTAGAACCGCATTAAATAATATAAAAACTCTGCAAGAAATAGCCAAATCAGATAAGAAAATTAATTTAGATGATATACGAATATTTTATTTAATTAGATCTTCAATAAATTTGTGTGATCATAAGTATGCAGACTATGTTCTTCTAATGGATGTAATTCGTGATCGTAAGGGAAAAATTAGGGGTGACAAAAAATGAAAGTACTCTCTTATGAAGCTGCAAAAGCTGCACAAACTGCTAAACTTGAAGATTATTTTGACACTTACTATAATGATATAGTGAATATATGGCGAACATCTAGTGAAATTAGAAATAAAAGAGAACTTAGTGAACCAGAAAAAGCATCGTATAGAATACTTTGTTATTTGTTAGAAAGAATAGATGAGGAGATGCCACCTTCAACCAAAAAAGACATGTTAAGGAGCAACATTCTCTCAGCATGTGAATATTATAAAATAATATCTAGTATGCCACTCGAGACATCTATAGAAAGAGATATAAGATTGATTAAAGATTATGAAGGGAATGATAAAAATGAATAAAATAGATATATTTGAATTAAATGAAAATGGTGTAAGTATTGCAGACAAATATGAACTTGCTATGGAAAAACTGGGTGAAGAAAGAAGAGCACAGATTAATGGATATTGTGAGTATGAAGAAGACTGGAACGATATGGTTGCTAAAAATTATTTTCCTCGTCTTACAGTACGCAGGGTCTTTCCTGATGTACGTGGGGGAGGGGAGAGAGAAGATCTAGGTCTTAAAGTCAGGTTTTATCGTAGTGAAAAGAATAAGAATCTTTTTTTAGATTTAACTAAAGAAAATAAATGCATTATGTCAACTCGTAATGATTATGATTCATTTCTTAAGCTACTTATGTACATCGCCAAAAAAAGCATAATAAAAAAATATGAAATAACTGGCGAATACGGTGCAGGTGACAAATTCTTCAACTGGTTAACTGAAAACCAATATGAAGGTGTTACAATATTGGACAATTATATTATCTTTACAAAGAAAAAATATACCAAAGATGATGAAAAAAATTTAATGGAAATCATTGAAAATAGTGAAATGTCTAGAAAAAGAAAGAGAAAATTAAGAAAAATTCTAAAGAAAAGAGCAGATAATCTTTGGATTGAGGAAATTCTTGATTATATTGATAAAGATGATAATAAAGCTAGAGGTGATAAATAATGTTTGAAAAAATAAAAAGATATTTGGCTAGAAGCGAAACTGACAACACCGAACCTACCGTATATAGAGTTCCTGTATATAGGGAAATTATTCCGGGGGATAGTTCAAAAAAATTTAAAATAGTTAAAGAAACTCCAGATAAAAGAGAAATTATAGACTTTGATTTAGAAAATGGAGTAATAACAATAGGTGATAAAAAATGAATAAAAGATATATAACCAACGAAGAAATATATAATTACTATTCAGACCTTGTAGCAAATAGAATGCCAGTACCATGTCTTAGACTAGAATCTTATAAGCAAATAGAAAATGAGATATGTAAAAATAGAAATACAATTGTTAAAAAACTTAGAAGAATATCTAAATTTAGGAATAAAAAGAAAATTGATCTAAGTGAAATATCAGCTATTACAACAGAAATAAGAGTTATTGCTGAAAATACATTAGAAAAATATATACCATTTATTGAAAATCTTGGAGAACTTGATGGTTTAAAACACGAATTTATAGGATATATATTAAATTCAAGAGCTATTGCAGGAAACATTTGTTATAATTAGTGACAAACTAATTGGTTTGAATAAATGATGATGAATATGGAAAAAACATACAATCCAAAAGTATTTATTCCATCAGAAACATTAGGAAAATTAAAAAGAATAGAAGAAGAAAACATTCCTTATTATTTTCCATATGAAACATTAAAAAATGTGGTAAACTTTCTATTAGAAGATCAGTCAGAGTCTTGTACCTTTTGTGGTGCATTCTTTCATCCTCTTAATTCTTTTTACTATATTGATAAATTTAGCCAAATAAAACCAAAAAATGCAAGTATAAATGGAATTAATGTAAGTAAAAAAGAATGGGGCAATTATACTCAAGACATCTGTAATATGGGCAGATTCACTGCCATTTATATACATAAACATCCAGGAATAGGAGAATATAGTACGATATTATCAGGTACTGATAAAAATGATTGGGAAGAATTGGAAAAAGTACCTGGTAAGAAGATGTTATATGCAATTCTTTCTTCAGATGGCCAATATATCCGTTTTTATTCAAAAAGAGAATTTACTATTATTGTTGAAAAAGCAGAATTACTAAAAGAAGAAATTATAGATAATTATATTACTAAAGTCTTTAAAGTTAGATTAACAGATTTTAAGAAAAAATCAAAACTGAAAAATAGATTACTAAGATTAAAACAAAGAAGAAAGGAAGCAAAAATATAATTCATATAAAATATTAATTAATGAAATTAAATCAAATATTTTCCTAATTTCAATAAAGAAGGTTTTTTCATTAATATTTTAGCTAATACACTTAATCTTGAACCTCTAGAAAATTCAACTAAATCATCTCCAGTTAATTGCTCTGCTAACATATTAAAATCATTATCAGAAAGTTTTTCAACAACATGTCTTAATTTTTCAACTTTTTTAAGCGAATCACCTCTTTCTTTCCACCACATTTTATTATATTCAAATAAAATCTTTTCAGAAAAATCATTTTTTTTAATAGCATTAACAATAGCATTAGCAGCTATTTTTCCAGCAACAGTTGCTTCTTTCAAACCACCTCCATGTATTGGATTAACTTGATGGGCTGCATCACCTACAACTAGAAAACCATTTAAAACCATATTTTCTAAAAATCCACCAACAGGAATTCCACCTGCATTAATTTCTAAAATAGAAGAATTTTCAAATATTTCTGGATGATTTTCAATAAATTTATCTAAATAATATTTTGCTGGTTTTTCAGACATTGCAACTCCTATACCAACATTTGCAATATCCTTACCTTTAGGAAATAGCCATACATAACCTCTAGGTGCTATTTTATTTCCAAACCATAAATAAATTTTATTTGGATCTTCTATTTTCAAATTACTCATTTCATATTGAAAACCAGAGTCAATATTTATTAATTGATTAGTTGTATTTAATCCAGCTTTTCTAGCAATTATAGATTCAACTCCATCAGCTGCAACTGTTATTTTAGATTTTATTTCAAATTTTTCACCTTCAAATTCAGCTTTAACTCCTTTTATAAAATCATTTTCTTTAATAATATCATAAACATTTGTTTTAGCTTGAACATAAGCACCTTCTTTTGATGCCTGATATGCTAGCCATTTATCAAAAATTTTTCTTTCCATTATAGCTCCTGCATTTTCTTCAAAATCAATAATGACAGACTTTCCATTTGGTGCATAAACAATAGCACCATTTATTATTTGAGCAATACATTTTTGTGGGATTTTTGTTCCTAAATTTTCTTCAATTATTTTAAGTGAACCTAAACTTAATCCTTCTGCACAACGTTTATATAATCCAATTTGTTGTAATTTTTCTAGTAGTATTACATTTAACCCAGCCTTTGCACAATTAAATGCTACTGAAGATCCTCCAGGGCCAGCTCCTATTACAACAACATCTGCACTAGTATTTTTATTAATCATTTTTATCAACAGTTATTGCTTTAACAGGACATACTTTTTCACAAATTCCACATAATTTACATTTTTCTTTATTAATTTTTATACCTTTACTTGTTAATTCCAAAGCTAAAAAAGGACATACACTTACACATGCTCCACATTTTAAACATTTTTTATTATCAATTTTCCATGCCATTTATTCCACCAATTTAATAGCATTTACTGGACATATTTCTATACATTTTTTGCAATTATTGCATAATTTTGGATTACATAATACACCAAAACTTGTTAAATCTAATGCAGCTTCAGGACATGCTTTTATACATCTTCCACATTTCATGCAAATTGATTGGTCTATTTGAACTACCATAATATCACTTTTTATTGTTAGTATATAAAATTGGCGCCCCGAGCAGGATTTGAACCTGCGACCTTCTGGTTAACAGCCAGACGCTCCACCAAACTGAGCTATCGGGGCTTATCAATTAATTCACTTTCTTTTAATTTATATTTACTTTTAAGTGTTTTATAATTATTAAAAACTTCATCAGAAATTATACACTTTATTCTATAACCTTTACTTTTATAATCATTTATTTTTTTCATTAATATTGCTAATTTACTAGGAGCTTTTGTACATTCAATAATTAAATTCCAATCTGGTATCAAAAAATCAGGGAAATATCTATTATTATTAATTTTTATATATGGTTCATAAATATAATCAATATTATTTAAATATAAAAAATTGGCAATGTTCATTTCAAGATCATTTCTTACCATTTCTCCTCTTAAAGTTTTGAATCTATATTTTGCTTGAACCAATAATGATTTCCTTTGAATGTTTCTAATCATTTCTTCAAATTTACCTTCTTTAATAGCAAGTTCTATTCTTTTCTTACCTCCAAGTTTTTCTTTCCAATTATGAGGTAAAATTTTTTCTACCCATTTTTTCAATAAAATATTAAAATCTATTTTACAGATTTTAGCTAATATTTTTGCTCTTTCCAATGGAAGATTATATAATTCATTTTTATAGCCATAAATAGAACTTTTAGGAATTTTACTTATTTTTTCTAATTTCCTTTCACTTCCTGCAATTTCAATAGCTTTAGAAACTAAATATCTTTGTTTACCTTTTTTGAATTTTATAAAGCTCATAAATACACCATTAAGGATATACTCTATCTATTGTTCTTGGAAATGGTATAGCATCCATAATATGATCAACACAAGTTAGCCACATTAATAATCTTTCTATACCAAGTCCAAATCCTGAATGTGGTACTGAACCATATTTTCTTAAGTCTATATACCACTTATAATCTTCTTTTTTTAATTTAAATATTTTTAAAGATTCTTTTAATTCATCTAGATCAGATATTCTTTCACTTCCGCCTGTCACTTCTCCTACTCCAGGTAAAAGCAAATCACTTGCTAATACTGTTTTTGGGTCCTTTGGGTCTTTTTTCATGTAAAATGCTTTCATTTCTCTGGGAAATGAAGTTATAAATATAGGGCCCTTTCCAATTTTTTCTAATAATTCTCTTTCATCTTTATCTGTTAAATCATGACCATATTGTTTTCCAAGTATTTCAATTGCTTCTTTATAAGTTATTTTTAAAAATGGTTTTTTAATTTTTTCTAATTCTTTCAAATCCCTTCCCAATTCTATTAATTCATCTTTACAATGCTTTAACATATGTTTGACAATATAAATTATCAAATCTTCTTCGAATTCCATTAATTGATCGTGTGTTATCCACGCAGCTTCCATTTCATGATGCCAATACTCTGATAAATGTCTTCTTGTTCTTGATTTTTCAGCTCTAAATGATGGAGCTAGAGTGAATATTCTTTCTAATGAATATATCATTGCTTCAGCATATAATTGCCATGATTGTGATAAGTATACTCCTTTTTTATCACCATATTTAACTTCAAATAAAGTAGAACCACCTTCGCAACCTAGTTTTGTAAATATAGGTGATTGTATTTCATAGAATCCTCTTTCATCATAGAATTTTCTAATTGCTTTGAATAACTCACTTCTTATTTTAAATATAGTAGTTAATTTTTGGCTTCTTATCCATAAATGTCTCATATCTCTTAAAAATTCTTCTGATTGATCTTTAGTAATTGGAAATCTTTCAGCTAATCCAATTATTTTTAGATCTTTAACCTCTATTTCATATCCACCAGGTGCTCTTTGATCTTCTTTAACTATACCTGAAACCTGTATAGAAGATTCTATTGTTGCTTTTTCAGCATCCTTTATTCCCTTACATGCTAGTTGTATTATTCCAGAAGAATCTCTTAAGATAATAAATATTATTTGTTTTTGTTCTCTTTTTCTATATATCCATCCTCTTAATTTAACTTCTTTGTTAACATATTTTCCAGATAAAATATCTTTAATTTTAATAAAATCAGAACTAGATAAATCTTTTTTATCTTGTATTAAGAACATCGCCTTTCATTTTCACCAATTTATAATGGAATTTATAGATATTTAAAGATTATGATTGTTGCTTTACTTTTTTAATTGCTTTTTCATATAATTTAATTAGTTTTTGCAATATTTGCTTATATTCTTCAGAACTTTCATATATTTCTATAGCTTTTCTAGTAATTTCATCTTCAATTCCATCAGGTAGATATATTGTCATTTCTTCTGATGGTTTAAAGCTTTTTCTACAATTCTTTATAAAATCTTCATCTGGATTATAT
>JAGGXH010000006.1 GCA_021163145.1 Candidatus Aenigmatarchaeota archaeon | reverse complement strand
TTTATATTAGTTTTTTGTAATCTTATTTCCAAAATAGCCTCTTTTTTAAATAATTTTCTAAGATTTTCTGGGGTATCTATTTTAATTATTTTACCTTTATTTATAATAGCAATTCTATCACAAAGATAATCTGCTTCTTCCATATAATGAGTAGTTAGTATAATAGTATTTTTTTCAACTTTATTTAATTTTTTAATAAATTGTCTAATTTTGAGAGCCATTCTAGGATCTATTCCAAGTGTAGGTTCATCAAGAAATAATATTTCAGGATTATTTAATAATGATCTTGCAAGATTAAAACGCATATTTTCTCCTGTTGAACATTTAAAAATCGGTTGATTTGCAACATCTTGAAGTTCAAAAAATTTAATATATTTATTAATAATTTTCTTTTTGTTTCTTATATTATAGATATTTGCATAAACACCCAAATTTTCTTTACCTGTTAATTGCCAAAACATATTTGCTCTTGCAAATATTCCATTTATTCTTTCTTTTATTTTATCAGCTTCATTTGGCAGCATTTTTCCAAGCACAAAAACAGAACCTTTGTCTGCTTCTAACATACCAGTTAATATTTTAATTAATGTTGTTTTTCCTGCACCATTAGGACCTAATAATCCAAATATCTCACCCTTTTTAACAGAGAATGAAATATTGTCAATTGCCTTTTTATATTCTTTTCTTTTAAATATGCCTTTATCCTTTTTATAAGACTTTGAGATATTTGAAACAACTATAATATTTTTCATTCAAATACACCTTCATTCAAAATCTCTTATCAAAAATCTTCTTAAAGAAATAGGTTCAGATTCATTGATACTACTCCAATCTATTTTTATCTTATCTAAATCTATTTCTTTTTTAGATTTCATCATAGTACCATAATCTTAGTTAGTTTTATAATATAAATAATTTATTAATAAACTATTAATTATGTCATTCAAATGGACTGCAATGCTATTAGTAGCAATCTGTATAATAGTATTTATACTACAATTATTAATACCACAATTAACAGAAAATTTTGCATTATATTCTTCACAAGTATTACAAAAACCATGGCAATTATTAACATCTATGTTTTTACATGGAAGTTTTGAACATTTATTTTATAATATGTTTGCTCTTGCTTTATTTGGATCAATATTAGAAAAAATAATAGGTTATAAGAAATTTTTACTAGTATATTTTATATCAGGAATAATTGCAGGAATAGGTTCAGTATTTTTTTATGAAGCAGCATTAGGTGCATCAGGAGCAATATTTGGGATATTAGGATGTTTAACAATACTAAGACCATATATGAGAGTTTATGTTGGATATATACCAATGCCAATGTTTTTTGCAGCAATAGTATGGGCTACAGTTGATTTAATTGGAATGTTTGCACCATCTGGTATTGCAAATGCAGCACATTTGTTTGGATTAGGATGTGGCTTAATAATAGGTATTATGCTAAAGAATAAATTTGGAGAATATTATGAAAAAACAAAACATGAAGACAAGCTTCCAGAACATGTAATGAGAGAATGGGAGGATAAGTATCTTTAAATATCTTTTTATTTTATTATGTATCATGAATAGTACAAAACATACATATTTGCTTCAATTTGAGAGAGGTTATAACACAACAATTGAAAAATATTTTAAAGAAAATAATATTCATTTAATAGAAATTATTAATTTAGATGATGATCAATATGTTGTAGTAGAAACATCAGACATAAATATAATTAATCGCTGTCCAGAATTAAAGGGAATATTTAAGAATGAAGAGTTGCAGGTTCTTGCATAATTATTTATAAAGTCATTTTTATTTTTCTTTTACATTTGCTACATACCTTTAAAGTGACACCTTTCCATTTAATTGTTGTAAGTCTACCAACATCCTTTACATGACCATTACATTTATCACATCTTGTTTGGATTTAATTCACCGTCCTTTTCTGAACTTTTCTTTGATTCTTATTAAATTAAATCTAATATGATCTTTTATTTTTCTTTTATCTTTAAATACAATTTTTTCAAGCTTATCTAAGGCATCTTTTATTGCTACTAATAGATCCCAATCCCATGATTTTGTTACAAATGTTCCTTTTTCAGTTCCAAACCTAATTCTTATAGAATATTTAATTCTTGATTTTAAACCTGTTTCTCTCTTCTTTACATGTATAAACAAGAATAATGGCTTGTATATTGATGACAATCTCTTTAATGCATCATTTACCATTCTTTCAACTATGCTTACAATATAGTTTGTTTCATTTTTTAAACCAATTATTTGATAAATCATTCCACTTGTTTCTATACTACCTAAATAATATTCAAGAAGGTCTTTCATTATTATAATACCAATAGGTTTTTTATTTTCTGTAATTATTACACTACCACGCTTATTATTCTTCATTATATTAAATATACTATTTAATGAATCCTTTGGTGAAGCAATAAATACTTTTTTATCCATAATTGTGGTTATCGGTATTTTCATTATTCTTTCCATTTCTGCAGCCATAGAATAAAAATCCATTCTTTCTCGTGGTTTTAAGGTTTTTAATATATCAAATGTTGTTACAACACCTATTAATTTTCCTTTTTGATCAATAACAGGAAGTTTTGATATATTTTTTTCTCTCATTATTTGTCTAGCTTTTCCAATATCATCTTTTTGTGTTATTGTTATTACAGGTGACATTAGAGATTCTGTTTTTGTTTGTCTAAACAATTTTGTTTTTGAAAATTCATCAATAATATTTTCTATAGAAAGCATTCCAATTACTTTACTATTATCTATAACAGGAAGTTCTTTTAGTCCTGATTCAAATAAAAGTTTGGAAGCATGAATTATATCATCATTTGGATGAAGTGTTGGCGGCATGCTTTTTAGAACCTTCTTAATCTTTGTTTTAGATGGATCTGTGATACCTTTAGATGATAATAATTTAATATTAATTGCTCCTACTAGTTTTTTATTGTCAATCACTAGTGCAGATGAAGTATGATTTTTTTGAACAAAAGAAATAAATTTAGATACACTATCAGTTGGTTTCAAATAATTTATTTTTCTTGACATCAAATCCTTTACAAACATATGATCACCATACATATTTTGTTACTTAACTATTTAAGGTTTAAAGAATTTAACTTGTACATAGTTTATATTCTTTTTGCCAACAACTCCCCAAAGCATATTAGCCCTTATATTATGTGCTAGTCTTACAGCTCTAGACAATTCTACAAATGTCATCTCATAATTGTCTGGAATAGCAAATACAACCCATTTAGTATGTTCTTTTTCTGTTTTTTTACCTCTTTTCATTGGATTTGTTCCTTTTGCATAAACTCTGAAATCACATCCAAATTTAAATCCTGATCTAGTTGGAAGTTTTTTATTTCTCAGATCTCTATAGATCTTGTAACGCAATTCAAATCTTTTGTCAATTTTTTTACAATATTCAAAGAATTGCTCAAATTTCATTTTCTTTTTATTATCAAAGAGAGATATTTTCTTTTTTTCAATAAGATAAGCTGCTTCTACTAATGCAAGCTCTAACCTATTATCCTTTAATCTGCCAAAATATTTTTTTTCAAATATGTCTTTACTGTTTTCTAAGTCCCATATGACAACTCTATCATTTTTTAAATATGCTTTTATCATAATATCACTTAACAGATAGTTTTGATGCAATATAATATGTTACACTTTCATCATCATCAACAATTGCCCATAAAACATCTGAGTCTTTAGATAATTTTAAAGTATTCATTAAAACTTTAAATTTACATGGATAATCTTCAGAATTTGTAAATACAATCCATTTTATTTTTGGCTTTTGATGAGGTTTTGCTCCTCTTTCATAAACATCAAAATCATAATTATTGTTTGCAATCCTTACAGGAAGACCTCTTTCTCTTAAATCTTTATACACAATATAATTAGTAATAAATTTAGGATATTTTTCAATACAAATGTCATAGATATCTTTAAATTTAATTTTCTTATTTTTTTCAAATATTTCTATCTTATTTTTTTCTAATAAATAACATGCTTCAATAAGATTCAATACAAGATTCTTGTTTTTAATATACCCATAAAATGTTCTGTTATAAAGTTCTCTTGCTTCAGGTTGAGTTGATATTACTTCATTATTTTTTAATTGTGCCTTAATCATAAATAATTAATTGTATCTATGGTTTAAAAACCTATTTAAACAAATAATCTATAATTATTATAATATAATATTAGCAAGATCTTTATGAAAAATTCATTAAAAACAGTGTTAATGATTGTACTATTAGAATTTTTGTTAGCTATAATCATAAATTTTGCTTATGCATCAGTTCCTTCTAATGCAGATTTCTACATAAATGAGACATCCCACTATGATGCTGGAACAAAAATTAATACAACCACAGAAACAGACAGGTATAATATCAGTTCAAACACATTAGAAATAAACTTCCCTTATGCAGAAAAGGATGATAACTTGGTTGGATATTGGAGATTTGAAAACAATGCAAATGATGAAACAGGAGCAAATGATGGAACAGTAAATGGTGCAACTTATACTTCTGATGGTAAATTTGGTGGTTGTTATCAATTTGATGGTATTGATGATATAATAAGTGTGCCTTATGATGCTTCTCTTAATCCAAGCCAATTCACAGCATCAATATGGATTAATCCAGATTCAACAACAGAAACAGTAAATAGATGGATTGTTGGAGAATTAAATTATGAAGCAGATAATTATAAGGGTTGGGCTTTGCAGAAAAGAAGAAGTAATGATGCTACAAATGGAAATAAATTAATATTTGTAATGGGAACAGGCTCTGCTTTGCCATATATTTATAGCGATAATGTTGTTTCAACAGGAACATGGCAGCATGTAGTAGTAACTTATGATGGAACAAACTTAAAAATGTATATAAATGGTGTTGAGCAAACAGATACTACAACAGCAACAATGGTTGCAAATGATATACAAGATTTTACA
>JAGGXH010000002.1 GCA_021163145.1 Candidatus Aenigmatarchaeota archaeon | reverse complement strand
TCAACTGTATTACCATTAACATATAAAACAACATTTGTCAAATCACTTTGACCTGTATTTCTAATATATATTGAACTTTGACTTATTGAATCAATTTCAAATGAAGCACTTGCTTTTTGTGTAAATGCTTCTGCTTGTTTTGATACACCTTTTCCAAGTGAACTAAACATTCCAGTAAACCACATATATGCAAGTGATACTAAACCAACAGTAATTATTAGAATTAATACAATTGCAATTACTGCAGATATTGCTTTCATAGAAAAATATTGGGAACTTAGATATAAATAACTATCTTTCTAAATGCTTTTTCCTTACAGATTTTCCTTTTTTAACTATCTTATGAAATCTTGCACATGAAGGACATACATAGATTTTGTGAGTATTCATATGAATATATTTTTTATCAATTTGCTGTCTCAATGTTGGGTCAGATATTCTAAATCCTCTTGTTTTAATAAATGCTTTATATCTTGGAACTTTTTTTCCACAATATCCACATATAACAGGGTGTTCATGTCCTCTTCCCTTTACATGCTTATACTTTCTTGTATATGGAGCTTTTGAAATTGGCATAATATCACTTGTTATAATAGGATATCAGAATTTAAATAGATTTTGTTTGTTATATAACACTTTGCTGGAGACGAAGTAAACTTAAAGTTTAAAACACTCACATGTTTACGAATAACATATAAAACTATTATAAATTATAAAACTTCTCAATTTTCTTCTTAATTTCATCTATTTTCTTAAGATTTAGTTGCCAAACATGTTCTCTGCCATGTGGGAATTTAATTAATAATCCTTTTCTATAAAGTTGCTTAGCAATATTCATTATGTCTTTCCTCAGATGTGGAGGAAACCCTTTAGCAAGATCAGATTCATAAATATGTCTTTTAACTCCAGCTCTCATTATAAACATCTTATGTAGCAAAGCAACTTCTAGTTCTTCATCAGAAATATCTTTTTTCTTTAAATCAACCATATAACTAATTAACAATTTTACTATATATTGTTAATGTATAATAAATATACAAATAATACATAATCTTTATATATTAGTAAATATATAATAACTTATAGATAAGTTGGACATAGCATAGAGTTATGTCTGAGCTAACTTAGAGCGAGGTTAGAGTTATAATGAAAACAAAATCAGTGTTTTTAGAAACATTTGGAGAAAGTCCATATATAAAAGTACTAGACTTTTTCTTAACATATCCTAGCTTTGACTATTCTAAGACACAAGTAGCAGATGAAGTAGGAATATCAAGAATAACTATAGAAAAGATATGGGGAGAATTAATTGAGAAGAAGGTAATAATTAAGACTAGAACTATAGGAAGAGCTGAATTATATAAATTAAACACAATGAATCCAAAAGTAAAGATATTAATGAAAATAGGATTAGAATTAGCTAGTGCTTATCTTAGGCCTAAGAAAGAAAAGCATACTATAAGAGTGCCTGTATAGATCTTATTATACTGCATAACAAACAAGATATATAAAGTTTTTGTTGTTATACTATATAACATTGTATTTTAATTAATGATAGCGTAAACAGAACGTCAAGATATCAAGGCTGGAGATGAAGTAAACTTAAAGTTTAACTCATATACATCTAAGCCGGCAGTTAATACCCCAAAACCATATTTTTCTAATTTTCCTATATAATTAATAAATCTATATTATTGATACTCCTATTAAAATCAACATATATCTTGATTACTAAATTCTAATAATTTTATAGTAAACGGTTGCGAAACAGTTTATCAGGTTCCTTTATATCTATTTTAAAACTACTATAAATTAGGTGATTTAAATGAAAAAACTACTAGCAATGTTGATTAGTTTGCTTGTATTATCTACACCAGTAATGGCAGTAGAAAGTTTACCAAATCCAGGAATATTGCCAGATAGTCCAATTTATGGACTTAAAAGGGCATTTGAATCTATTGAAACAGCACTTGCATTTAGTAATGAAGCAAAGGCAAAAGTTGCTTTGAAACATGCTGAAAAAAGACTTGCAGAAGCAAAAGCAATGGTTGAAAAAGATAAGCCAGAATTTGTGGAAGAATTAGTTAAAGAATATGAGAAAAATATGAATGAGACAAATATAAATACAGAAAAAGCTGTAGCACTTGGAAAAAATGTTACTGCTTTGGTTGAACATGTAGCTAGCAAGACTTCAATACATTTAGAAATCTTAGAAGAAGTGTATGAAAAAGTACCAGAAAAAGCAAAACCAGGACTTTTGAGAGCAATCAATGCTTCATCAAAGGTTACAGTAGAAATAGTTTCTCGCATAGAAAATGGTGAAAAGTATAGAGAAAGAATAAAACAAGAAATTATAGAAAAAGGAATTGACAAAGGGTCTATAAAATCTGCTATAGATAATATAGTAGAAGATAGTATACCAGCAACATCAGAACTAGAAGAAATAGGTCAAAATCAAGCTCAAAATTTAGAACAAGTAGGAAAACAAGTGGAAAATATTGCTTCAAAACAGCAAGAACCAGATATAGAACGAGCAAAAAATGTTGGTAGAATTGGAGGTTAAATTAACCTCCAATATTATTTTATTAATAAATTAATCGATATTATGTTTATGAGAAAAATAATCATACCCTTGCTAATATTCTTATTACTTATGAATACATCATATGCACAAGAAAATTATCTATATATAACAATGGATATGTCAAATAATGTTGTAGATATAGATTCAAACTATAATGTAAGAGAATTTAATATAGAAGATTATATCAATAAAATTGGTAATGAATATTTCTTTACATTTAGTTACAAATCTGAATATAGTTTTGATAATTTCAAATTAAAGATAGTTCTTCCTGAAGAATCAATTATCTCTAAGAATCAAGATGCTCTTATTGTTTCAAGACCTGTTAAAATATCAACAGATGGTAGAAAAATATATCTAGAATGGTCTAAACAACTTGGGAAAAATGAAGAATTTACAGCATTTGTACAGTATAAAGCAAAAAAATTTGAATTAAACTACATTTTAATATTCATAATACTAATATTAAGTTTAACTTCATTTTTTGTTGGCTATAAGATTAAACTATTTAAAAAAGAGAGATTTATTAGAAAAATTATGCCTCCAGATGAGAAAAAGGTTTTTGATATAATCAAAAGAGAAAAGGAAGTAACTCAAGATGATATTAGAAGAAAATTAGAATGGTCTAAAACTAAAACATCTAAAATAATAAGAAATCTCGAAATAAAAGAGTTAATAGTTAAGAAACCATATAAAAAGACAAATAAATTAAAAATAAAATAAACTTAAAAGATTGAAATATAAATTATCCCTTTGTAACACCTAATGGAATTAATCTAACAACTTTTTTAGCAATTCCAGCTTCATGACTAACTCTTGCTACTTCATCAATATCCTTATATACTCCAGGTGCTTCTTCAGCAGCACCTTTCCAACTAGCTGTTTTTATAAAAATTCCTTTGCTAGCAAGATTTTTAACTACTTGCTCACCTCTATATTGTTTTAATGCTTTATGTCTTGACATTACTCTTCCAGCACCATGTGCAGTTGAGTAAAATGATTCTTTTCCTTCTTTAGTTCCTACTAAAACATAAGAAGCAGTTCCCATTGAGCCTGGTATTAATACAGGTTGCCCCACAGATCTATAATCAGAAGGTATTTCAGGATGTCCAGGTGGAAATGCTCTTGTTGCACCTTTTCTGTGCATATAAACTTTTATTTTTTTACCATTTATTTCATGTTGTTCTATTTTTGCAATATTATGTGCAACATCATATACAATTTCTAGTCCCAGGTCTTCTGCATCTTTTTTAAGAACTTCCTCAAAGCTTTCTCTTACCCAATGAACTATCATTTGTCTATTACACCATGCAAAATTAGCTGCACATGCCATTGCTTTAAAATATTTTTCAGCTAGCTCAGAACCAGCAGGAGCATATATTAATTCTCTGTCTTGTAGCTTGCTAATTATCTTAGGAAATGCTTTTTCCATTGCTCTCAGATAATCAGAACAAACTTGATGACCAAATCCTCTTGAACCTGTATGAATCATAACAGTTACTTGGTTTTTTTGTTCTAAACCAAAAGCTTTAGCAACATCAGGATTATAAATTTCATCAATGATTTGTATTTCTAAGAAATGGTTTCCAGAACCTAGAGATCCTAATTGTGGCATGCCTCTTTTTTTAGCTTGATCACTTGTTAAAGATGGATCTGCTTCTTTTAAACAACCATTTGATTCCAAGTGTTTCAAGTCTTTTTTCCAACCATAACCATTTTCAACAGCCCATTTTGCACCTAATTTTAAAACATTATTAAATTCTTCTTGAGTTTTTACTTTTACTTTTCCTTTTGAACCAAGTCCAGATGGTATGTTTTTAAACATTGCTTTGATTAAATCTTGGGTTTTTGGTTTTACATCTTTTAAAGATAAGTTTGTCTTAAGCAATCTCACCCCGCAGTTTATATCATTTTAGGGAGTTAAAGAGAATCTTTAACTCAATCCTATTCCGCCAGGTGAGATTCCACCTTCTTTGAAATCTAGTGCTGCTACTCCACCAATAGGAAATCCATAGCCTTCATGACCATCAGGCAAGCAAATTGCATGTTTATATATACCAGGCAGAGTTGCTACTCCTGCTAATTGCTCTAATGTTCTATCTGTTTTCATTTTTTCTAATAATTTTTCAGATGCAAAAACTAGACCTGGTACTTTCATGTTTGGAATGCTGCCTATGGGGATTTCCCATCGGACATTGTCTATTTTCTTGAGCTGGATCATATTAATCACTATTTATTTTATCCTTAATAAATCTATAGTATTTTTTGATTATCTTATTCAATAACATATTCATATATCAACAATAAAATGAACAAAATATTTTCCATTTTTCTTTCCAATTTTCATTTCATGATATGTTATTGCTTTTATTGATGTTTTATCAATATGTCTTTTAGGATCAAATTCTTCTCCCCATGTTTCACACTCTAATTCATTTTCAGAGAATTTAATAATTTTAAATTTTGAAAAAACTAGATTTTCTGAATCATGTAAAATCAGAAACTGTTCTAAAAAATCATATAATAAACTTTCTTTATTTTCAGATTTTACTTTAATTATTTTTTTAATTTTTGGTTTAATTTTTGATGTATCTGTCATTATTTCCCAGAATCCTAATGCAGCATTTTCAAATGCTTCCTTTAATGTTTTTCCATATGCTTCTATAC
>JAGGXH010000031.1 GCA_021163145.1 Candidatus Aenigmatarchaeota archaeon | reverse complement strand
ATATAAGCATGATTTCTGTTGGAATTGTTTTATTATTATATAATTTAACATTAACTCAAATAAATAACATCAAGGGACTATTAATTATTGCTGGATTAACATCAATATGGTGTATTGTTTTTTTAGGAATAAGTACATTTATTCCAAAAATATTAACAAAAATAAATGCAAGTATTATTATTGCACATTTGTTTGATGCAAGTTCAACATTTACTGCATTAACATTTTTTGGTTTTAAAGAACAGCATGTGGTTCCAACATTTCTATTTAATTTATTCAAAGGTCCATGGATATTCTTTCCTACAAAAATAATTGTTGTATGGTCTGTCTTATATCTAATTGATAAATATTCAGATGATAAATTTTTCAATAATTTCTTAAAAATAGTTATATTGATATTGGGGCTTGCACTTGGTATAAGAGATTTTTTAACAGTTAGTATGCTACCATACTTTCTTTAATTCAAGTGATTCTTCAATCACAGATTTTATAAATATTAAAAATTGGAATGTTCCATAAAAAGCCATTAAAGGATATAACAATAATTTTTTCATTGAATCATTGGTTATTTTAATAGAAATTGACATGTTTATAATTCCTAATATAAATAAAATAAAGCTTAAAGATAATAATAATGTAAGGCTATTAAATGAAAAATTTAATGAAATAATATTTAAGATTAAATATTTTAATGATATTAAACTAAATCCAAATCTTCTAATATGATCTAATAGCATAGAAAATACTACAAATTGCATTGAAACACTAACAGCATCTACTATCCATAAAAAGCTAATTGCACCAAACTTACCACTAAACATATCAAAATGCTTGCCCCATATTTGTAACCCTCCTCTCATCCATCTTGTTCTTTGTTTTACAAATTTTCTTATAGTAGGTGGTGCACAAACATATGCTAATGCATTTTTTTCACAAACAACTTTATATCCAGCTTTATGAACTTTAATAGTTATATCAGCATCTTCCAATAAAGTATCATTATCAAAACCTCCAACTTCTAATAATACTTTTTTTCTAAATGCTGCAACAGCTCCAGGTACAACAGTTATTGCACCCAATGAATCTTGCAATTTTCTAATTAAAGCAAAACCAAGATATTCCAATGATTGAAGTTTTTCTATTAATTTATTCTGATATTTTGCTTTATAGATTCCACAAACAGCACCAACATTAGCATCTTCAAATTTCTTTACCATTAATCTAAAGAAATTTTTACAAAGCTTACTATCAGCATCTAATGTAAATATAATATCATGTTTTGCATGCTTTATACCAGTATTAAGAGCATTAACTTTTCCTTTATTTCTAGATAATTGTATTAAATTAACTGGAAATTTCTTAACAATATCAGAAGTATTATCTGTAGATCCATCATCAACAACTATTATATCCATTTTATTTTTAGGATAATTATTGCTTAATATTGATTTTAATGTAGATCCTATACTATTAGCTTCATTAAATGCAGGTATTATTATACTTATTTTTGGTAAAAATACTTTATTTAATGTTTTTTTGTTTATTATTTTTCTTTTAATTGTATATAACATAAGCCAAAATAGTGATGTTATACTTACAAATACTAAAATTCCTATCATTATTTCTCTATATTCTGGTATTAGATACCACATTTCTATCAAAGAAATATTGTATTTTTTATATTATAAATCCTTTGTTTTCATTAAAACTAATAATAATTTATCAACAGCTAAATCTAAATCTGTATAAGTTCTATCTATTTCTGAAAAATCTTTACCAGAAACTGTTATTAAGTAATTATCTATTCTTATAGATGTTTCATTTGCTTTAGATGGTCCTAACATAAGTATTATAGGCTCAACTTCATTTGCTAGCATTAAATCTTTTGTAGAATTTAATATCATTGGTTTAATTTCAACTTGATTAGGCCCCCAGTATACATCATTAATATATTGTAGCTTATATGATAATTCATATGCAGCTACTGTATAATAAGGATTTTCTGTATCATTTGGATAAAATCCTATATGTATAATTCTAACATAAGGTCCCATTAACATATTCCATAATGTTTGTTCATCTGGATAAACATTAATTTTCTCTGCTTCTCTTAAATCTGCTCTAAAATTTAATGTTTTTCCTGCAAATTCATATTTAGTTACTGGACTACCTATACATCCAGAAATCATTATTATTAATATTATTCCAAGCAAGGCAATTTTTTTCATAATTAATATATAGAAACAACCTTTAAATTGATTTTTGTTTTAGAAAAATAGAAAAAAGGAGGGACAATGCCCTCTAATGTATTTATTCTACAACAACACTTGCGAAGCTCTCACCAGTTACCTTAGCAGATGAAGCTGTAATTCCTTCTAATTTTGTTCCATCTTGTACAACTCTTGCTGCTAAGTCTGTGTCTTCTGCTCTTGTACCAGCTACAATTAATGCTGTTTTTCCTTCTGCAAATGCATCGTTTATTAATTCGATCCATCCAAAGTTTTCAGCTGGCCATGTATCGCATGTGTATGCAAACTTACCTTCTTCAGCTAATGCTGATACAAGGCTGTTTACACATGGACCACCAACTAAGACCAAATCATAGTTTGCTTTGTCTGCGTCAGTGATCTCTGTGTCTAATTTAGCGATATCAGCTGTAACTGCAACAACTTTTTCAGTTGTTGTTTCTCCAGATTCACTTGTTGTAGTTGTAATTGTACCTTCTGGACCCATTACATATAGGTTTGCATATGTAAATGAATCTGGATATGATATTTCAGCTGATCCACCACCAGTTGTTGTATAGTATTTTACAAGTGTTCCATATGTTGTCATTCCTTGATATTCTTGTGTACCTAATAGATTAATGTTTGCATAGTTGCTGTCATCTGAACTTGGTGAATTAATGTAAACTCTTGAATTTGTTGCATCCCAAGCAATTGGCAAATAAATCCAATTGTGTGTTGTAGATCCTTGTTGTGCTTCTTCAACTAATATATATCCTTTACTTGTTTTTATTGAACTTGCAGATGTTCCTAATGCTACATCACAAGTTACTGTCTCTATTGATGCATTATAACAATTTACAATGTAATCTATGTGATTCTTTGTATATGTTTGATTAAATTTGTTTGATGCTGTTGCAGAATTTACTGTTATTGTACTTGTTTCATCTGTCCATGAACCTGAGTTATATGTAGATACTGTTACTGTATAATCTGATGTACCACCACCAGATACAATCCATCTTATTCCAGCAAAGCCAACTCCTGGATATACATATGTTGTAGTATTTGTATCTGTTTGATTACCATTGTAGAAGTACAGTCCACCTTGTCCAGATGTTATTAATTTAGGCACTAGATATGAATATTGCTGTCCTAATGCTGTTGCTTGTGTTCCATCTCCATTTAGATCCATTATAATAATCTTCTTTGTTGCATCTACTATTGTATATGCATATGAGTTTCCATCTACTATTAGAGTTCCTGCTGTTGTAGATGTATTTGATGATGTTATTGAATTTCCATTTAGATCTGTGAATACTAGTTCACTTGTTGCTGGTGTAAATGATGTAAATTGTAGTACATGTGAAAATCCAGATTTTGATACAATAAAGTAGTCTTGCTCAATTGCTGATATATTTTGATATTCATCAAATACTACATCTCTATATCCATTATCTTGATTTGTTGCAGATACTGAAGATGACATCCATCTATATGTTCCACTGTCATAATATAATGTGTATAATTCTTCTGTATCACCATTTGCGTTCTTGTAATTCAACATCATATTATATGATGATGGACTGAATTTTATTGTTTGCCTATTTGTTGTGTCATCAAATGCTGGTGTAATTCCTTCAAATTTGATGTCAAATGTTTCTGCAAATGGATCTGTTATTTTTTCACCTTCTTTTACAAATATATCTGTTGAAGGCTTATATGTTATTTTCATCCAAGACCATCCATTTGATCCTGTTGCTGAAAATTCAGATGTTAAATCAGATACTGTTTTTGTTCCTTTTGTAACAGTTCCACCGGGACCAGCTGTTAGTTTAATTTTATCTGCACCTACTGCAATTTTTACATAGTCTGCTTCTCCTGTCTTACCTTGCAATACTTTGATTGCAGCTACTAATGTTCCATCAGACATTGTAAATGTATTACCTTGTCTTAATGTAAATGATTCGCCATTAATATCTCCAACAGCTGTTTTATATGTACTTCCACCTGTTGATTCATCTACAACTGCATCTAGATGTACTACATAATCTTTTCCATCTATTGTAATTGTTTTGTCTTCTCCTGATTTCATTGTTACTGTGTTCTTTCCACCTATTAATGTAATAGAATCTATTACATTTGATGCAGTTGATGTACAATCTGATATTACAAAGTCTTTTCCTAAAATGTTTATTGTTGTACCTTGTAATATTGCTTGTAGTTCTGAATTTGTATCTACACTTGATCCTAGTGCAACAGGTGTTGAAAATGTTAATTTATATGTTGTTAAGTTTCTATTTGCAGTTGCTTTGAAATTTATTACTGGATCATTTTCTGTTGTTGGTTTTTCAAATACAACTTTGTTGTATGTTGTTTCTGTTGTATCTCCAGATAGATATAGATATTGTTTATATTGATATGTTCCACCATTTATTGTTTGGAATGTTCCATCTGCTAATATATCTAAGTCAGATGATGTTAATACGCTTTTTACTGATTGTATTGCTGTATAAGGTGTTAATTCATTACCAGGTGTTCTTATTTTAACACCACCTACAACACTTTCTGATGTTCCTGCACTTGTTGTTACTGTTTCTGTTGTTTTTGAATAACTTGCTAATTTTGTAGCTATGTTAATTGCTCCAACAACATCTGATGGCTGTGCGTTTTTTCCTACCACAAACAGTGGGAAGTGTGTTGCATCTACCATATTACCAATTTGATTTACTTGGCTTACAGTTGATGCTAATACTGGTGCTGCAATTGTCATACCAGCCATTAATGCTGATCCAGCAATTGCTGCTAATCTTTTAAATTGCATGTTCATTTCCTCCGTTTGTATTTATTTTTTATCCAAAACAACTTTATTGTTGTTTTGGTTTGCGCGGGTGAATGCGCATGTTTTTGGCGCCAAAAATCAGCGCAATCCTGCGCCAAAAAAGTTATCACCTCTAACATACTATGTTAGAGATTCTTCTGGCGCCAATTTTTCGTATAAAAATATAGTAAAAAATAGAATATATATTTGTTGTGCAACTGTTTCTATGCATGTTTTATATTGTTTCTAACAATACTTTCAATAAAAAATAAGTGTTTTTATAAGTTCTAATTGTTTACAAAACCTTATTTTTCCCTATTTTTAAATTTATTGGATAGATATACCTTATTTGTTCTACCCAAACGTTCAAGTTTAACAATTCCTCTTTCTTGAAGATTTTTTAATACTTTAGATACTTTTGCTTTTGAATAACCAGATTCTTGAACAATTATTTTTTGTTTTATTCCAGATCCATGTTTTAATAAAACCTCATATATTTTTTTCTCATCTTCTTTTAAAATAGGTAATATAATTTTTGAATGATGTTTTTTCATAAAAATAATAATAACAATTAAAAATATTATTACAATAAAAGGAATAATCAATACAGAATAATTAAATTCAGATAAAGGTTCATATGCTACCCTTGTCTCAAATATATTTCCTTTTGTTGTATTATTTAATTTCCAATATAAAACAGCTCTTCTTCCATCTGAACCTAAACTTGCATTTTCAGGAAAAAAATTTTCATTTCCTTTAATTAAACCTGTTCCCTCAGGTATTTTAACTAAATAAAAAAAATCTTTTGTATTGTATGGAAAATTCAAAGAATCTTTATATAAAAAATAATTTTTTCTTTTTTCTATTTTATTATTTGCAAAATAACTTATTTTAATTTTTGTAATATTATAATCCTTGTTGAAATAGCAAATAAGTTCTTTTCCTAATATTCTTTCTTGTATTCTACATTTTCCTTTAGATTCATATTCAATTGAATATGGATTTCCTTCAATCAAATAATTAAAGCTTCCTGGAAAATCATTTTCTAAAATTAAATTTATATTATAATATACTGTATTGTTTTCAAATATTTCTGATTTTACAGAATATTGATACAAATTTATTGCTAAAACAGGCTGTGAAAATAAACAAATAAACAAAAAGCCTATCAAAAGCTTTTTCATCATAATCATTACTCTTTGTTTATAAATACTAGTCCACCAATTCCAGCTGCAGCAAATTTATGCATCATTCCTGAAACAGTATTTAATATATTTTGTACTTCACCAATCTGCATTTTAATTTCATTTGGCTCAATTATTTCAATTGCAGATGGACCATATGATATAACAAATTGCAATAAATTATCTACATTTTTAGCTATAAGTTTTAAATCACATGTAATTGAATATGCTTGTTTTATTGTTTTTGTAGGATTTTCAACTTTTACAGGTTCACTAAATTCTTTTTCATAAACTTGTATCTTCTTATCTTGATCAATTTTATTTATTAAATTAGTCAAGCTTTCTTTTGCTTTATCTTCATTTATAGCTAAAACTTCAAATGCTGCCCATACTCTTATATATTTTTCATTTTGAACTTTTTCATCTGCTTCTGCTTTGTTTATCATATTATCAGTTATGTTTTTTAATTTTTAAATATATACCTATTCTAAAATAGATAAAAATACGCTTAATGGAATTGTCAATGGTTTTTTTGAAAACCATTTTTTAGATAATATAACAAAACTTTTTATTTTAGGTGTTTTATTTATAACTGGTTTCTTTTCTGTCCATTTTACCTCAAACCCATATAATTTTCTTTTATCTTTTATAAGTATATCAACTTCATTTTTATTCTTCAAGAAAAAACATTTATCTTGAAAATATCTATTCAAATGAATAGCTGCTAAAGATTCAGCAATAATACTTTCTTTATTTTTTATATCTAGCAAACACCAATCCTCAAAAATTTCAAAAATCAATGGATCTATTATATGTATTTTTTTATTTTTTCCAAATTTTATTTTTCCAGTAATATCAATATTATAAAGAACTATTAATGCAAACATATTTTTAAACATATCAACATATGCTGAAACTGTTTTTGGAGATTTAATTTCAATCTCTTTTGAAATTCCTTCCCAACTAATTGCACTAGGCATTTTTTCAATTATAGCTTTTATAATTTCTCTTGCTATAACATCATTTCTTTCAGATTTTAATATAGCATTTTTAATCCAATTTAGATATATTTGTTTTGCATTTTCTCTTTCCTTTGGATATTTTATACTTATAGGAAAACCACCATATTTTATATAATTTATTAATTTTTTATTTAATTCATCTAAATATATCATAGCTTTAACAGCTTTTTTTTCAATATCATCTAAGCTTTTAATTGGATCTATTTTTTTCCATAATTTAAAATCAGTAATTTTTAAATATTCTCTAAAAGAAAGAGGTAATAAAATTAAATCTTTACCATAACCTCTTCTTCCTGGAAATAATTCTATTTCACGTTTTATTTTTAAACTTGTTGAGCCAGTTATTATAAGCACATCATATCTTAGTTTTCCTTTATCTATCAAATATTTAATTGCTCTGTGCCATTCTATCACATTTGTTATTTCATCTAAAATTATTATAGATTTTTCTATATTAATGCTGTTTCTAAAATAAAAGTATGTTTCCAACAAATCTAATAATTCTTTATAATCTTTAATATTATCGCAACTAAAATAAAATATGCTTTCTGGTTTTAGTTTCTTAAGCATTTTTCTTATAAATAATTTAAGTGTAGTTGTTTTTCCAACTTGTCTTGGACCTATTAAAATATGAAAAGAAAATGGTTTAATTGATATTTTATTTATAATCTCTGGTTCCCAATGCATGTCTTTTTCTTTCCATTTTTGAATATCATAATCTTCTTCTATTTTATCTTTATCTTTCCACCATGGATTTTGCTCAACTAAGATCTCAATATTCATATCGGTATTTAGAATACTGATATTTATAAAATTATCGGTATTTAGAATACTGATATTTTTATCAATAATATAAATTCTATAACAATGTTCTGAACATTTATTATTATATCTTTAAATACTGAAGAATGATTTTAATAAACAATAAGATGACATTTTTAAGCTTCTATAATAAATTTATTTTGTTTTTAATATAAATTAAACATGCCCTGATAGCTAAGTTTGGTATAGCGTCGCTCTCGTAAAGCGAAGGTCGTGCGTTCAAATCGCACTCAGGGCTCCATTATTTTCTTTTTTATTCTCTGTTTTATAAAGTCAGGTTTATATAATTGTGCATATTTTCCTCCAGCAATCTTATCAAAATCATTTGTACATGACAATAATTCTAATGTTAATTCATTTTCTCTATTTAATGCATACTCCCTACTATCACATGGTTCTACATATAATACTTCTATGGGATGATATTTCTTAGTAAATTTTGATCCTTCCCCATTCTCATGTTCTTCCATTCTTCTAAAAAAATCATTTGTTTGACCAATATAAAAATGATTGTTT
>JAGGXH010000024.1 GCA_021163145.1 Candidatus Aenigmatarchaeota archaeon | reverse complement strand
TAAAATAATTAGAATTGTTAATACAGGAATTGTGTTTTTAGGTAATTCAAATGCACCTGCACATTGTTTTGCTTTTGTTGCTAATTGTGTTGCTTGTGCATATTCACAATTCCAATATTTGTCAATTGCTTGATTTAATAATTCAAGACAATAAGAAACATTTCTTTGATCAATAAGTGCTTTGTTAATTGTATTATTTGCATTTTCAATAGTTGAAAGTGCTTGTTTTTGAGATGCACTTGTCTTAAATCCAGCAATCATGTATGGTGTGCTTGTAACTTGTCCACATACATATGTACCATTGTATCTCTTTTGTAATCTTATCCAGTCTCCATTGTGATATTGATAAATATGAATATCTTCAATATTCTTGTATTTACTTGTATCTACACACAAATATGATTGATTTGTAGATACATTGATCTCATATGCATCAATCAATCCTTGATAACATGCAAGTACTTTGAATTTATTTGGGTTAATTCTTGTGATATTATTTATTGTGATATTATTTCCAAATGCAAACAAAAATGTGAAATTTCCTTTGTCAATTTCAAATCTTGCTCCACCAGGTGGCAACTCAGTTGGTTCACCTGGTTCTGGCATTGGTTCTGGTTCTGGAACAGGTATTGGCTCTGGTTCACCTCTAGGTGGTTGAATTCTTATTGGTTGTAAATTAGGTGCACCAGGTAGTGTTATTATTCCATCTCCACCAGGTGGATTTGGATTAGAAACAGTGAATGTTATGTTATAATCTTCTGTATTATATGAACCATATGAATCATTGCATCTAATGTAATAATTATATGTAGTATAATATGGTGTATTTATTGTCCAACTATGAGATGTTCCTGTTGATGTTGTTGTAGATGAGTCCATGCTTGGATATGATGTTCCTGGTGTTGTTGAATATCTACATTGTGCATTTTCATTTGTTATTACAGATAATGTTTGTGTTGATCCTGTTACTGTTCCTGATGGATTTCCATTTGATATTACTGGTGGTTGTTTAACAAGTGGTAAATAGTCATATCCAGTTGAAGTTCCAATAACATAAGGTATATTTGTATTACCTATCTCATCATTATCTGTATCTGTTCCATTATAATCATCCCAATAATTTCCTCCTAAATATGGTCCATTTACAATATTTGTGTCTAATTGCTTAGTTATGTTATAATAGTTAGCACCTGTAGCACTATCATATGCATTTTTTGAATTATCATAGAAATAGTTATTATATATATAATTGTTACTTGATGAACCTGTTACATATATACCATATGAATTATTATATACTATATTACTGAAGAATCTTGTACCTGAACAATCCCATAATACTAATCCACCTTCTGGATTAAATGTATTGTAAACAGTGTTGTTTGTGATATTAGAATTTGTTGCAGTACCCCAGCATGCTATTCCTTCATTAATCGAATCATATACTGTATTATTATATACTGTTATATTTTCTAAATCATAAAATCCAATACCATAAGAAACATTATAGATTGTATTATTTTCTACAATTACATGCGATGATTCTCCAATATCTATTCCTTCTGAATTTGAACCTGTGCCATTTGCTATTAAATTTCCAGTTACTGAACTGTAATTGCTTTGTTGTTCTAAATATATTCCTTAATACTGGATGTTTTTTAATGTATTATTGTTGATATTAACAGTAGAATTGTATATTCTAATTCCATAATTACTATCATGTATAGTATTATTATTTATAGTTAAATTTGCTCTTTTTGCATATATTCCATATTGGTAGCCATCTAAATTGTTATTTGATATTGTAATATTTTCAAAATTATTTGATCCTGTTGTTTTAGCAATATATATAGAATAACTTCCTGCAGCATTAGTAATAATTGTGTTATTGTTAATAATAATATTATTACCAAATATGCGAATACTACTATTAATTCTATTGTTAGTTATATTTGAATTATCTGTGTAAATTGTTATTGTATTTAAATGTGAAATATCTGAACTATTAATTATCAAATTTGCTTCTGAATATGCTATTATTTTATAATTAGTCTGATTAAAATACAGTGTAACATTATTTAGTGTTAAATTTCCATATATTGTTAGGTTTCCTAGTAATTGAATTTGTTCATTGTTTTTAATACAATTTGTTGATTCCGTAATATTCCAATTAATATTAAAAGAATAGTTTACTGAATTGACATCATAAACACAACCCTGTATAAAATATCTATCGCTTAATGGTGCATAATCACCACCACTATTTATATTATTATTGGAATTATAAGGCACATTTGTATCTGCAATGCTATCACCATCAATATCTGTTCCATTATAATCATCCCAATAATTTCCTCCTAAATAATAATTCCCGATAATATTCGTTCCAGCAATCTTGGTTATATTCCATTTATTACTACTGGAAATATCTGGATCATATGCATTTATGTTGTTATTGGAAAAATAATTATTATATATAGTATTATCGTCAGAATTGTCATCCCAAATATATAATCCATAATTTGCACTATTGATAATCGTGTTTGTAGTAATTGTATTATTATCTGAAGATTCTATAGTTATACCATAGTTATTTTGATTTATACTATTTGTAGTAATTGTATTATTATCACAAGCATAAGCCATGTGTATTCCTATTCCATTACTATAAATATTATTATTTTCAATTATGTTCTCCTCATTACCCGACTCAAGACGAACGCCGCTTTTAGTGTTGTCATATATAACATTATTAGATATTGTATTATTTGTAGAATAACTATATAAGAAAATCCCATGGTCACCATTACTTATTGTATTATTTTCAATAGTATTGTTATTTGTTGTATAAAGATATATACCATGATGCAAATTAGAAAGTGTATTATTATAAACAGTATTATTTGAACCTTGATATATTAAAATACCTCTTAATCTATTTTGGGTTTTAGTAAATGTATTATTATAAATTCTTGAATTATAAGAATAATTTAATGAGATTGCAACGGAATTAGAATTTTCTTTAAATGTATTATTTCTAATAATAGTATTATTTGAACTTATTTCAAATCCAACTGTTCCTGGATATTGTCCTGGATATCCAGTTTCATTACCACAATAACTCATAAATGAATCATGCATTTGAAATGTTGAATTTGGATATGCTCTACCAAAGAATGATGCATCTGTTCTATTTGATGTTAAATTTGAAGAATTTGTAATATTAAATATACTTCCAGAATATGCATGTATTTGACTTGAACCATTTGTAGTTAGATTAAATGTTAATCTAACATTAGATAATGTTAGGTTTCCATATATAGTAATATTTCCAGTAACATTCCATATTGTATTAATACATGTTAAATTAGAGCTAGTAGAAACATTAATGTTTCCACCTGTATAATTCCAATAATTTGTCCCAGAACTAGTAACATTAATACAATCCCATGCATAACTTTGTGATATTAATACAAATATAAATAAAAATGAAAAAAGCACCAATTTTTTCATAAAAATTATTGAGTATATGTTAATATAAATATATGGTGGGCGTGAAGGGATTTGAACCCTCGACTTCTTGCTATCATCGCCAAATAGCTCAAATCTTCTAAGTGTTGGCTTAGAAGGCAAGCACTCTGTCCAAGCTGAGTTACACGCCCTTTATTTAATAACTTAATAGTTTGAATTCTTTAAAAACCTTTCCAATTTTAAAATAAATTAATATTATAAATATTAAAAATTAAGAATTTCTATATGAATAGAGAAGATGCACTTGATTTATTAGAGCAAAATGTAAAGAACAAGAATTTAATAAAGCATTGTTTAGCAGTAGAATCGATAATGAAATATCTCGCAGAATATTTAAATGAAGATAAAGAAAAGTGGTCATTAGCAGGATTGCTACATGATATAGATATTGAAAAATGCAAAGAAGATTATAGTGATCATGGATTAATTGCAGAAAATATTCTCAAAGATAAAGTTGATAATGATATAATTAATGCTATTAAGTCACACAATTTTGAAAAAACTGGATTTGAACCAAAGAATAAAATAGATTTTGCGCTTATTGCAGCAGATGCAATTTCTGGCTTAATAATTGCAACAGCATTAATGCAACCAAATAAAAAGTTAAGTGATGTTAAGGTAGAAAGCATTGTTAAAAAGTTTAAGAAAAAGGATTTTGCAAGAAATTGTAGTAGAGAAAAAATGTTATATTGCGAAAAGCTTGGAATAGATAAAAATAAATTCTTTGAAATAGCATTAAAAGCAGAACAATCTATATCAAATAAATTAGGGTTATAAACATGGATTTTTTAGCTATTCAAAAGAAATGGCAGCAAAGATGGGAAAAAGAAAAACTTGGTGAAACTAGAAAAGATAATAGACCAAAGTTTTTTATGCATTTTGCTTATCCAGGAGTATCTGGATATATGCATATAGGACATATGAGAGGCTATTCTTATACAGATATAATTTGCAGATATAAAAGAATGACAGGATATAATGTTTTTTTTCCTGTTGGAACCCATGCAACAGGTAACCAAGCAATATCATTTGCAAAAAAAATTGAAAGAAATGACAAAACATGGATAAACTATCTTTTAGATCATGGTTATCCAAAAGAAAAATTAAATGATATGAAAAATGTAAATAAAGTTGTTGAATATTTTAATAAAGATTATCAGAAAAATTGGAAGATGTTTGGTTTTTTGGCTGATTGGAGCTCCTTTACATGTACAATATTCCCAGATTATAATAAATTTATTGAGTGGCAATTTAAAAAATTAAATGACTTAAATTATTTAATTAAGAAGCCATATTTTGCTACATTTTGTCCAAATTGTGGTCCAGTTGCAGTTGATCCATCAGAAACAGACATATCTAAAGGTGGAACTGCAGAGAAGTATGAATATACATTAATCAAATTCAAATTCAAGGATGCCTATATTGTAGCTGCAACATTAAGACCTGAAACAATGTATGGTCAGACGAATCTTTGGATTAATCCTAATATTGAATATGTAAAAGTTAAAGTTGGTAATGAAATTTGGATCTGTTCAGAACAATGTGCAGAAAAATTAAAAAAACAGAAAGAGAAAGTTAAAATAGTTGAAAAAATAAAGGGTATAGATCTAATTGGTAAATATGCTTATGCGCCAATAGTTGAAAAGGAGCTGATAATTTTACCATCAAAATTCTGTGATCCAGCTGTTGGAACAGGAATTGTTACAAGTGTTCCAAGTGATGCACCTTATGACTATATGGCTCTAAAAGATTTGCAAGCAAATGAAGAGGATATAAGAAAATATAAATTAGATTTAAATGAAATAAGAAAAATAAAGATTATTCCAATCATTAAATCTGAATGGGGAGATACGCCTGCAGTTAAAATCTGTGAACAAATGAAAATAAAAAACCAAAATGATCCTAAATTAGAAGAGGCAACAAAAAAAATATACAAAATGGGTTTTCATACAGGAATAATGAATAAGAACTGCGGTGAGTTTGCAGGAATGAAGGTTGAGGTAGCAAAAGAGAAAATGAAAGAAAAGTTATTATTAGAAAATAAAGCAGATATAATGTATGATCTCTCAGAAGAGGTTATATGTAGATGTGGAGAAAAAGTTTTAATTAAAAAAATCCCTGATCAATGGTTTATAAAATATTCTGATAGAGAGTGGACCGAAAAATCAAAGAAACATATAAAGAAAATGAAAATTTATCCAAAGGAATACTATGATAATTTACCGTCCATACTTGATTGGTTCCAAGATAGAGCATGTGCGAGACTTGGTAATTGGCTTGGAACAAAACTGCCATTTGACCCTAAATGGATAATCGAACCTATTTCAGATTCAACTCTATATCCTGCTTATTATATTGTATCAAGATTTGTGAACAGAAACAAAATTAAACTAAAAGAAATGAAAGAAGATTTTTTTGATTATATATTTTTAGGTAAAGGTAAACCTAAAAATAAAATTTGGAAAGAGATTAGAGAAGAATTTAAATATTGGTATCCTGTTGATATTAATTTAGGTGGTAAAGAGCATCAGACTGTACACTTTCCTGTTTATATAATGAATCATGTTGCAATTTTAGATAAAGAGAATTGGCCAAAAGGGATATTTGTAAATCACTGGGTTGTGGAAAAAGGTAGGAAAATTTCAAAAACAAAGGGTGGTGCAACCTTATCACCTAAAAAAGCAGTTGAGATGTACTCAGCCGACGCATTAAGATTGTATTATTCTCATGTCAGTTCCCCTCACGTAGACATTACTTGGAACGAAGAAACAGTGCTGTCTTATAAAAAGCATGTTGAAAACATCTATATGCTTGTTAAAAAATTGTCTAAAATGAATGGTAAAAATAAAAGATTCATAGATAAGTTTTTAGTTTCTAGAATAAACTCCAGATTAAATGAATATAGATCATTGATGGATAACAATAATATTAAGAAGGCTATTGACATAATTATATTTAATTTTATAAAAGACATTAACATTTATCTTAAGTATAATGGGAACAACAAGGAAACAATAAAATATGTTTTAGATATCTGGCTTAAAACATTAACACCAATAATTCCTCATATATCTGAAGAGTGTTGGGAAATGTTGGGAAATAAAAAACTAATTTCTACTAGTTTAATTCCCGAGCCTAATAGAAAAATGATTAGTAAAGAAGCAGAAGAGAATTTAGAATTAATTGAAAGGATATTGAGTGATATAAGAAATATCAGCCAGTTGATGAAAAGAAAGGGAAAAAAGGTTAAAAATGCTTACATATATACAATACCTTCTGAAAAAAGAATATTAAAAAGTGTAAAATACTTTTTTGAAAAAGAACTTAAGTTAAAGCTATTTATTTTCTCTACTAAGGACAAAAATGTATATGATCCTCAGCAAAAATGTAAAAAGGCAATAAAAGGAAGACCAGCTATTTATTTAGAATAAGTTTATATTTTGCAGGTTTTCTGTAATGTCCTTTACCATATGTAGAGAGTTTTATTTTCTTAATTAATCCTTCTTTTTCAAATTTGTTAAGCCACTTATATGTGGTGCTAATATTTTTATATCTCATTTTTAACTTTAAATCAATAGCAGTAAAGGTTCTTTTGTTTTTTCCCAAATTCACTATAGTTTGTTTTATTTTTAATGGTTCTTTGTATCTTCTAAATTCTTTACACATATTGCTAAAAATTTTATCCTTTTCTTTTGATGGTATCTTTATCATTTTCCTTAATTTTAATAAATTTTCTCTTCTAGTTATAGAGATTTGCCATTTTGTTCTTATTTTATTCTTTGTAGTTGGATATACGCCAAGATTATATATTCTATAAGATAAATTGATTGTTTCTAAAATTTTTCTTTCACCTTCTATTAAATTACATTTTTGTTCTTGAACTAGTTTTTGTAATTTTGATGATAATCTTCTCAGTGGTATAGTAGTTTTAATTTTCTCATTAAAGATATTTGTTACATCAAACGATCTTCTCCAAACAATAGATCTTCTATACTTATTTGGATAATATTTGATTTCTGCTTCATCAGCAATTGTTTGCTCTAACCAGCCAAGCATATTTTCTTTATCTTTAAAAACAAAATTAGGAATTGCTATATTAGTTTCAGTTTTAGGTCCTTTTTTCTTTAATATTAATTCTAGTACATCTCTTATTACGGATGTGAATTCTAAATATTTCTTTTTATCATAGTTACGAAAAGCTATCTCTTTTCGTTGACCACCAAAGATACTTAAATAGTCGTTTATAACTGATCTTCTAATAGTTTTATCAAAGTTATCGTACATCAACCTGCAATAACCATTTTTTCCTTTTCTTGTTAAACATCCGTCATTTACTATTGCACTAATAAATCTTGCACCATTTCTATTTGAAAAATTAAATGGGAGTCTTGGATTTGATAAACCTTTACTATTCAATCCACCTATCCAAGAAATATTTTTCTCAAAATTTCTGAGATCAATATTTAACTCGCTAGAAAGTTTCTTTATTGTTCTTATCTTTATTTTTCTATTTTTGAATCTATCTAGCATTTTATATTCATATTTTCTATCTTTTAAAATTTTAATTATCTTCTTATTAAATTTTTTATTAAAAAGAACGTAATTTCTTTTTTCTGGCAAATCCCAAAAATGAATTAACATGCAAAATATAATATATCTTATTATTTATATATGTATCCATTGCGTTACGTTCTCTTTTCATCAAATCAAAAAGATATATATGATCCTGAAAATAAAGCTAAAAAAGCAAAACCAGGCAAACCAGGAATATTAATAGAATAGAATATTATTTAATCTTTGCCCAAAGTTCTTCAGAATAAATTTCATCATATATATTTTCTTCAGGTTGTTCTTGATCTTCAAGTATTTTATCATAATTATAATACCAATAACAAACTATTCTATGTCTGTATCCTTTTAATGGTGATTTAATGTGATACATTTCTTTTAAATTATAAACATCATTATCTGTCTTAAGGATATCAAAATCATTTAATATATAGAAAATTGTTCTATCACAAGAACAAATTAAATTGTCTACAACAGAATCATAATACCCAAAATATTTAACCACTGTTTTAACTACACGAGATATTGGAATTTTATTTTCATCTAGTTTCTTGCATAATTCTGGCATAGTTTTTATTTTCTCTTCTAATATTTCTTTTGTTATAATTACCATAAAAAAGGTTTATTAAGATATCTTTAAATCATTATTCTTTTTCTAATTGCTTTGCTTGTTCCCATTTTTCTTCAAATTTCTTTTTATAATCTGTGTTACAATTTAAGAACCACAGTCCTCTTTCAGATTTATCAACAGTAATGCCATGATTTTCATCTGCAACTATAATATATGGCCATGCACTGCCAAATCTTATATCAATTCCTATTTTCTTTAATTTTTCTATTTCATCTGGATGAATTGTATCTGCAATAACTCTTACTTTAACTCCTCTTTCAATTGCTCTTCTAATAGCATCTCTTAACACAATATCATCAAAGAATTTATGTATTGTTATTAAAACCTCATTCTTTGCTATATCTATAATAAATGCTGCTTTATTTGCAAAATCTCCCTCATATTGTTGATACATTTTTTCTCCAAACCAAACAATATCTGTATCAATTAATTCATTATATTTTTCTTCTAGTTGCTTAAATAATTCTTTTTTATTTAAAAGTTCTTTTGTTATATAACTAAAGAATCTTGGAAATGGATTAGCTGATCTTGCTAACCAAAATACTTTGCTCTTTTCTGTCATTGATTCAACAATCCCTTTTCTTTGTAATGAATATAGATATTTGTAAGCATTAGTAACAGACATGCCTGCTTCTTTTGCAATTTGATTTGCAGAAGCTCTTTGAATAGATCTGTTTTGTAGTTTTAATAATGCCTCAATTATCTTTATCTCCAATTCATCAAATTCTTTTGATTTTCTTAATAATGATATAAACTCTGAAATAGTCATATTATAAATTTATTTATAACTTATTTAAGGTTAATGGTTATTATAAAATTATTTAGAAATGGGCGTTTCTTTTGATATAAATTTACTATATACACAAATTTTAAATACCTTTCTTTATAATAAATAGCCATGCAAAAAGGGGATTTTATAAGGTTAAAATATTCTGGAAAAATAAAAGGTGCAGATAAAGATTTAGATGTTAGAGATAATGCACCTGTAATAGTTGGTGTTGGAAATATAATGAAAGGAGTAGATGAAGCTCTTCTAGAAATGAATGTAGGTGATAAAAAAACAATTGAAGTTCCTCCTGAAAAAGGTTTTGGTAAAAGAGATCCAAAAATGATTAAATTAGTTCCTTTATCTGAATTTAAGAGACATGGACAAAAACCACGAGTTGGAATGAAGTTTAATGCAAATGGTGTAATGGCAACAGTTATTGCTGTTTCTGGAGGAAGAGTAAAAGTTGATTTTAATCATCCACTAGCTGGTAAAACATTAATATATAATTTAGAAATTAAAAGCAAAATTGAAAATCTTGAAGATAAGATAAAAGCAATATTAGAATTTTATTATCAACCAAATAATGATGCTGAAAAACAATTATTTGAAAAAGTTGAAATAAAAGCAGGTGACAAAGCAGTTGAAATTATTCTTCCTGTGTTAATGGAAATTAATTCTTTGTATAAGAGAAAAATTGCATTTGATATTATGAAATATCTTGATATGGATTTTGTAAAGTTTTCTGAAATATTTGAAAAACCTAAAGAAAAGAAAGATGAAGAGTTAGGCAAAAAAGATAAAGCAAAAGATGTTGCAAATAAAAATCCTGATAAAGAAAAATCTAAAAAAGAACCAGTTCAATAAAATAATTAATCTTTTTTAATAATTCGTATTTTTCCATTTTTATCTCTTTGTATAATTCCTTGTCTTTCAAGTTCTTCTAGTGCTCTATATGCATTCCTGTAATTTGGTCCTGGATCATGAATTCCTTCATTTACAAGAAATTCTTCAGCTTCACCACATATAGGTACATATGGTTCAAGTTCATCTCTATTTTTCTCACGTTTAAATATACTTACCATATATATAGTCGGTTTATTAATCTTTAAATTCTTTATTGTTAAATTATAAATTAATTTATAATCAAATCATTAATATTATATAGATATAGTTATTAATTATATCTCATTATAAGAGGTGATAATAGTGCCAGCAAAAGCTTCCAAAGTATCAGAGATAGATGAAGATTTAAGAAGAATGTTAGAAACAAGTCAATCTAAAATAAAGGTTGTTGGAATAGGAGGTGCAGGAAATAATACTGTTTCTAGATTAATGCAAGTTGGTATAATTGGTGCAGAAATTATTGCAGTTAATACTGATGCTCAGGATTTATTATATACTGATGCTGATGATAAAATATTGGTTGGAAGAGAATTAACTAAAGGTTTAGGTGCTGGCGCTGATCCTAGAAAAGGTATGGAAGCTGCAAAAGAACAAAGAACTGAATTAAAGAAAGCACTTAAAGGAGCAGACATGGTATTTATTACATGTGGATTAGGTGGAGGTACAGGAACAGGTGGTGCACCTGTTGTTGCTGAAATTGCAAAAAAACAAGGAGCATTGGTAGTTGGAATTGTTACATTGCCATTTACTATGGAAGGAAAAGACAGGGCTGATAATGCTCAATTTGGTTTAACTGAATTGGAAAAAGTTGTTGATACATTAATAGTTGTTCCAAATGACAAATTGTTAGAAATTGTCCCAGATGTTTCTGTTATGTCTGCATTTAAAGTTGCTGATGAGATATTAGTAAATGCAGTAAAAGGTATTACAGAACTTGTTACAAAACCTGGATTAGTTAATTTAGATTTTGCAGATATAAGAGCAGTAATGGGATCAGGTGGCTTAGCAATGATAGGTGTAGGAGATTCTGATACTGAAAATAGATCATTAGAAGCTGTACAAAAAGCATTAAACAATCCATTATTGGATGTTGAAATTTCAGATGCAAAAGGAGCATTAATTAATATCACTGGTGGATCTGATATTACTATTAAAGAATGTCATCAAATAGTAGAAGCAATTACATCTAAGTTAGCTGAAAATGCTAAAGTAATTTGGGGAGCACAAATTGACAAAGCAATGGGAGAATATGTCAAAGCAATGGTTATTATAACAGGTGTAACATCAAGCCAAATTTATGGCCCAGGAAGCTCCTATACTGAAAGAAAACAAAAAGAAATAGAAAAAATATTGGGAATTGATTTTGTATAAAAGAGAAATTGAAGCTATAAGCTATATCTTTAAATACTTAGCTATCTAACTAAAACTTAATTTCTTAGGTGTTTTGATGGATGAAAATAATAATCAAGAACAAAAGCAAGAAAATCAGAACATTGTTAGCCAAACAAATAATATAGAAAAAAAGCATGTAGAAAAACCTAAGGAAAGAAAGCCAGGATTAATAGCAAAATTAATAAATACAATAAAACAATATCAAAGAGTGCTTTATGTTGCACAAAAGCCAGATAAACAAGAGTTTATGAGCTCATTAAAAATTTCATTAATTGGTATTACAATATTGGGGGTAATAGGATATATAATATTTTTAATATATAACTTGGTGTTTTAATGATATATACAGTAAGAACAACAGTTGGTAGAGAAAATACAGTTGTAAATAATATTGTTATGAAAGCAAAACAATTGGAAGAAAATCATATTAAAGCTGTATTTCATCCAGCAGAATTAAAAGGATATATATTTGTAGAAGGAGACTTGGATCAATTAACTGAATTAGTTAAAACAATACCTCATGTAAGAGGTATTATTAAAAAAGAAGTTAAAATAGATGAATTGAAAAAATTCCTAGAAGCTAAAAAAACTGAAATTAAAATAAATAAAGGAGATATTGTTGAGATTATAGGTGGATCATTTAAAAATGAAAAAGGAAAAGTTACAAGAGTTGATGAAGCTAAAGGAGAATTAACAATTGAATTTTTAGATGCAGCAGTTCCAATTCCTATTACAATATCAGTTGATATGGTTAGAGTATTAGAAAGAGCAGAAGGTGAATAAATGGCAGAAATAACTGTTAAATTATTAGTTAGTGGCGGAAAAGCAAATGCAGGACCACCATTAGGACCAGCACTAGCACCACATAAACTAAACATCCAAGAAGTTGTTAATGCAATAAATGAGGCTACAAAAGATATGCAAGGAATACAAGTTCCAGTTGAAGTTATCGCAGACACAGAAACCAAGAAATTTAAAATAAAAGTTGGTACACCATCTGTTTCAGCAATGATTAAAAAAGAGCTTGGTTTAGAAAAATTAGCAAAAGCACCATTTGGTACATATACACCAAAAGAAGGAGAGGCTGTACAAGAGTTTAATGGTAATTTAACAATGGATCAAATAATTAAAATTGCAAGATTGAAAAAAGATGTTCTTGGCAGTGATTTTAAAAAATGTGTAAAACAAGTTGTAGGGTCTTGTGTAAGCAATGGTTGTACTGTAAACGGCGAACACCCATGTGAAATACAGAAAAAGATAGATGCTGGTGAATTTGACGATATTCTAAAGGAATGAGTTTATTTTTCTGTAAACCGTTCTTTCCCAACCTTTTTTGAAGTCTGAGAATATTACATAAGCTTTATTTTCACTTGCTTTACTTTTCAGTTCGTTTACCCAATTATATTCTTTCCACATATTTTGAATTATAACAAAACTAGGCTTATTATTTTCAATGCTCCATAACCTAGCCGATTGAATTTTAGATGTTATTCTACTACCAGAAGAACTATAACGACCGCATTTCCATTTTCCTTGCGGTTTTTGTGCTGTTATTTCTATAACTGATAAAAAATTGCATTCTTTATCAACAATTCCTATATCAAACTCACCTTTCATTTGTGTATATAAAATATGGTTATTTCTATATAATTCTTTTGCAAGTTCCTTCTCTTCTTTATATACAAAAAATGTACTTATATCAAATTTTTTCCAATCTTGTTCAAAAATAGCAACATTTGGATTTTTAATTGTGTTCTTAGACAATTCGCTCATTGAAACGATAACTCTAGTCGACTTTGCATAAGACAACTTTCTGAGTAAATTATTTTTAGATCTTTGAATCTCACTATTTTTCTTACAGCTTCTTATTAATATTTTATTGGGCGATTTAACCAAAACTAATGAATATAGGTTTTTGAAATATTGTGCTCCACTAAATGACAAATTCATTCCCTTTGAATGTTTTCTGATATACCCTTTTATCCATATACTAGGTGTTTCATCTAAGAGTCTTTGTTTTTCTTTTGAATCTATAACACCAAAATCTCTGTAAGACAGGTTAAAATCTTTTGGGTATATACATGCCATTATACCATTAGTATTCGTAAACTTCCTATTTTTTAAATAAAATCTAACTCTCTTTCCATCATTATATGGCTTTATACCATCTATACAAGGTTTTATTAAAAACAACTTATTATTTATTTTTTCTAGTATAAATCTTTCAAAAACAGATTTATTCAATTTCTCAGCCAATAGCTTGGAAGTTATTTCAAACATATAACCTGTTCCGTTTTTGTGTTTGTAAATAGTCGTATTAAATTCTATATTCTGCATATAACTATATAGGTTCATTAATATTTATTATTAGTATCTTATAGTAAACATCCAAAAGAGATTCAAAAAGAAATTGATGAAGGAAAATGGGATGATAAAATTAAAGAATAATTTATTCTTTATCTTCTACAAATGGCTTCAAAAGATAATATATTGCTTTTGTGGTATATCGTGTTTCTGCAGAAAAAAATATTTCAAGTTCTTCATAAGTTATAACTAATTCGTCTTTATCTTCATTATATATTATGTCAGATATGTTATCTAATTCAATTAAATAATTTTTTCTATTACTATTGTTTTTTGTTGATATTCCAACAGAATCTGAACTATATATCATTTTTCCATTGCCTGATATAATAAATGGCATCAGTTTTATTTCAAACCTTCCATTATCAAGCACTATAATTTCTATACTATGTCCTGGCATAGATAATATTCGTAAAAAACATTTAAATAGCTTAAATACATATATATTTTTACACTGTTTCGACAGTAGTTATTGTAACGTGAGCTTATGTCTGAAAAAATATTAGAAGCTATTAAAAAAGCTAAAGAGCAGAAAAGAAATTTCAAGCAAACAATAGACCTTATTATAAACTTAAAAGGGTTAGATCTAAAAAGACCTGAAAATAGAATAAAAACTGATATTTCTTTACCACATGGAACTGGAAAACCACGAACAGTTGGTCTTATATTAGACCAATTGATACCAAAAGCAAATGAAATAGATAATGCTATATTAATAAAAGCAAATGAAATAGAACCTCTTGGAAAAGACAAAAAACGTCTTAAAAAATTGGTACAAAAATGTAAGTTCTTTATTGCAGAGGCACCACTTATGCCATTAATAGGTAAAAACTTAGGTCAAGTATTAGCACCAAGAGGATTAATGCCTCGACCAATACCACCAACTGTTCCATCATTAAAACCAGTAATTGATAATCTTTCAAAAATAATTAAAGTTGAAGTTAAAAAATCTCCAGTTGTTTCTGTTCCAGTTGGAACAGAAGATATGGATGACCAAAAGATTTTAGAAAATATTGTTGCTGTTATAAATACATTATCTAATATAATGCCTAGAGGAAAGGATCAGATAAAAAATATTATAATTAAATCTACAATGGGTAAGCCTATTAAGTTAGAAAAATGGTAATTTTATGAGACAAGATGTTCCACAATGGAAAATTGAAAAAGTAGAAGAAATTTATAAACTTATTGAAAGTTATCCAGTTGTGAGTATATTAAATTTAAAAGGTTTACCTGCATCAGCACTTCAAAAAATAAAAAATGACTTAAAATCAGAAGCTAAAATAAAAGTTGTTAAAAAAAGTATATTAAAAAGAGCACTTGAAAAATCAACAAAGAAACAATTGTTAGATTATTTAGATGTTCAGCCTGCATTATTGTTAACAAATACAAATCCATTTAAGATTTATAATAAAATATATAAGAGCAAATCAGACATGCCTGCAAAGCCTGGTCAAATTGCTGAAAAAGATATTGAAGTTAAAGCCGGACCAACAGAATTAATGCCTGGACCAGCAATTACAGCATTATCAAAAGTTGGTATACCTGCAAAAGTAGAAGGTGGAAAGATAGCAATAATAAAAGACAAAGTTGTTTTAAAGGCTGGTGAAGTTGTTTCTCCAGAATTAGCATCAGCATTAACAATGCTTGGAATGAAACCAATGAAAGTTGGATTAGATGTTCATGCTATTTTAGAAAATGGTATTGTATATCAAAAAGATGTCCTATACATTGATCCTGAGAAAACATTGAATGATATTATGAGTGCTGTACAAGCAGCATTTAATTTAAGTGTAAATGCAGGTATTGTAACAAAGGACAATGTTGAATTAATGATAATAAAGGCATTTAATGAAGCTAAGAATTTAAGTTTAGAAGCAGGTATTGTAAGTAAAGAAATTGTTGGTGATCTACTTGCTAAAGCAGTAAGGGAAATGAAAACATTGGAAGAAAAAATAGGTGAATTGAAAATTGAAAATAATAAAGAAGGTGAAAATAATGGATGAATCAATAAAAAAAGGACAAGAGATAATGAGGCAATGTAAAGAAGCTGTATTTGAAATATTCAAAGATATTGATGTTTCTAAAGAAAGCTTAATTGCATGTATAAACTCGTTATTTATTTGGGGCACAAAAGAAATATATTTCAAATCAAAAGGTGATAAATTATGAATTATATCTATGGAGCTCTTCTTTTACACAGTGCTGGAAAAGAGATTAATGAAGAAAATTTGAAAAAAGTTATTGATGCAACAGGAGAACCTGCAAATGAAGCACAAGTAAAAGCAGTTGTAGCAGCTTTAGATGGTGTTGACATAAAGGAAGCAATTGAAAAAGCAGCAAATGCACCAGTTGTAGCAGCAGCACCAGCAGCACCAGCTGAAGAATCAAAGAAAGAAGAGAAAAAAGAAGAAGATACTGAAAAGAAAGCTGAACAAGCAGCAGCAGGACTTGGCGCATTGTTTGGATGAGTTTTTTAATTTTATTTTATACTCATCCAAATACAGCTTTCTTAATTCTAAGAATAATTTGATTTTTACTGAATGCAGTTTTCATTATTAAATCGTCTTTTTTTCGATGATTCTATTAACTCAACAATTTCTTTTGCAAATATTTTATCTAATTTTCCTTTTTTTAACATTTTTTCCATTTCATCATACCAGTGATATACAGATGGATATGTGTTTTCAATTGCTACTAATAGATCATTTTGATTTATTGGATCTTTAGTATTATTTCTTATTGCTCTTTTTTTAGCAATTTTCCCTGCATCTCTGCATACCTTTTTTATATCTGCACCAGAAAAATCCTCGCTTAATAATGCTAATTGTTTGTAATCAATATCATTTGAATATGGAAGCTTACCTACATATAATTCAAACATTTCTTTTCTTGCATCAAAATCTGGTGGTGATATTAAAATTGCTTCATCAAATCTTCCTGGACGAATTAATGCTGGATCTAATGAAGCAGGATGATTTGTTGCGCCTATAATATAAACTCTTTTATTTTCTTCTCTTATCTTACTTATATCTTTTAATAATTCATCAACAAATCTTTTTCCATAACTTGAATTATGCGATGATCTGGACATACCTATTCCTTCTATTTCATCAAAAAATATAATACATGGTTCATTTTGTTTTGCTGTTTCAAATATTGCTTTTATATGTTTTTCAGTTGATCCAACCCATTGATCAAGAATATCAGATACAGCTAAATCGATAATACCAACTCTTTGACCTGTTCTTTTTTTAATTTCTCCTGGTATTGATCTTATTATATGCGTTTTTCCACAACCAGGAGGGCCATATAATATTGTACCACTTGATTGTTCAAGATCATATTCTGCATATTCTGGTTTCATTAGTGGTGTGATTATTAAATCATCTATTTTTTCTTTCAGTTCCTTCATTCCAGCTACACAGCTATAATCTGTTTGAGGAAATTCTACATTATATGTTATTTTTTCAACATTATTACCATCAGATATCCTTTGTTTTTTTGGTGCTTTTATTTGCTTAATATAATTTAAACAATCATTTTTTCTATCATCATATGTTTTTCTACTATAGTCATTTGTTGCTTCTCTCTTTAAATCAATATATTCATATGCAGCTTTTTCAAATAAAGACATGGCTGCCAAGTCATCACCTTCTTCAAGTTTTCTCTTAGCAGCCATATAATAATTGTTTGCAACTTCTGGGCTCGCCATTGTCATCACCCTTCTACAAGTTGCTTTACTTCATTAATTTCTTTATTTTTTATTTTCTCTGTTTCAAGTGCCTCTGAGTCAATTCCTCTTAGATATTCGCTGAGTTCTTCATCACTAACTTGAATTTCTTCCATAGATTCTAGCGAATAATTCATATTATCAATTAATGTTTGTTCTATTGTCTCAGCTGATCTAATTATTTCTTCTTTGTCTGCTTCTGGTGTTCTTAGATCTTGTACTTGTAGCTTTATTCTTTTTCCAAGTTTACCAGCTTTTCTTGCTAATTTTTCTTGATATGTATCATATTTTGGTCCTATGTATTGTTCTGCTGCATCTAATTGAATTTCATATGCACTTACAAGTGCTTCACTTTGCTCTTTTAATTTATTATATCTATATGCAGTAACACCATAATGCAGATGCTTTGTAGGGTTTTTATCCTTATATTCCTGTGCAAGTTTTCTATACTTTTTCTCCTTGCTTTCATATGATCTTAATTTTCTTTTTTCTTGATTCAATAATCTTCTAGTGGCTTCTTTTTCTTCTTCTATTTCTTTTGCAACGTATTTTCGAACGGGTCCAATCAATTTTTTCACCTCCAATTGTTCTAATTAACAATTGTAAGAAAAAGTATAATCATGAATGTACTTTAAACACTTTGAACTAATTTTAAAGAATCTTTAATATTATCAAATAAGCTGAAATCAAATTCAGATATCTAAAACATAATATTCTTTATCATCTATTCTATCTAAATAAGCTAGACCATTGTTCTTTATCTTTCTAATATTTTTTTTATTAAAAATTTTTTTCATTTTTTGTTTTTCTATGCTATGTCCAAATATATCATTATCAGTTGAAACTAATTTTAAGAAATCGCGTTCATCTTTTATAATTTTCTTATTATCATCAATGTATGCTTTGAAATATTCTGAAAAAAGATTTTTACTTGAATATATTTTTTTATTGTCTTTAATAATAATAATTTTGTTTTCATATTCAAGATTTGCTATATATTTTTCTATTTCGATTGAATCTTCTAATAAAAAATATTTTATATAAAATGCATCTTTTTCTAAATCCAGATCATTGATATCTATACTATCCTTATATTCAAATTCTAGAACCAGCTTATTTTTATATTTTCCAATTACTTTATTTCCTTTTTTCTTTACTTTCCATTTTTTTGTATCAACAAATCCTTTGTAAGGAATATAAATTGGTGGATATTCTAATAAAGTTTGTTTAATGTTTATTAATTCTAATTCAATTTGATCAATATATTGATTATTTTTCTTTTGAATATTCTTTAACATAATTTTTGAGCCATTTGAATTATATTTTTTTAAATGTTTTTTTATGTCATCAAGAGATCCATGAGAATATAAATCAAAAATTAGTTTAATACCATATTCTGAAAACTCTTTATCTTCTTTAATAGATAAACTATATGCATCAATATAACTATTAAGTTTCTGTATATCCTTTAAACTACTTTTTTCTTTGTTTCTTGTTTTATTATTTACTTCATCTTTTAGTAGATATACT
>JAGGXH010000011.1 GCA_021163145.1 Candidatus Aenigmatarchaeota archaeon | reverse complement strand
TTTTATGATTAATTTCAAAGAAATAATGTTTGATATCACACTTCAAGCAATATCCTTTCACTTGATTACTATTAAATCTTCCATTTATTTTCCCATTTCTTGAGACCTTTCTCATAAAATAATGAAATCTTTGAATAGCTTTTAGATTTCCTTTGGTCTTTCTATTAGCATAAGAATCATAAATAAATGTTTTGTCAAAAATAGGTTCTATAACGTTACATAATGCACGATGTATTATCCTATCTCTGAAATCTGAAATACTAATTTTACGAGTCTTTGGATCTCTTAGGACAAATGTTTTCAATGGTTTTGGTTTATAGGACAAAGTTTTTAATTCTTCATGTAATTTTAATATATTTTTTAAAAGATTTCTTTCAAACTCAATAACATAATGTTTTCTAGTTTTCCCTTTTCTGGTTTTTTTCCAGGCAAGTTTTAGATTATCTAAATCATAAATTTTAGGATAAAGATGTTTATAGGTCTTCATAGCATGATATCCTAGCCATGCTGAGCTATTCGACCATCCGAAATCTCGTCTATTTTATTATAGTATAGATTTCGAGTTATCCAAGTTGTACCAATTCGAGTTCACGTACAAGTTCCTGTTCAAGTTCAAACTGGAAAGATAGCTTTATTTAGCCTATTAATTGAAAGTAAATCACCACTGCTTCATGTTTCCCAAAGGTACTAAATGTCACAGTTGAATTTTATGAACTTTCCAGAGTTGAGTTTTAATGAAACTTTTCTGAAAAGTTTCTATTAACAGGCGTGTAGCCCAGCCCATTTCCAAATACATTCCTGGCTAGGATAGAATAAGTAATTTAAGAAATCTTTTTATTCCTATTGGTTTTTTATTTTTGCTATTGCTTCATCTCTTATTTTCTGAATTTCTTCTATTTTCTTAGCAGCTTCTTCGTCAATTTCAGCAATATATTTTTCAATCTGTACGTTTTCTTCACTCACAACAACTACCCGACCATCCGAAGCCGAGCAATCCAAGTAGTACCAATCCGAGTCCACGTACAAGTCCCTGTCCAAGTACAAACCGGAAAGACCTGAACCTATAGTATAATATATTCTACTACCATTCTTATCTGATATAGGCATTCCATTTTTATCTGTTTCACTAAAGTTTGTATCTTTCTTCAAAGCAGGAACTGCAAATGGTTTTGCATAATCTTTCAAATTAAATCCTAAACCATTTGGTGCTTTTTCATCGTTAATAAGTTCTAGATGTTCTGATAAAACAACAACAGGATCTTTTATTTTTTTCAAATTAAGAGCTTTTTTTATCTGTGACTCAAGTTGTTTTGCCAAATATTCATTTGGTCTATCAACGCTTCTGAAAACAACTCCATAATCAACATAGTATCCTCTTGTATCAAAAATATTAGATTTTCTTGCAGATTCTATTTCACAAGGTTTTGCTAATCTTGCTCCCATGCTATTTAATATTTCTCCTGCAAGAACAGAAGAATAAGTACTTGATCCTTTTACAACATTGTCTTCAAATTTAAAGACCTTTAATATTCTATTATCATTATATTTTTCTTTGACAGCAGTATTATATGCTTCTAGGAAGGCTTTTCCAAAATCTCCTTGTAAATAACCTATTCTAGGTATAGACTCTTGTATCAGTGGTCTTCCTTCGAACTTTGGCATTTGTTTCATTTTTTATCACCTATGAATACTTATAATAATATATACTACTTATTAGTATTTAAAGTTATCGTTTTACAGATTTTACAGTTAATATAGTTTATTTCTTCTACTTCTATAACCAGAAGCAAAAAATGTTAATCATTAACAATAGATATACTTATATACCTTATCTGTTAATAATTAAAATTTCAAAATTTATCAAATTAGAAATTCCGTTATTTAAAAATTAAGCTTTTCTAATCCTATATCCAGAACTAGTATCTTCAATTAAATATCCTTTAGATTTAATCTGTTCTCTTATTTTATCAGCTGTTTCAAAATCTTTTTTCTTTCTAGCTTCTTGTCTTTTTTCAGCTAAATCTATAATTTCTTTAGGAATTTCTTCTTCCTCTTCTTCTAATATTCCAAGAACCTTATCAATCTCTTTCATTAACTTATAAACTTCTCTTAAGTTTTCAGTAGAAATACTTGTTAATTTATCATTATCTCCATGTTTTTCTTCAATTGCTTTATTTGTTTCTTTTATTATTTCAAATACTATAGCTAAAGCTTGAGGCATGTTTAAATCATCATCCATATATTCTTCAAATTTTTTCTTTAGTTCATCTAAATGAACTTTAAATCCTTGATTATAATCACCAAATAATTCTATTGTTTTGATCTTATGCATAAAATCTAGTAATCCTTTAACTGTTTTTTCAGCTTGTTCTAATCCACTTAATGTAAAATTTAATTGTTTTCGATAATGTGTTGACATTAATATATATCTTATAGCTTTAGAAGAATATCCTTTTTCTAATAGATCTCTTAAAGTATAAAAATTACCAAGAGATTTAGACATTTTTTTATTATCAACAATAAGATGCTCTATATGTACCCAATAATTTACAAATTTTTTTCCAGTTGCAGCTTCTGCTTGAGCAATTTCATTAGTATGATGCGGAAATATTAAATCTACTCCACCAGTATGAATATCAAATGGTATACCAAGATATTTAGAACTCATTGTAGAACATTCAATATGCCAACCTGGTCTACCTTTTCCTAATGGAGTTTCCCAATAAACATCACCATCTTTTTCTGTCCATGCTTTCCATAGTGCAAAATCTCTTGCATCTTCTTTAGAATATTCATCTTCACTTATTTGTGCAGTTGGTTTAAGTTTATCTAGATCTAATCCAGCTAACTTACCATAATCTGGAAATTTTTTAATTGAAAAATAAATTGATCCATCTTCACCATGATATGCATAGCCTTTTTCAAGCAATGTTTGTATAACACTTACCATGTCATCTATATGTTCTGTTGCTCTAGGTGTTATATCTGGTTTGATTATATTCAATTTATTAAGATCTTCAAAAAATGCTTTTTCATATTTTCGTGTAAATTCTTTTAAAGAAATATTTTGTTTTTGTGAATCTCTTATTGTTTTATCATCAACATCTGTAATATTCATTACATGCTTTACTTTAAATCCTTTGTATATTAACCAACGTTTTAATATATCTGCACATATAAATGATCTAAGATTTCCAATATGTGCATAATTATATAC
>JAGGXH010000020.1 GCA_021163145.1 Candidatus Aenigmatarchaeota archaeon | reverse complement strand
ATATATAATATATTATTTAGTAACTATTTATTTTTCAGGTTATTTTCTCTCACATTTAATAAATATGTGAACCAAAATCTTTAAACATATTTGTTAAACATTAAATATATGATAGATTTATCATTACCTTACATAACAGCAGAATTAAATGGCACAGGTGGAGAAATAAAACAAACACCAGAACATTTTATAGTGGAAGAAATACCATTATATAAGCCTATTGGAAAAGGAGTACATCTCTATATTAACATAACTAAAAGAAATTTGACAACAAGAGATGTGCAAAGGAAGCTTGCTAAATTATTTAATGTGAGTATAAAGAATATTGGATATGCTGGGCTAAAGGACAAATTTTCAGTTGCAACACAAACTTTTAGCATATTAGTTAATAATAAAGATTCTGTTAATGAAATCATCTCTAATATAAGAGATTTTAAAGTAAATTGGTATAAGTTTCATACTAATAAATTACGAATAGGTCATCTACTTGGAAACAAATTTATTGTTACTATAACTAACTTAAAGGATCCAGAAAATGCATTAAAAAATGCTAAAAAAATTATTTCCAAACTTAAACAAATTGGTTTACCTAACTTTTATGGAGAACAAAGAGTAAATGAAAAAAATGTAGAACAAGGATTAGCAATAATTAAAGGTGCGCTAAAAATTAAAAACAAATGGCTAAAGAAATATTTGATTTCTTGCTATCAAGGCTATCTTTGCAATAGATATTTAGTAAAGAGAATTGAAACTGGTAATTTTACTAAATTGTTGAAAGGTGATATTGCTAAAAAATATGATACAGGTGGAATGTTTGTTGTTAATGATGTTGAAAAAGAGCAGAAAAGATATGAAAATCATGAAATAAGTTTTACATGTCCTGTTTATGGTATTAAAATGTGGTATGCTGAAGATAAATCTAAAGAACTTGAAGACCAAGTTATTAATGAATCTGATATTTCAATGACTGATCTTAAAAAGCAAAAAATCAAAGGAACTAGAAGACTTGGAAGAATTTTAATACCAGATTTAGATGCAAGATTAAATAATAATGATATAATTGTTAGTTTTAGCTTGCCAAAAGGAGCATTTGCAACAATTGTACTTAGAGAAATTATGAAATAATTATTTCTTTAATATTAATGAAATTAAGAAAAATATTGTACTTATTATAATAATCATTGGACCAGCACTAATTCCAAATATTGTAAAACCAATTATTCCAAAACCAGCTGATATTATGCCAAATAACATACTACCATATGCATATTGAAACAAGTTTTTGCTCAAATTTCTACTTGTACATGCAGGAATAGCTACAAGAGCAGCTGTTAAAAGTCCACCAACTATTCTAACTCCTAATGCAACTACAATTGCAATGCAAAGCAAATATATTAAATTATATTTTTTTACATTAATTTTCTGCGACTTAGCTAAATCTTCAGAAATATTAATAAGAATCATGTTTGAAAATATTTTCCTAATCACAAAAAATATTATTAAAGCTGGAATAATAGTGATAATTGTTGCAGTAATAGATATCTGACTAATATCACCAATTAATGCTTGAATTGTCTTTTCTTCTGGAAGAAATAAAAATGATATTGCAACCGATGATGCAAATACTACTGCAGTTAGTGATTCCATTGGCAATTTTGTTTTCATTTCAAATAACCAAATTAAAATTATTCCAATTATCAAGAAAGCTAATGCTCCTAATGAAACATCAAACCCATATAAAATTGCTAATGTTATTCCTGGTAAAGTTAAATGTCCTAGTGCACCTCCCATTAATGCCATTCTTTTAGTAACCATTAATGATCCTAAATAACCTGCTATTGCTCCTATAGCCATGCTCATTATTAATGCTAGTATGATTTCTATATTAATCACCATGTGTATGTTTATAAAATTTTATTCCTGTTCCATATGTTTTTTCTAAATTTTTTATTGTTAGTATTTGTTTTGGTTTACCATAACATATTTTCTTTTTATTTAAACACAGTACATTATCTGCATGTTCCCACACTATATTTAGATCATGGGTTACCATCAGTATTGTTAGATTTCTTTTCTTCCATAATTTATGTAAAAGAGAATAAACTGTTTCTTTTCCGCCTATGTCAATTCCATATACAATTTCATCAAACAATAAAACCTCAGGATCATTAACAAGTGACCATGCAATTATCATTCTTTGGAACTGTCCTGTGGATAAGCTATTAAAATTTTTTCTAAGAATATTTGTTGGTAATTTAACATCTTTAAGTATTTTCAATATTTTGTTTTTAGAAACATGTTTGAATTTAAAAAAATCTTCTATTGTTAATGGTGGTAAATATTTTCTTTGAACTAGTTCTTGCGGTGGAAGATAACTTATTTTATCTGTTTTCCATATAATTTCTCCATTATAAGGAATAAGATTTAATAATGCTCTTAATAATGTTGTTTTTCCAGCACCATTTGGTCCTAAAATTATTAATACTTCTCCTTGTTTTACTGTAAAGTTTATATTGT
>JAGGXH010000053.1 GCA_021163145.1 Candidatus Aenigmatarchaeota archaeon | reverse complement strand
AGACTAAAGAAAATTAAATCTAAAGATAAAGAACACAGGGTATATACTATAAATGCTATTACTAATATATTCGTGTTTCAAGGTAATCAAGAACTTAATTATTATTGTCTAGGTGAGCCTTATACAGATTATGAAAATATATTTAATTTCTATACAACTATAAAGATACCATTTAGAAGAAAAAAATATTATTTATTAGAGCCAAAACCTTTTGATAAATCACAATTATCTGTTGTTCATCAAATAAGAAAGAAAAAAATAAAAAAGAAAATCGAATCAATAGATATATTATCATATAATAAAGAATTATATTGGAAAGATGACAAGAGATCAGGAAAAGTATTATATTATAATAACAAGATGTATTTCTACAAATATGATAAAACAAATACATTTACAGTAAATAATAACAATTATATCAGTATTAAGAAAAAGAGAAAAAAGATAAAAGCAACTCTAGTAATGGATAAAGAGTTTAAAGGGAAAAAGAAAGAAATTTTAAAATCAGATTATATTAAATCATTTGAACAAATTGGATGGAAGCCAACTAAAGTTAGAAAAATAGGAAAAAACAAATATAAAGTAGAATTTTTAGTTGAGAAGCTAAAAAATAAAAATGCTTATCTTTTTTCAGGATTAGATACACTAGGTTATTATATTGAAGATTCTGATAAATATGATTTTGTCTTCTTTGATGTTAAAAAGAAAAAGAAAAATTCAAAAACAGTTAAAATATCTGATTATGGAGAAATTGATTCAATAAATTATTATGGTATAACATTAGTGAATCAGCGAAATAATAAAGAAAGAAGATGTGATGATATAGTATTTATACCATTTGAAAATATTGAAAAAGAAATAAAAAGATCTATTAATAATACATCTCCAAAAGAATCAACAACATATCAATTTATTCCAAGATCATTAGTAATTGATAATATTCTAAACCCACCTTATAATAAGACTAAACATTATTTAAAAATCCTTGAGGGAAGATTATGAAATCAATAGCAAGAAAAATAGATGAAATTGTTGAAGAAGAAATGAAAAAACCTTATGATGAGGTGATAGTATGTCAATATGTTTGGGGTTCATATGTGACAGGTGAGTTAAATAAAGAATCAGATATTGATTATGCGATTGTAGCTGAAGATAAATATGTTGACAAAGTAAGGGATGTAATAGATAAAAAACTTGATCATAATTATAAGGTCTATCAAGACAATGGTATTGAAAGGGAAGTTCATTTTGCAGTTAAGAAAAAAGAATATTATCTTCACCCAGAAAAATTTGACGCAATGGTACCCGATATTAAACATCCAGATAATTGGGGAATAGGTCTTGCAAGTAAAACACTGTTTCATAGAATGGTACATACAGCAAGATCATTAGAAGGAAAAGAAATTATAGAAGGCCTAAAGAGTAGCACCTATTGGGAAACAATTCCTGAAAGAGAAGGGCTTGGTCTTGCATATATATCAAGTAGAACAGCTGCTCAAGGAAAAATAGAAAAATCTGTTCTTAGATTAGCATATGGAGCTGCATTAATTAATGGAATGGGCCCATATGCAACTTATAAAGAAATAAGAGAAGCTGGAGAAGTAATTTTAGAATCAAACTATGGAACATTTGGAAGAGTATTAGATGGTGCATATAGGTATCAGATTGGTGATACAGATAAAAAATTTGACATTGAAAGCGATGAAAGTTTAAGAGATGAAGCAATTGCTTATATAAATCTATTAACACATGATATAAAGCAAAAAGCAGTTGATTTGGGCATTTTATTTGATGACAATATGAGAAGAAATATTAGAAAACATTTTGTGAAAACAGCACCAGCTATAATAGAAAATTTAGAAAAAAATAATTTTTTGATTCCACTTTCCGGATTTTATCTTAGTGAACTTGTCGAGGTTGCTAAAAATAATACTAGATATAAAGAATATGCAAAAAGAATGCTAGAAAGAATTAAAAGAACAAATACTCATGTTGATATTTGTGCAGAATTAAGTATGGTACTTGGAAATTATGATGAAGCAATAGTATATGCAGACAAATCATTGGAAGAATATGAAGACAGTTCAGACAAGTATCTTACATTTTATACTGATCCTAGGTCAAGATTAGCAGAAATAATATATGTAAAAGGATATTCAGAAGCAAAATCTGGAAACATAGACAGTGGCATGAAGGATTTAAAAAAAGCATTTGAAATAGATCCAACTAATATTAATATATTACAAGCATTATATGAGTTATCTGAAGATAGTAAATTAAAAGATATATATAAATCTGGTCTAGATTTTTTTGATGATGATACAATAGCACTTAAACAGTTAAAATGGTCATATATTACAAGCAAGGAATTTTCTGAACCTGTTGTTGGCTATTATATGACTCGTTTAGAAGCATATTCTGAAAAATGTGATGACCGTATTGAGAATATAGACAAAACTTTACAACAATTAGAAACTAGTAAAGAACAAATGCCCAAAGAAACACACAAAAAAAGAATTGATGCAATGATAAAAGCAAAGAAAAATGAGAAAATAATATTTGAGAAAATGAAGAAATCTTCACAAGGAAAAATAAGATATCTTGAAGAATATTCCAATCCTTACAATGCTAAAAAATTGTTTGAGATATATTTGGAAGAAATTAATGATAACTTAAAGTCGATTAGGATATTAGAAAAAATGGTAAAAGAAATGGTAAGTGAGGTTACATATCACTAAAGGTTGATTACATGCCACAAAATTATAGAGCAATAATAGAAAAAAAATCAGAAGAAATAAAAAAGGAGTTGAGTGTAACAGAATCTTATCTATCTGAATTAGAAAATATTGGTATTGATTTCAAAAAAGAAATTGAAGAACTAAAAACAAAAGCAACGACTGTTGATATAATATTAGGACTTATAGAAGAAAGGCCATTAGTAGATGGATATGCAAAAAATTTAGATGAGATAAGACAAAGATATGTTTCAAAATTAGATAAAATAAAGAGTGATGAGAGTAGTCTTGTAGGAAGAATAAAGGAAAAATTGATTAAACATTTTAATGTTAAACCTGATCACAATTATGATTTACAAGATCTTCAGACAAGATTCATGAGTGATATGAAATTCTTTTATAGAAGTGGCTCACTTTCAAGCAGATTTGAAATAGATAAAACAATTATAGAAAAAGCAGAATATTATATTAGTATAATTAAAACTATTGAAAAAGCAGGTAAAGAGTCAAGAATATTTAAAGCAATATATGATGATATTGGAAATATTTATTTACACAATATCAACTTATTATATGAAGAAGCAAAAAAGGATGTTGATTCTAAATTAATCAAGAAAAAGGAGAATAGCCCAGATTTATCAAAATTAATAGAAGAAGCAATAAAAGATTATCCTGATGGAGAACTTAAAGAAAAATATGATTTTAGAGCAGTCTTATTATCTGAAGTTAATGAAGAAGTATCTGAATCATCAAAAGAAAAATTAAAACTAAAGCTTAAAGGAAATACTATTAATTATAATAGAAAAATAGAAATTATTAGAAAAATACCTTCTAGTGATATAGACAGATATAGAGACGTAATACTTGAAATTGCAGATAGTGCTGTTGAGAAAAATGATTTTGATAATGCAATATTGTTGTATGAAATTGCTGGAGATAATATTTCTAAAGAACAAGTTGGAAGATTATATGAAATATACAAAAATAAACATAAAAAAGATGCTGTAAATATGCCTGAAAAAAATAATAAAAAAGATGCTTTAGAGAGAGTATTGTCTAAACCAATTGACTCTATAGAGGAAAAAGATATTGATAACATATTAACTGAGAAGTCATACAATATTGTAAAAGAAACAGATAAACAAATAATTATACAAAAAGGAAAAGTTGATGATTATCTAAGTGATATAATAGAAAATATCAGAAAATATAGGGATGAACTTAATAAAGAAAAACAAGAATTTGAAAATACTTGCTTAGAAAAAATTAAGTATAATCTTGACAATTTAACACCTGAAACAATAGATAAATTTATAATAACACTACAAAATTTAGAGAATCTTGGTGATAACAATGACCATTCTTAATAAATATATTATCAAAGGACTAGAGCAACTTAAAACAGATAAAAATAATGATGATATTAAAGATTATATAAGAT